>NZ_JARKVQ010000008.1:0-157647 GCF_029946565.1 Iodidimonas sp. MBR-22
TTTTCCAATGAAACCGATTGAATGAAGCCATCCTCCCCACGCAGCTTCACATCCACCACACGGCCTTCAAGGCGCTCAACCCCCCGCGCCTCGCTATAGCCCCGCAGCATCGCCGCATAAAGCCCCGCATCAAAATGAAAAGCATAGCGAAGGCCGGTGAGCCGACTATCGCCGAGCCTTTCCAAGGGGCCAAAGCGGTTTTGGATGGCGGCCTGCTGGTTCAGGGAATACGCCCATAAGCTGTGCGGGTGGCCGGATTGGGCTGCCCGCAGCCAATAATGATGAAAAGGCGACAGGCCCAAGGCTTGGCCGATATCGCCAAAGGCATGCATATAGCGATCACCGATCCGGCCCCAATCGCTGAATTCGATCCCCAATTTAAAGCTGCCCTTGGTTTGGCGGATCATCTCATGCTCATCGAGCCCCAGATAGTGATTGAGATTGCGGATCTGGGGGATGGTGGCCTCACCCACGCCAATGATGCCGATGGCATCGGATTCGATGAGCCTGATGCGGATCTGTTGGCCCAAAGCTTTGGCGAGCACCGCTGCCGCGATCCATCCTGCCGTCCCCCCTCCGATAATGGCGATGGTGCGGATAGCCCGATCCGTGCCCGGATGATGAAGCGGCTGATGGGCGGGCCTATCACTGCTGTTCATAAAGGCTTGGCTCCGATTAGCTGGGCAGCAAAGGAGGGGGGCAACCGCGTGTTGGCAGCCGCTCCCCTCACATCACCCTTATAGTATAAACCCGACCGTCAGAATTTATAGGATAACCCAACCAGATAGGTGCGGCCAAATTTCTGCTGATCGATCACCCGGCGACCATCATCGCCTTCAAAGGTCACGAACGGTTCATCCGTAAGATTGCGGGCCTGGAATGTGACATTCAGGCCTTCAAGGGGGCCGGTTTCAAAGGCATAGCCAATCTGGGCATCGAAAATGGACTCGCTTTTCGATGATCGCAAAATGCGGGTGGCACTGATCCCCGAGACCTCGCCCAGAAACGAGCCGCGATAGCGATGACTGATGCGGGCGCTGAAGCCGTATTTTTCATAATAGGCGGTTGAATTCACGACCCATTTTGAAAGCCCGGGAACAGAAATGGGATCGGGATTATCGCCCAATATGACCCGGCTATCGGTCCATGATGCACTGCTGATCACGCCAAAGCCATCCAGCGCCATGCTGATGAAATCAAGGGGCAGGGACAGCGTGAATTCCACCCCGCCGATATTGCCACGGCCATTATTGGTTGGCCCGGAAATGGTCCCCAATGTGGTCCCAAGCTCGGCCACTTGTTCAGGCGAAAGGGTGCTATCGACGAAATCGGTAAAATCAAACAGAAAGGCATCATTGGGATTCACGAAATCCTGCAGATCCTTATAGAAAAAGGCTAGGGCCACATAGCCAGCCTGCGAGAAATATTTTTCAAAGGACAGATCAACCGAATTGGCAATGAAGGGTTTTAATTCCGCATTGCCGCCCGATGCGCTGAAAAAGGCCTGATTGGGATCGGTGGACCGCAATTGCGTATCATTGGTGCTGAGGGATAGGCTGGAATTCAACTGATCCATCCGCGAGCGCGCCAATGTGCGGGCGGCGCCAAAGCGCATCACCGTTTCATGGCCAAGGTCGAAGCTTAAATTCATGCTGGGCAAAAAGCGGGTATATTTGTCGCCTTCCTGAGTGGGGACCAGCATGGGTTCGCTGACACCGGAGCCCAGATCCACGGATTCGATGCGCGATCCGGTCGATTCCTGATCGGTGAAAACAATCTGCGTACCGAAATTCCCGGTCACCGGGATGGAGAGGATGTCTGTTTCGACATCGAATTTGACATAGGCAATCGCCACATCTTCGCGCACCTTCCAATCCTGCGGCACATCAAACGACGATAGGCTGGTGGGCACGCGCTCTAAAAAGCCATTGTCGATGAGAAACAGCGGATCAAGGCTTAAATGCCCATCGATGCCGATGAATTCGAGGGAGGTGCTTTTATCGAGGATCGCCTCTTGCGGCACCGGCAGGGCGGTTGCACCGCCCGCAGGCACAAGGAATGTCTGGCTGATGGCGCGTTCTTTATCGCGGCGGCTGAGATCGACACCAAAGGTGATGGCGCTGATCGGGCCAATATAACCGGCGCGTTCGGCGCTGAAGCGCAGATGGGTCAGTTCGTCCTCGGTCTTGGGGGCGTTGATGAAGCCTGCCTGCGTCAGGGGATTGGGTTGGGCCCCGGCTCCCCAGCCTTGGGGATCGGTGAGAAAGAAAAGGCTGGGATCGCTATAATCGATGGATGAGTCGAATCTAACGACGCCATTATCCTGAATACGAAAGCCCAAAGTATCGGTGATGCCTTCGCCCGCAGGGCCCGTGCCGGTGATCGTTTCAATCAGGCTGTCTTTCCTGTCGGCGCGGGAATAGCTGATATCGGATTCCACGCTCCAATGATCGGTGACCTTGGCCCGCACATTCCAACCTGCGCCAAAAAGATCGGCATTGCGATCATTGCGATCATTGCGCATCACCCCTTTCACATCGGTAAACACACCTTCGGTGATCAGGCCATCAACCTCGGTGAAGCCGGGCTGAAGCTGAGCTGCCGACCAGAAAAGCGGCAATTCGATGCCGCGCAGGGATTGGGTTTCATCAAAATGGGAATAATTGAAATCGAGCGAGGTGCTAAAGCTGTCGGATGGCTGATATTGAATGGTGCCAATGACCCCAAAGCGATTGAGATCATTGGATTGGGCAAAAGGTTTTGCCCCACCAATAACAAAGGGCGTTGTACCATTCACATCGAGATCGCCCTCAACAGTGGGGAAGCCCCATGCGTTGAAACGTTCGCTTTGGGTGGGGGTGGATTGATGGGCGATCCCAAGGGAAAAGCCCAAAGTGTTATCAAGAAATTTATCCGCATAAATTGCCGAGGCGCGAAAGCCCGCGCGCGGCTGATCGGGATTGAGCGATGAATTCTCGTTGAATTCATAAAAGCCATTGACCGATAAAATCCGCTCTTTGATATCAAGGGGGCGGATGGTGCGCAGATCAACGGTGCCGGTCAGCCCTTGTCCGATGAGGGTAGCATCGGGGGTTTTGTAAACCACGGCGGCAGATAAAAGCTCTGCCGGATATTGATCAAATTCAACCCCGCGATTATCGCTTGTTGAAACCTGTTCGCGCCCATTGAGCAGAGCGGTCGAAAAATCCGGGCCCAAGCCACGAATCGATAAAACCTGCCCACGGCCATCTACCCGCTGTGTGGTCAATCCGGGAAGGCGGGCAAGGGATTCAGCAATCGAGACATCGGGCAATTTGCCGATGTCTTCTGCCGAAATGGCCTCGACGATCGAACTGTTGCCGCGCTTGGCGGCGATGGAATTTTCAATGCTGCTGCGAAAGCCCTGGACAACGATTTCTTCAAGGGCCGTTTCGTCTTCATGATCGTCGGGATCGACCTGCTGAGCAAAAACAGGGTTGATGGCCAAAGCCAATGCCATGGCCGATGATGTGCCACACAGCATCCTGATGCGTTTGAATGTCGTCATATTCCTCCCCTTTTTCTGCATTTTTGCAGGCATTTTGCGCTGGTCTCTTGCACCTACAGCAAAGTCCGATGGCCTTTAGGCTCTTGGTTTTGGGCGAATGCGTCATCTTCCCTGTGAAGGTTTATTTGCAATTCACTTTATAAGGATGCGCAAAAAAATCATTTTTTGCAAATGTTTTTGTAACTCTCTGAGAGATAACCCCGGATTTTTTAGCTGCTATGCGATAATATCATTGATAAATAAGCGCTTATATATCAATTTAAACCATATATTTTTGCAAAGCCTGAAGGCAATAATGATGTTTTTGGGTTATGTTTGTGATCTGAATGACCCGAATCTAATAAATTTAGAGACTATCCATGCGTATCCTCAGAGTTTTTGCAAAAAATATTGCATCGCCGATAAGCTCTGAACGCTTCCAGTCGGGGAAAGCCTCTTGCCTTAAATGATGGGATGGCAGAGCATGACACATGAAAGGCCTGTTGCGTCTGATCTCTTCTAGGAAATGTTATCTCCATGTCTGATCATCCCCATCCATCTTATGAAAATGCCCATGAAAAGGCCGATCATCAAAAGCCCGGGCCCACGCGCTGGCCTGTCATGGATTGGCTCGATCCTTTGTTGATCGATGGGCTTTTGAGCGAAGAAGAACGGATGGTGCGCCAATCCGCCCGGCAATTTGCTCAATCGGCACTGATGCCCCGGATTCTGAAAGCCAATCGGGATGAAACATTTGATCAAGCAATCATGCGTGAAATGGGGGCTGCGGGGCTTTTGGGATCAACGATCACCGGCTATGGCTGCGCCGGGGTTTCGGCTGTGTCTTATGGTTTGATCGCCCGTGAAATCGAGCATGTGGATTCCGGCTATCGTTCGGCGATGAGTGTGCAATCGTCTTTGGTGATGTATCCCATCTGGGCTTATGGCACCGAGGAACAGCGCGAAAAATGGCTGCCCGGCCTTGCCAGCGGTGAATTGATCGGTTGTTTTGGCCTCACTGAACCGGATGCGGGCTCTGATCCTTCGTCGATGAAAAGCACGGCAAAGGCGGTGGCGGGGGGCTATCGGCTCAATGGTGCCAAAATGTGGATCACCAATTCACCGATTGCGGATATCTGTATCATCTGGGCGAAAAGCGATGCCCATGAAGAGCGTATCAAGGGCTTTGTGCTGGAGCGCGGCATGAAGGGGCTTTCCACCCCCAAAATCGAGGGTAAGATGAGTCTGCGCGCCTCGGTCACCGGCGAAGTGGTGATGGAGGATGTTTTTGTGCCCGAAGCCAATCTGTTGCCCCATATCAGCGGCCTTGCCGGACCTTTCGGGTGCCTGAATAATGCCCGCTATGGCATTGCCTGGGGGGCTTTGGGGGCGGCAGAATTTTGTTTTCATGCGGCACGCAGCTATGCTTTGGATCGCCAGATTTTCAAGAAACCGCTGGCCGCCACGCAGCTCGTTCAGAAAAAACTGGCCGATATGCTCACCGAAATCACACTGGGGCTGGTTTGTTGTGTGCAGGCCGGGCGATTAAAGGATCAGGGCCAGCTTTCACCCGAAGCCATTTCCCTGCTCAAACGCAATAGCTGTGGCAAGGCTTTGGATATTGCCCGCATGGCGCGCGATATTCATGGCGGTAATGGTATTTCCGATGAATATCATGTGATCCGCCATATGGTGAATTTGGAAACCGTCAATACCTATGAAGGTACCCATGATATTCATGCGCTGATTTTGGGCCGCGCCATCACCGGGCTTCAGGCTTTTTCCTGAAACCCGGGGAGGGGGATGCAATCATCAGAATTTGATGGTGGATTGCAGGAAAAAGAAATCGGCATCACCGCTGATACCTGTTCCATTGGTTTCACGGATGAAGCGCCCGGCCCAGAAACGGGCATAGCCCAGTTGCAGGCTATACCAGCGGGATGGAGAATAGCTGATCACGGCATCCAGCTCATTGCCCACATCCGATCCCGCAGCGCCTGTGGCATCCCGGCGGATAGCACCACCCCCGGCATTAAAAAGGGCATCTGTGGCATCGGCGAGATTGAAATCATGAAAGGCGAGGGATGCGGTGATGAGCCGATGGGGCTTGATGGCCAATCTGGCGGAATAGGCTTCGATATTTTGCCGCGCCACCAGATCCATCACCCCCAGATAAGCGTGGGCCAGTGGGAAAAGCTGATTGAACGTGCCGTTTTTCCCATCATTATCATCGCCATCGCCACTTGCCCGATCATAATAAAGCCACAGGCTGGGGGCGCCTGGCAGGATGTTGGCCAGATCAAGGCCTGCGCCCGCAGTCAGCATCCATGCTGAAATCTTATCTGCTCCCTGATCGCCGGTTTGATGAGCGGCTTCCAGTTCCCAGCGCACAATAGTGCGACCGCCGGCCAACCGCCCGCCGATGGTCCAAAAGGCGCTATCGGCTGACAAAAGCGCATCCTCATCCAGATTGAGCAGATAGACTTCAAGGACTTGCCCACTTTGCCCCAGAATTTTGCCAAGTCCGGTCCATTGTGCATAAACCCCGGAAAAATCGGTTCTGCTATCGCGCTGGCTGGATCGATCGCTGATGACGCGGGGATTGGTGAACCAGCCATGGATATTGAACTCATTGGTTTCATAGCTTGCCCGCACGCCATCAAAGCTGCGCCGGGTATTGCCCCAATCAAGGGGAGAGATCAATCTTTGCGCCCCAAACAACAATTCCTGCCGCCCGGCTCGGAGATAAGCCCGGCCCGAGGCAATGGGTGCGCCAAATTCGGCAAAGCCGTTTAAAACATCGCCGCGCACCACCTCGATGGATCGCGGTGGCAGGCTGCCCCCTGATTTGCGGGCATCGATCACCTCGACAAAGCCGCGAAAATAATCGCTGATGCGGATATCGGCATAGGCCCGCACGCGGGTGAGGGTGAAGCTGTCATCAAGACCCGCAAGGCGAGAGCCGCCCATTTCATCTTCACTTTGAAAGCGCAAGCGCATTTCCCCGCCCAAAGAAAGGGAGACATGGCGGGAAAGCGGGATCAGCTTTAATCGGTCGGTTGTTTTTTCAACCAATCCACGGCTATCGTCCGGGGCAAGGCAGGGGGCATTTAAATAGCTGAAATCATTGCTGTAAAAAACCCCTTTATAGGCCTGGTTCACCCCTTTTGCAGGCGCGCACTGCGCTTCATGGTTGGAATCATTGGAAGTCTGGACAGGGGAAGACTGGACAGGGGAAGACTGGGCAGAGGAAGAAACCGGGCCGAGCAGGCCAAGGGCGAGCGCCAAGGCCGAAAGATGAGAGACGCAAGAAGGCACCTTGCGCCGATAACATGGCCCAAGATGCCTTTGCTTGGCGTTCTGCATTTTAATCACGCAGATTTCACCCCACTGATGAAACTATCGATTTCCTGCTTCAGGGTCTCGGTCATTTCCGACAGGGATTTCGCCGAAGCCTTCATCTGGGTAGACGCAGAGCCGGTTTCGGCGGCGCCTTCGGCAACGCCTGAGATTTCCTCGGCGACCCGCACCGTGCCTTCGGAGGCCTGTTGCATATTCTGAGCAATTTCAATAGTCGCCCCATTTTGCTGTTCTACAGCCGAGGCAATGGTGGCATTGGCTTCGCTCACCTTGGAAATGGCCTCATTCATGCGGCCCATGGTTGTAGCGGCTTCGGACCCGGCATTTTGAATTTCGCCGACAAGGCCGCCGATTTCCTCGATCGCCTTACGGGTTTGCGAGGCGAGGGATTTCACCTCACTGGCCACAACGGCAAAACCCTTACCCGCTTCACCAGCGCGGGCGGCCTCGATGGTAGCATTGAGCGCCAGAAGATTGGTTTGTTCGGCAATATCATTAATCAGCCGAACCACCTCGCCCACACGCGATGCCGATGAGGCCAGAGCTTCAACATTTTTGGCGCTGGAATTCACTTCTTTCACGGCTTCTCTGGTGATGGAATGCGCACCCGCCACCTGACGGCTGATCTCGGATATGGCTGCGGTCAGTTCTTCGGCGGCTCCGGCGGCGGTGGTCACATTGCGCGATGCTTCCTCGCCCGCCTCGCGCACCACACCCGATTGCCGGGCTGTGCTATCGGCCACATTATCAAGGCTTTCTGCGGCGGATGAGAGCTCAAGTGAGGCCGAAGACAAGGCGCTGGTAATTTCCGTTGCCTGCTTTTCAAAGCGCTGCACCAGTTCATCCAAGGCCCTGGCGCGTTGGGCGCTGGCGCGCGCTTCTTCCCGCTCTTTTTCCTGATTGATTTTTTCCAGCCTGCGCGCTTCTTCTTCTTGGGTGCGGACATCTTCGGCAGCCTTGCGAGCTTTCTCTTCGGCGGCTTCTTTTGCAATGGCATTCTGGCGGAAAACATCGACCGTGCACGCCATCGCGCCGATTTCATCGCGCTTATCCTGAAATGGGATGTCCAGTTTGTGATTGCCGCCTGCCAGATCCTCCATGACCAATCGCAGATGATCCAGGGGTTTTGTAACACTGCGTCCGGCAATGATGGCGATGATGACGGCGAGAATGACCGAGATCAGCAAAATAATACCTATAGCCCATAAGACAAATATGCGGGTTTTATTGGCTTCTATAATGAATTCATCACCCTTTCCTGATGCAAAGGCAATCAGTTCATCGATTTGTTTGAATAAAAGGTCGACATGTTGCTTTCCGCGTTCGGATGTGATGGCCGCGGCGCTCGCCCGATCGCCCGCTTCAATGAGGGCGATCATATCATTGCGAATAGGGTGCCAATCCTGAAAGCTTTTATAAGCCTGACGAATCAGGGCCTGATCCCCCAGAAAGCGCTCTTCCACGAGCCTGAATTCCGCTTCCACTTCTTTTTCGAAAGCCCCGATGGATAGAATGCCCGCATTGACTGCGCCCTGATCATCAGTCAGGGCGATATCTTTCATATCCCGATGAATGGCAAGAATATTGCCACGAATATCCCGCACTGCATTTGATACGGTATAAGGATGGCGGTGTAAGCGGCTGGTCAGATCAGACAGAATGAACGACTGCCAGATCGAAAGCAGGCCGGTGATGATCAGCAAAAGACAAAGAATTCCGTAACCGATGGCAATGCGATTGCCGATTTTCTGATCCTGCCACAGTTTTTGTATTGCGCTCACAGCAAACAACCCTTGATTGTTTATACAAGAAAAGTTATCGTTAGAATTGAATGCACAATCTTATTCTAAAAAAAATTAACAAAATATTTATAGTAGCTAAAAGTTTGTCACTATCACGAAATATTTATTAAAAATACGATTTTTAATGTATTTCCGGAATGAATGGCCCACGTATAATTATTAATTTAATCATATTTTATTCAATATTTATCAATATCTTATTCGCGGCCCACTGGGCGCTGGAAAAACAGGCCTGCAAAAGATAGCCCCCCGTTGGGGCCTCCCAATCCAGCATTTCACCGGCGCAGATCACCCCTTGGGGGGCGGCTGAGATAAAGCCATTTTCGTTGAAATTCATAAATTGAACGCCACCATATGTTGAAATAGCTTTATCGATGGGGCGCGGGCGATCAAGGGGCAAGGTCAGGTTTTTAAGGAAGGTTGCAAGGGCATGGGGATCATTTTTAAAAGTATCTGACCATGCAGGGCTTTCCCGCAGCAAAGATAGAGCCTGGGGCGAAAGGCTGGCGGCCTTGCGCAGGCGATTCGACAGGCTGTTGGATCGCCTTGTGCGGCGGATTTTCTGATAGAGGTCTTCCAATTCCAGATCGGGGCAAAGATCGAGTTTTAAAAGCGCGGTGCCTTTTTCCGCGATCATCTGTCGAAGTGCGGGCCCCAAGCCATAGATGGCCCCGCCCTCAAGCCCCTGTACGGTGATCATCGCTTCGCCCTTAATGCTGTGATCCCCGATGCTGAAAAGGCAGGGTTTTAAGGGATGGCCCGCAAATTTATCACGAAAAAATGGGCTCCAATCCCGTTCGAATCCGCAATTGGCAGGGCCAAGCGGGCTAAGCGTGATCTGCTGCTTTTCTATCCATGTGGCCCAGGCCCCATCCGATCCTAATCTTGGCCAGCTTGCCCCGCCCATCGCCAAAAGGGTGGCCCGGGGCCTGTGGGCATGGATGGCCGCAGGGGTGGATGCGGTTAAATCCTCGATTAAAAGAGCCCCCGTTTCATCCCATCCCAAACAGCGGTGCCGGGTTTTGATCGCCACCCCCTGCTGCGACAGCCGCACCAACCACGCCCGTAATAGCGGTGAGGCCTTCATGGCCTTGGGAAACACCCGCCCGCTGCTGCCGATAAAGGTTTCAGCCCCCAAATCATCGGCCCAGGCCCGCAGATCATCGGGGGTAAAGGCGCGGATCATCGGCTCGATAAAGGGCCGTGCCGGGCCATAATGGCGCAGGAAATCGTCAAGCGGCTCGCTATGGGTCAGATTAAGCCCACCCCGACCGGCCATCAGAAATTTGCGCCCCACTGTGGGCATCTGCTCATAAAGGGTGACGGCGCAGCCCGCCGCACTCAGCCTTTCTGCGGCCATCAGCCCCGCCGGGCCGCCGCCGATGATGATGATCTGATCGGCATCTTTTGCGTCATTGGCTTTTCGGGGATTGATCATGGGGGGCTTTCAGATGGGATAAAATATGAGAGGGGGCTTTTGCAAGGGCACATCTTTAACGAACAAGCCGATCAGATGCGAGCCAAAGCGCCTTTTGTTGGGCCGTGAATTGCTGCGGGCTTGCGTAAAGCTGCTTTCAGCTTTTAGACTTTGATATAAAATTTGACGATTTGATAAAAAATATGGTTTGTTTGGTCACATAACAAGATCATCTGCGCTTTTTTGCAAACAGATGAGACCCTTTGGTGCTGAGGAGGAGGCAAGAATGCTGTTTAAGGATATTATCCGTAAAAAGCGCGATGGCGGCGAGCTTTCGGCTGCTGAGATCGATCTGTTCGTATCCGGTCTTGCTGATGGAAGCTTGCCATCGGAGCAGGCATCGGCTTTGGCGATGGCGATTTTTCTGCGCTCCATGACGTTTGACGAGGCGGGGACGCTGACCCTGGCCATGGCCCATTCGGGGCGGATGCTCGATTGGCAAAAAGAAGGGCTGGATGGCCCCGTGGTGGATAAACATTCCACCGGCGGCGTGGGTGATAAGGTGAGCTTCATGCTGGCCCCCATCGTTGCTGCCTGCGGCTGCTATGTGCCGATGATTTCCGGCCGTGGGCTGGGCCATACCGGGGGCACATTGGATAAGATTTCCAGCATTCCCGGCTATGATCCCACCCCGGGTCTTGATATTTTCCGTAAAGTGACCCGCGAGGTGGGCTGCGCGATCATCGGCCAGACCAGCGATCTGGCCCCGGCTGACCGACGGCTTTATGCGATTCGCGATGTTACCGGCACGGTGGAATCCATCCCCCTCATCACAGCTTCGATCCTGTCGAAGAAAATCGCGGCGGGCAATCGCTCGTTGGTCATGGATGTAAAGGTGGGCACCGGGGCGTTCATGCAAAGCATTGATGAAGCTCGGGCTTTGGCCAAAAGCATTATCGGCACCGCCTTGGCGGCAGATCTGAAAACCCATGCCCTGATCACCGATATGAATGCGGTTT
This sequence comes from Iodidimonas sp. MBR-22, assembly GCF_029946565.1. Taxonomy (NCBI): domain Bacteria; kingdom Pseudomonadati; phylum Pseudomonadota; class Alphaproteobacteria; order Iodidimonadales; family Iodidimonadaceae; genus Iodidimonas; species Iodidimonas sp. MBR-22. Next base: position 11,125 of record NZ_JARKVQ010000008.1, read on the forward strand.
TGGGCGATAGTGCGGGCAATGCCTTGGAGATCGAAGAAACGGTGCTGTATCTGACGAATAGCCGGCGCGAGCCGCGTTTGGATGAAGTGGTGATGGCTTTGGCCGCTGAAATGCTGATCGCGTCCGGGATCACCGCTGATCATGAGGATGCTTTGGCCCGGGCCAATCAAGCGCTGGTATCGGGCCGGGCGGCAGAGATTTTTGGCCGGATGGTCTCGGCCCTGGGCGGACCGGCCGATTTCATGGAACGCTATGCCCATTATCTGCCCAAAGCGCCGGTGGTGCTGCCGGTTCATGCTGAAAGGCAAGGCTATCTGGCGGCGGTGGATGCCCGCGCTATTGGCAATGCCATCATCGAATTGGGCGGGGGGCGCCGATCGGTTGAGGATCGGCTCGATCTGAGCGTAGGGTTCGGGGCCGTGGCCCCGGTGGGCAGCAGGATGGATGGATCGCAGCCATTGGCCATGGTTCATGCCGCTGATCAAGACGCGGCGGAAAAAGCCGCTTTGGCCTTGCGCCGGGCTTGTGTGATCGCCGATGCTGCGCCAAAAGCGGGGCCGGTGATCCATGAACGATTGACCAAGGCATAGGCCTTCGTTGCAATGCCGGTAACCTACGCGTTTTTCCGGCCATCCGAACCAGGCCATGACAAGCCATGAAGGCCATGACCGCCGCGCCCGGCAGCAAAAGGGCAACATAAAGGGAGAGAGATTTTGGGGAACTTTGTGAGCCTGATCGGGATTGCGGTCATTTTATCGATTGCTATCGCCCTCTCCACCAATCGACGGGCGATCAAGCCCCGAATCGTTCTCAGCGCCTTTGCCCTGCAGGCGGCGATTGCGGCCTTCGTTTTGTATTTTCCGGCCGGAAAGGCGATGATCGGCGGGCTTTCGGCAGGGGTGCAATCGATCCTCGATTTTTCCAATGTCGGCATCAATATGGTGTTTGGCGGCTTGGCCACACAGGAAGGGTTGTTCAGCTTCGCGATCAATGTTTTGCCGATCATCATCTTTTTTTCTGCATTGATGTCGGTGCTTTATCATCTTCATATCATGCAATGGGTGGTGAAGATTCTGGGCACGATCCTGCATAAGCTGATCGGCACGCAAAATGTTGAATCCCTTAATGCCGCAGCGAATATGTTTGTGGGCCAAACCGAAGCGCCTTTGGTCATTCGTCCTTATCTGGGCAAGCTTACCGATGCACAGCTTTTTACGGTGATGGTGTCGGGTTTGGCATCGGTTGCGGGCACGGTTCTGGCGGCCTATGCCCAGATGGGGATCAGGCTTGATTATCTGTTGGCAGCCAGCTTCATGGCGGCCCCCGGCGGCTTGCTGATGGCCAAGCTTTTGATGCCCGATGATGAAAAAAACGGGCAGGAACCGCATGAAATCGAACCCATCGCGGAAGCTGAGGAAAAACCCCATGCCAATGTGATTCTGGCAGCGGCCGTGGGGGCGCAGGATGGGGTGAAGCTGGCGGTGAATATCGGCGCCATGCTTTTGGCCTTTGTGGCGCTGATCGCCATGTTCAACGGCATTGTGGGCTGGGTGGGAGGCTGGTTTGGGCTGGAATCCCTGACCTTGGAACAGATTCTTGGCTATCTTTTTGCGCCGGTGATGTATTTGCTGTCTATCCCCTGGTCCGAAGCGCAGATTGCCGGGGCGCTTTTTGGGGAAAAGCTGATCCTGAATGAATTCGTTGCCTTTTTGCATCTGGGTGAAATTCTGGGCGAGATCAGCCCCCGCACCGAAGCGGTGATCACATTTTCTCTGTGCGGATTTGCCAATGTCTCCTCGATTGCCATTCTGCTCGGCGGTTTGGGCAGCCTCATCCCGTCAAAGCGCGATCTGATTGCCAAATATGGCCTGCGGGCGGTGGCAGCGGGATCGCTTTCCAATCTGATGAGCGCGGCCATGGCCAGTATGCTGTTGCAATTCTAGGGGATTTTCATGCTGAAGACGATCATCGATTGCGATCCCGGGCAGGATGATGCGGTCAATCTTCTGATGGCGATGGCCTCACGCGATGTGTTCGATATTCTGGGGATCACCACGGTTGCGGGGAATGTGCCCTTGGCGCTGACCCAGCGGAATTGCCGGATGATCTGTGATCTGGCGGGTTGTTTTGACATCGGGGTTTATGCGGGCTGTGATCGCCCGATCCTGCGCGATCTGGTTTCGGCGGAAATCGTTCATGGGCAAACGGGGATTGATGGCATCACGGTTTTTGAGCCGAAAACCCCTTTGCAAACGCGCCATGGCGTTGATTTTATTGTTGAAACCCTGCTGGCGGCAGAAGATGACAGCATCACCCTGGTGCCCACCGGGCCTTTGACCAATATCGCCATGGCCATAGCCCGGGCCCCCGCCATCATCGGGAAAATTCATCAGATCGTGATGATGGGTGGGGCCATGCGGGAAGGGGGCAATTTTTCCCCTTCGGCTGAGTTCAATATTCTGGTGGATCCCGAAGCCGCGCATATCGTGCTGGGATGCGGGCGGCCCGTGGTGATGGCCGGGCTGGATGTAAGCCATAAGCTTTTGGCGAGCCCCGATCGTTTGGCAAGGATTGCCGCCATGTCTGGCGCGGTGCCCGAAGCGGTTTATCATATGCTCAATTTCTTCAATCGCTTTGATACGGAAAAATATGGCACCGAGGGGGCCCCCCTCCATGATCCCTGCACCATTGCGTGGCTTTTGCAGCCTGAATTGTTCCAAAGCAAATTGTGCAATGTTTCGGTGGAAACAGCCTCGCCCCTGACTTTAGGCCATACGGCTGTGGATTTTTGGCATGTCACGGATAAACCAAAATCGGTGCACTGGCTTTATGATGTGGATGTGGAAGGCTTTTTTGACCTTTTAACGCGCAAGATCGCGTTTTTTGCCACAAGGGATGGATGCCATGGCTGAAAATGGGGGTTCGGTAGGGGTTGGCTCTTTGAGCCAAAAACGGCTGGTGGTTTTAGGGTCGGTCAATCTTGATATCGTGGCCCATGCCCCGCATTTGCCGCGCCCGGGGGAAACGGTTTCCGGTGCTGCATTAAGCCGCTATCCCGGCGGCAAGGGGGCCAATCAGGCCTTGGCGGCCAAGCGGCTGGGGGCCGATGTTTCGCTATGCGCCCGCACCGGGCAGGATGCCGATGCCGATGCTGCCCTCGCGCTTTTAAAGGCCGATGGGGTCGATCTCAGCCAATGTCTTGCTTTGCCCAATGCCCAAACCGGGGTGGCCCTGATCATTGTGGATGAAAAGGGTGAAAACCAGATCACCGTGGCATCGGGGGCCAATCATTCTTTTCAAGCCGATCCGCTCCATCTGCCGCCCCATGATGCGCTTTTATGCCAATTGGAAGTGCCCATCGCGGTGATCAGACAAGCCTCAACCAAGGCTTCGGGGCTATTTTGCCTCAATGCCGCGCCGGTGAAGCCGGTACCGCCGGATATTTTGTCGCGGACCGATCTTTTGATCGTCAATGAAAGCGAGGCCGAGGCTTTAGAGGAAAATCTGCGCGATTATCACGGCATTTTGGCGATCACCCTGGGGGCGCGAGGGGCGATTTTGATGCAGGATGGCACGATCCTTGCACGCGCGGCCCCGCCATCCGTTGAGGCGATTGATACCGTGGGGGCGGGCGATGCCTTTTGCGCGGCACTGGTGATTGCCTTTTTAGAGGGTAAAGGCTATCAGGAAGCAGTGGAATTTGCCTGTAGGGTGGGGGCCTTTGCCACCACCCGCAAAGGGGCGCAACCGGCTATGCCTTATCGCGCAGATCTTGACAGTCTGTTCAATCTCCAATGATATGGGGGAATAAGAAATAGCCGTGATCAAGAAACGATAGGATCTCAGCTTTATGGGGAAGGGGGGCTTTGCCCCGAAATGCCATATGGAATACGCCGCCCGGATCAATAAAATCGGCCAACCGAAAACGGATGATGGCCGAAAAACCCGCATCCAGACCCGGAATGAAAAGCGTATTCTTGATGCAGCACAAGAAGTGTTTGCGGCTTATGGCTTTCATGGGGCCACAATCGACAAAGTGGCGGAAAAAGCCGAAATGTCGAAGCCCAATCTGCATTATTATTTCAAACGTAAGCCTGATCTGTACATCGCTGTTTTGCGCCGCACCCTTGAAACATGGCTCGCGCCCCTGAGCCATCTGGACCCTGAAGGCGATCCTGCGGCGGAATTGAGCAGATATATCCGCGAGAAAGTGGAAATGTCGCGGCGCTCGCCGGTGTCATCGCGGGTTTTTGCCAATGAGATTTTGCAGGGCGCGCCTTTTTTGCAGGATTATCTGGAAAGCGATCTGCGCAATCTGGTGGAACGCAAAACTGCGGTGATCCGGGGCTGGATCGATGAAGGGCGGTTGCGCCCGATTGATCCCTATCATCTGCTGTTTCTGATCTGGGCGGCGACCCAGCATTATGCTGATTTCCAGCCCCAGATCAAAGCCGTGATGGATACGCCGCGTTTGACCAAGGATTATTTCGCCGATGTGTCGGAAAGCCTGTGCCAGATCATTTTGCACGGCATTTTGCCCGATCCTGCCGGGCATTGATCATAGCGCTTATTAAACAGATGACGAATAAGCATTGCAGCCCCTTTGCCTGCTGCATTAAAAGCCTGTGCCATGGATATTTCATTGTTCGATTTCAATCTGCCCAAAGAGCAGATCGCCCTGAGGCCTGCCAATCCGCGCGATAGTGCGCGCTTGCTGCGGGTGGATGATGCGGGCCTTTTTGATCATCGGGTTTTTGAGCTTGATCAATTGCTGCGGCCCGGTGATGTGCTGGTCAGCAATGATACAAGGGTGATCCCGGCGCGGCTTTTCGGGCGGAAAGGCGAAGCTAAAATCGAGGTCACCCTTCATCGTCGGTTGGATGAGCAAAGCTGGATCGCCTTTGCGCGCCCGGCCAAAAAATGCAAAATCGGCGATCAGATCGATTTCGATGGCCTGATCGCCGAGGTGCAAGCCCGTGATGGGGCGGAAGTGACCTTGCATTTTCCTGTTGATGATCTGGATGCGGCGCTCGAACGCCATGGGGTGATGCCCTTGCCCCCCTATATTGCGGCGCAGCGCCCCGTGGATGCCCGCGATCTGGATGATTATCAAACGATTTTTAATCGCAAGGCGGGAGCGGTGGCGGCCCCCACGGCAGGGCTGCATTTCACCCCCGGCCTTTTGGCCGCTCTGGAGGCACGCGGGATTTTGGCGGAAACCATCACCCTTCATGTGGGGGCGGGTACCTTTCTGCCGGTAAAGGTAGAGGATAGCGATGATCACAAGATGCATTCCGAATGGGGCGAAATCACCGCCGAAACGGCGCAAAAGCTGAATGCGGCGCGGGCTGCCGGGGGGCGCATCATTGCGGTGGGCACCACATCCTTGCGGCTATTGGAAAGCGCTGCGGATAGGGCGGGGATCATCCATCCCTATTGTTCGGATACGGATATTTTCATCACCCCGGGCTATCGCTTTCGTGCCGTGGATGTTTTGCTGACCAATTTTCATCTGCCCAAATCAACTTTGTTCATGCTGGTTTCGGCCTTCAGCGGGCTGGATCGCATGAAAGCCGCCTATGATCATGCCATCCGTTCGGGCTATCGCTTTTATTCCTATGGCGATGCCTGCCTGCTTTTCCCCCAAACAATGAATGCGCCTCAATGACCCGTTTTACTTTTGAACGCATCGCCCATGATGGCAAGGCGCGCCGGGGCACCATCCACATGCAGCGGGGTGAAATCCGCACCCCGGCCTTCATGCCGGTGGGAACGGCCGCCACCGTGAAGGCCATGCTGCCCGAAAATGTGCGCGCCACCGGCGCCGATATCATTTTGGGCAATACCTATCATCTGATGCTGCGCCCCGGAGCCGAGCGGATCGCGGCTTTGGGCGGATTGCATCGCTTCATGAACTGGGATCGCCCGATTCTCACCGACTCAGGGGGGTTTCAGGTGATGTCGCTGGCGAAATTGCGCAAGCTCAGCGAGGAGGGGGTCGCCTTTCAATCGCATATCGATGGCAGCCGTCATCTGCTCAGCCCCGAACGATCCATCGAAATTCAACGCGATCTGGGTTCGGATATCGTGATGTGTTTTGATGAATGCACCCCTTATCCGGCGAGCCACGAGGTGGCGCAAAATTCGATGGAGCTTTCCATGCGCTGGGCCCGGCGTTCGCGCACGGCTTTTGATGGCCATGATGCGCAGGCACAGAATGCCGCGCTTTTTGGCATTCAGCAGGGCAGCATTTATGAAGATTTGCGGGCGCAATCCTCAAAAGCGCTCATTGATATCGGCTTTGATGGCTATGCCGTGGGGGGCTTGGCCGTGGGCGAGGGGCAGGAGGCGATGTTTTCCACCCTTGATTTTTGCACCGATATGCTGCCCCAAAATAAGCCGCGCTATCTGATGGGGGTGGGGAAACCCGATGATATTGTGGGGGCCGTGCTGCGCGGCATCGATATGTTTGATTGCGTGATGCCCACCCGTTCGGGGCGCACCGCGCAGGCCTTTACATGGCGGGGGCCGATCAATCTGCGCAATGCCCGGCACAAGGATGATCCGCGCCCCCTTGATCCCGCAATCCAAAGCCCGGCGGCCCAATATTCCCGCGCCTATCTGCATCATCTGGTGCGCTGTGAAGAAATTTTGGCCCCGATGCTGATCACCTGGCATAATATTGCTTTCTACCAAGCCTTGATGCAGGCTTTGCGCGATGCCATCGAGGCCGGAAGATGCGCCGCCTTTGCCGCAGACTTTCTGGAAAATTATCGCCGGGGCGATATCGATCCATTATGATGATTTGCTTTGATAGGGGATGAGGGTGATGGCTGACCTGACATTGGTGATCGGCAATAAAAACTATTCAAGCTGGTCTTTGCGTCCCTGGCTTGCGATGAAGGCGAATGGGCTTGATTTCGATGAAAAGCTGATCGTTCTCGATACCGAGTATTTCAAGGATGAACTGGCGCGCTTTGGCGGTGCCGGGCGGGTGCCTTTGCTGGTGGATGGCGATCTGGTGATCTGGGATAGTTTGGCGATCTGCGATCATCTGGCCGAGCGCTTTCCCAAAGGCCGGCATTGGTGGCCCCGGGCGGAATTCTTACGTGCCCATGCCCGCTCGGCGGTGGCGGAAATGCATTCCGGTTTTCCAGCTGTCAGGTCTGAAATGCCGATGAACCTGAAGCGCCCGCCAAAAGCTGTTGCTTTAAGCGATCAGGCGCAAAAGGAAGTGGCCCGAATTTCCACCCTTTGGCGCGATGCCCTCACCTTATCGGGCGGGCCCTTTCTCTATGGCGATTTCAGCATTGCCGATGCTTTTTTCGCCCCGGTGGCCACCCGGCTGCGATCTTATGATGTGACGGTGGAGCCATTGGTGGCCAGCTATATCAACCATATCCATGATTGGCCGGATTTCCAGCTTTGGCATAAGGATGCCGTGCAAGAAATCTGGGTTCATAAAAGCGATCAACTGTAAAAAAATCAGGCAAATGCATCTTTGTGCGACATTTTTTCATGAAGGTGCGTCAAAGGCTTGACCGGGGCGGCTCCGCCACTTATGGTCCGCCGCACTTCATCAGGGCGCAGCCTTCAATTTGCGCCGCTTCATGGGGGCCCATAGCTCAGCTGGTAGAGCAACTGACTTTTAATCAGTAGGTCACAGGTTCGAATCCTGTTGGGCTCACCAAGAAGAATGAACCAGCCAAAGAATTTCCAATCAGACTGGCTCTGATCTTGTGGCAAGCCTATTGGCCCGATTGCATTGCACCGGGCTGGAAAGGCCGTGATGCGCCGTTGCAGGCTCATTGAGATAGGGATTGGAAGGGGGCAGGATTGATCCTGTCGCGATCCATCAGCTTCGGGTAAGACATATCATTTCGGCCGCGGCTGATTTCACGATGAACACCGTCTTTGCCAGATCCGCAAAATGAAACCCTCCGCGAGCGTTTCCTCCCATACGGATCACACGATCACAGATATATAGGTTTTCGTGATCTTTATGCAATGCCAAAAAATCTGTGGGACGCAGATGCGAGCGGCGGGCATCAAGCCGAAATGGCATCGGCAAGAGGCATGATGAGGCCCCTTGCCGATCATGGAGAACTTTTCTTCGATCAGCTTTTTTGCGGGCCTTTATAAGGGGCATTGCCCCCCGGACGGGCTTTTTTGAAGCCTTTGCTGGCGGCCTTGCGCGCAGCAACGGCCGGTCGTTTGCCGCCTGCCTTTTGGCCTGCTTTTTCGCCTGCCTTTTTGGGGCCTTTACTTGCTATCTTGCGCCCGGGCCTGCCATCCGTTGCGGCGAAATCCTTGTCAAAGGATTTGGAGAAGGGCCGTTTGGTCGCGAGCTCGCCCGGTCCATCGCCGGTCGCGCGATTGGGCATCCCACCCGATAAGCCGAGAGATTTGCGCGGCGCTTTCGGGGCGGGCGCGTCTTCTTTCGGACGCTCTGGTCTATAGTCGGATCTCGGCTCGGCCCGCTTCTCATAGCGCTTCTCGTAGGGCTTTTCAGGCCGCTTTTCATAAGATTTTTCAGAAGACTTTTCAGAAGATTTTTCTGGGCGATCTTCGGCCCGCTTTTGAAAGCGTGGGGCAGGGTGATCAGCAGCCCGGCCCTCTGATCTGGCCGCAGGGCGGCTTTCCGGTCTTGCCGCAACGCGCCCTTCTGATCTTGCATTATTGCGCGGCCCGCGCGGCTTTCCGCCGCGTTCGCTGTCGCTGGGGGCGTCAATCTCGGTGATCGTGATACCTTTTTCGCTGATCCCTTTGGCTATGGCTTCCCGGAAGCGATCGGCGGCTTCGGCCGAGATTTCAAAGCGCGTATCCCGTTCCAATATACGGATCGCCCCCACATCCCCTTTGGTGACATGACCGGCGCGGCAGATCAAAGGCAGAATCCAGCGCGGGTCCGCATTATCCTTGCGCCCGGTGCTCAGCCGGAACCATGCCCCGGTCTTGAAGCTGCCCCGGTTGGCCCGGCTTTCAGCGCGCTCGGGCTCGGGCGATTGTTCAAGCAATTCTTCGGGCGCGGGAAAGCGGGCTTTTTGCATCCGCAGATAGGCCGCAGCCACTTTTTCAGCCCCGTGCATTTCCAGAAGTTCGGTGACCAGATCCATTTCGCTTTCATCGGGTGCAGCGGCAAGGGCCGGATCATGCAACATCCGTTCATGATCACGGGCAATGATATCATTGGCCGAGGGCGGCGGACCCCATTGGGCATCGACCTTTGCCGACATCAGCAATCGTTCAGCGGCGCGGCGTCGATTATAGGCAATGATCAGGGCACAAGCACCCTTGCGTCCGGCGCGGCCGGTGCGCCCCGAACGATGGAGAAAGGTATCGGCGGCCTTCGGAAGATCGGCATGGATCACCAGATCAAGGCTGGGCAGATCGATACCGCGCGCCGCCACATCGGTGGCGATGCACAGCCGCGCCCGGCCATCGCGCATGGATTGCAGGGCATGGCTGCGCTCTCTTTGGCTCAATTCTCCCGAAAGGGTGACGACCGAAAGGCCGCGATTGGCCAGCCGCGCCGATAAATGGCTGACTTCGGCGCGCGTGGAGCAGAAAATCAAAGTGCTGGGTGCATCATGATAACGCAAAAGATTGATGATCGCATTTTCCCGGTCATTGGGGGCCACGGGATGGGCAAAATAGCTGATATCGCTATGCTGCTTTTTCTCGCCCGCCGTGGAAATGCGGATGGCATCACGCTGATATTGCTTGGCCAGCGCGGCAATGGGCTTTGGCACAGTGGCTGAAAACATCAAGGTGCGGCGTGATCGCGGGGCGGCATCGAGAATAAATTCCAGGTCCTCGCGAAAGCCCATATCAAGCATTTCATCGGCTTCATCCAGAACCACTGCCCGGATCTGGGTGAGATCCAATGAGCCCCGTTCGATATGATCGCGCAGGCGGCCCGGCGTGCCCACGATGATATGCGGGCCTTTCTCAAGCCCGCGCCGTTCGCTGCGGATATCCATGCCGCCAACGCAAGACAAGGTAACGCCGCCCGCCGGGGCATAAAGCCAATCCAATTCGCGGGAAACCTGCTGGGCCAATTCCCGCGTGGGGGCCACGATCAGGGCCATGGGCGCTAAAACCATGGCGGGCAGGCGTTCGGCCTCACCCAATAAGGTGGGGGCAATGGCGAGGCCAAAGGCAATGGTTTTGCCCGAACCCGTTTGCGCCGAAACCAGAAGATCCTGGCCATCGCGCGCAATGGTCAGAACCTGTTCCTGAACCGGCGTGAGATCGGTATAGCCTCGCTTTTCCAGCGCGCTCAAAAGCGCCGGGGCAATCATATCGTTCAGTGTCATCAAGGCGTGCTTTCAGAGATTGATAAACCCTTCCCAAACTGCTTATCAAACACGACAAGCGCAGGCGACCATCATGATCACATGCCGGAAGGACGGCATTGGGCCGCTTTGCGCCCTTACATACGCCCCTTGAGGCAGCGAGAAAAGCAGAAAGTCATCTTCTTGTCTTTATCCATTGAAAGGTGGGTTTTTCAGTCTTGCCTGTCTTGCCTAATAAGTCTGTGAGGGGCATGGTGCAATGCATCATCACCACGGCCCTGCGCCATTGGATATCCTGCCTGCCATGACATATCTGAGGTTTATCAAAAATCACCCCCGCCGCCTGCTGATGGGCTTCAGCCTCACCCTTTTTGCGTCTTTTGGGCAAACCTATTTCATCGCATTGTTCAGTGGTGAATTGCGCGAGGCCTTTGATTTGTCGGTAGCCGGTTTTGGCACGGTTTATTCCATGGCAACACTGCTCAGCGGCTTTTCTGTGCTGTATTTTGGCGGTTTGATCGATCGTATTGCGCTGCCTCTTTATCTTTTTGTCATCGTTTCGGTTCTGGCGCTGGCTAGCCTTGCTTTGGCCTTGCTGCCTTTTCAATCGGTTGCGTTTTTATTCGTCATCATCTATTTGTTCCGTTTGTGCGGACAGGGGTTGATGGGCCATGCCGCATCCACCACAATGGCGCGCGATTTCATTGAAAATCGGGGGAAAGCGATTTCCTTTGCCTCCATGGGCCATGCTGCGGGGGAGGCGGTTTTTCCCATTCTGGCAGTGGCGATCATGGCCAGTTTTGGCTGGCAGATGACCTGGCTCAGCATTGCTGTTCTCTTGTTTTTATATCTGCCGGTGCTGGTTTGGCTGGCCAGCACCCGCAAAAGCGCTGGGGCAAAGCCCGATGAGTCGGTGGCGAAAAGCGATCTCGGCACAAGCTGGACACGGGGTGAAGCCATCCGGGATCGGGCTTTTTATCTGCTTTTGGTGGCGATGATTGCCCCACCTTTCATCAATACCGGCGTTTTCTTTCTGCAAATTCCGCTGATCGAGGCGAAAGGCTGGAGTCTGCCGCTTTTTGCTGCGGCCTTCAGCCTTTATGCCCTCACCACCGTTTTCGGTATTCTGCTGGCGGGCAGATTAGTGGATCGCACCAGTGCTTTTGATGTGCTGGTTTATGCCATGCTGCCTTATGGATTGGGGCTGTTTGTGATTGCCCTATCCGATCATATGAGTGTGATTTATATCTTCATGGCCATGGCCGGCTTGACCACGGGCCTGTTTTATCCCTGTGCCACTGCTGTGTGGGCAGAGCTTTATGGCCTGGGGCATCTGGGCTCCATTCGGGCGCTGACCAGCAGCCTGATGGTTTTTTCCACCTCATTGTCGCCAGCTTTAATGGGGTTTTTGCTCGATCTCGGGATAAGCTTTTCTCTGTTGTTTTTGGGATGCGCAGTGTGGGCACTGATCAGTGTTCCCGCTGTTTTAAAAGCACGGCAGATCAATCGTGAAAGACATCGGATAGAGTTGGGATCATAGTTGGATTGCACCCGGTTTCCTGATCGGGGCATAAGGAGAGATTGATGTTCAGGCTTATTGTCATGGGGATTTTTCTGATGAGCGCATCGCCCGCTTTATCCTGGCCCTATCCCACCTTATCGGGGGAACGCCCGGTCGTCATCGCCCATCGCGGCGCTTCGGGCTATTTGCCTGAACATACGCTGGAAGGCTATAAGCTGGCGATGGAGATGGGGGCCGATTTCATCGAGCCGGATCTGGTTTTGACCAAAGATGGCGTTTTGATCGCCCGCCATGATTATTATCTCTCTGGCTCCACCGATATTGCCGATCACCCCGAATTTGCCGACCGGCGGAAAACCCTTGATGGCCGCGCGGATTGGTATGTTGAGGATTTTACCCTCGCCGAGATCAAGACCTTGCGGGCGCGACAGGCTTTTCCGGGGCGATCAAAGGCATTTGATGATCGGTTTGAAATCCCCACCTTTGATGAAATCCTCACCCTTGTGGCGGATCATGAAGCGGCAGGGGGCAAGCAGATCGGGGTATATCCTGAAACCAAGCACCCGGAGCATTTCAAATCCATCGGCCTTGATTTCATTGCGCCCCTTTTGCAAAGCCTGACACGGCACGGCTATGTGGATGAAAGCGCGCCGGTGTTCATCCAATCCTTTGAGCCGGGCATTTTACGCGATTTGAAAAACCAAAGCACCCTGCGCCGGATCATGCTGGTGTTCCCGAAATCCGAGATCGACCCAGAAGCCGATAGCCTGACACCGTCTGTTTCTTTGGCCCAAGCGGCGGACTTTGCCCATGGAGTGGGGCCATCCAAGACTTTGCTGATCGATGCTGATGGCAAGGATACAGGCTTTGTGCAGCGCGCCCATCAATTGGGGCTGTTGGTGCATCCATGGACCCTGCGCGATGATCAGCTTTTGCCGCTTTTTGAAAGCCCGGCGCAGGAATATGAAGCGATTCTAGGGCTGGGGGTGGATGGGTTTTTCACCGATTTTGCCAATCGAGGGGTTTTGATGCGGGGTTTATTGGGGTTGGAAAAAACTCAGCCCTGAAGGGGCAGGCAGATGGTTTATAGCCTGCGCCCAACCCAAACCACCCGACCCAGAATATCGGTGCGGCGGGGATCGCAATCGGGCCAGCTTTCATAAAGCGGATTATCGCTTTTGATGGTCAGCCGCCCGGTGATGGGATTGACCGAAACCCGCTTCACCTGAAGCGCATCTTCAAGCCGCAGCACATAAATGGCATCGCGATGGGGATGCCGTTCATCCTGATCCACCAGAATATCATCGCCATCGGCCAAGGTGGGATACATTGAATCCCCCTTCACCGACAGGACCGACAGGCGATCATGGGGGGTTGGGGTGAGGGTTTTGAGATGATCGGCCTGAAAAGGCACCTCGCCATTGGATAATTCCTGATCCACCAAAGACCCATGCCCGGCGCTGGCCCGCACATCATAGCGGCGGACAAAAATCAGATTTGAGGGCTCGGCCTCGAAAAACCCGGGGGGGTGATCGCGTTCTTCGCGCGGGCCACCCAATTCATATTCTGCAACATTGAAATGATCGGCGATTTTGCGGCGATCGGCTTCCTGCAATCGCCGAGGCTGGGCGCGCCGGATATATTGCTGGATATAGGAATGATTGCGACCGATCAGCGCCGAAACCGAGGCATAGCTTTCCCCCGGTGCCTGAGCGATCAGGGCATCCAGCCTTTGTCGGGCGGTGAGGTCTTCATAATCATCATTTATCATGGAGGAAGCCTATAGGTTGGTCTGTGTCTTGGCAATAGGAAAAATCCTTTTTTATGACGGATTATTCCGCTTTATCATATGACCCATATATTGGCTGGTTTCTTTACAGCTTTCGGATCATTGGCGGTATAACCTAAATCTCGATGTGAACATAAAAGATTAACTTATTATAATATAAAGATTTTATTTTGATATCATGCTTAATGTGACCACAGGAATAAAGCATTTCCGTTTAGCAACTGAAGGCTGTATGGCGTATTTATTGCGAATTGAATAATCCAAAAGCTTGACAACTAACAGAATAAATGTACCAATATGGATAAATCCGGATAGTGGATTTCCGCCGATGCGACACTGCATCGGCTTTTTTTATGTGCATAAGCAAGGAGCAGGCTGGATGAAAGCGGACGCATCATGGGGACTCCATCGTGCATTAGTGAAAGCACTGGAGGGGGATCAGAAGATCAAAACACTGGCAGATATCATAGGCCCGGACAGGGGCGCGACAAAGTCCGCCTCGATTGCTATGGGGGCTGGCACGTCGCATGCCTGGCATTCCGCCACATTTGATGGAGAAGAACACAGGCTGGTTTTAGAGCTTGAGGCGGATGAGCAGCAGCTATCAATACGGGCGCTTGCGGCTTTGGTGATCGAAAGGCTGCATGATGCAGATTTTCCCATTCCGGGACATGCATTGATCGAATTGCAATTTGAATGTTCGGAAACTTATGCCGCTGATAAAAACGGGATCACCCGCTGCCGTATGTTTTTCAAGGCGCTGACCGTGAGCGATTGAGGACGCATCAGCGCATGAAACGGGAGGCTATAGTACCTCTCGTCATGGCTGGCTTTTCATGCCTTATTCTGGACTGAAAGGTTTTAACCTTGAGATTGATCGCTATCAGCCTCGGATTTCATGGGCAAATCGCTGAACGGGAAAGGCAGATCAGTGGCCTTGGTGTCGCCGCCAAGATAGCCCAGGATTTGGGACAGATAGGCATTGAGATGCTGCATCAGATTTGAAAGCGGCTGATTTTTCTCGCCTCTGATGATGATGACCCCATATTGCACGGCGGCCAGAACCCAGGCCAAAACCAGCAGAATATAGGATATGAACCCAAAAGAGAGCACGGCCAAAGCCCGCCACAGCCAATCGAGATGAAAGGTCTTTTCATGATCCATATGAGGCTGGCTGTGCCTTTGCTCGTCATTTTGGGGGCTATCTGCGGCCGCAGGGCCATGATTGGCTGCCCCATGATTGGCTGCCCCATCATTGGCTGTCTGAGGATTGGCGGTTTTTGGCGGGCTTTGGGTTTGAACTGCTGCGGTTTTCGGAGCCGCTTTTGCAGCAGATGCCGATTTTGCTGCGGGTTTCTTTGTTGTGGTGGAGCGGGACGCCGGCTTTTTGGGCGTTTTCGCCTTGGTGGATGGTTTAGCCTTTGAGCTTGCAGTTTTGGCCGGACGTGTCGGGCTCGTCGTTTTTTTCGCGGGCGAAGCGGGGGCTGACGCCGTTTCTTTAGCTTGTGCCGTCGGCGTTGGCTCGCCAGATGTCTCAGACGTCTCAGATGTCTTTGGGGCGGGGCCGGAGGCGGGCTTTGGCGCGTTGGGATCTTCTGTCGCTGATGAGATATCTTTTGGATTTTGGTCCTGGGCCACGGCACATCTCCTTGAGACTATCGGCGGTCAACTCAAGGTCCATTATGTCGGTCATCGCGGCAAGGGTTCAAGCCCTTGCCACAACAAATTGTTTCTTATGGTTTGAATTGCTTTCGCAAATGAGCTGTCGCGTCCTTCTTGGGCAGAGGGCGTGAAAACAGATAGCCCTGGCCATAGCGGCACCCCAAAGAGCGCATCATCATATGCTGTTCGCTGGTTTCTATGCCTTCGGCAACCACCGACATGCGCAGGGTATCGGCCAGCATGGTGATGATGCGAATGATTTTCGATGATTGTTCATCGCGATCAACCTGACCCACGAAAGATCGATCGATCTTGATACAATCAATTGGAAAGCTATTGAGATAATTGAGCGATGAATATCCCGTACCAAAATCATCCAGGGCAAGGGTGGGGCCGAGTTCCTTGATTTCATGAAGGCATCGAGCCGCAAATTCGGGATTGGCCACAAGGGCGCTTTCGGTGATTTCAAGGCGTAAATTCCGACCTTCCAAGCCAGATTGCGCTAAGCAATGCGCCACGGTGCGGGAAATCTCATCTTCCAAAAGCTGGACCGCAGACATATTCACATTAACATAGATATTCTGCGTATTCTTGATGCTTTTTTGCCATGTAGCCAATTGCTGGCAGGCTTCCATCATAGCCCAGCGGCCCAGGGGCAGGATAAGCCCGCTATCTTCGGCGATCGGAATGAACCGAGCCGGAGACACAGGGCCGTGGATGGGATGATGCCAGCGGGTGAGGGCCTCAAAAGCGATGCTATTGCCATTTTCCAGATCGATGATCGGCTGATAATAAAGCTCGAGATCGCCATTTTCGATCGCATGGCGCAGGTCTGTTTCAAGCTGAATCTGGCCGGTCCGAACGGTATTGCTCTCAGCAGCAAAGACAAATGTTCTGGAAGGCCCGCGTTTTTTCGCCCGATGCATGGAGATATCCGCATCCCGGATCATATCTTCGGCATGTTTATGGCTGATTTCGCTGGTTGTCACCCCGATACCCACCGACATATAGGCATCGACACCGGCAATCTTGCGCGGCGCTTTCATCATCTCGTGAATGCGTTTTGCAAGGCCGGTCGCATCCTCAAGGCCTTCGATATCATCGATGAGAATAGCAAATTCATCGCCATTGAAGCGGGCCAAAAGATCGGAATTGCGTAGGCAGGCCCTAAGGGAATTGGCCATTTCGATCAGAAATTCATCCCCGATGGGGTGCCCAAATCCTTCATTGATGAGTTGAAAGCGATCCACATTGAGCATGAGCACGGCACAGGCACGACCTTCCTCATTTTTACAACGCGCCACTTCATCCTCAAGACGATTGAGAAAGTGGCTGCGATTGGGCAGGCCGGTGAGATGATCATGCAAGGCGTGATGGAGAAGATTGGCCTGTGCTCTTTTTTCCGTGGTTTTGTCGGTGAGGGTGCATAAAATTCTGGGCTTAACCGCACCGCCTTGATCCAAAGGGGTGATAGTGCAGCTATAGACCTTGGTGCTTTCAACCGATTCGATCTTCCACTCATAATGAACGGGTCGCTGAAGACGCAGGGCGCGATGAAATTCGCTCAAGAGCGGCTCGCCAAATTCCAGAACCGGAATATCATCAAGAGTCATTTTTTCCGCAAGCACCGCAGACCCGGCATCGCCTCGGTTCACAAGGCGTGGATCGATCAGGATCAGATCCTGCGCGCTTTTATTGGCGGTCAGGATGAGGCAGCCATGGTCGGCATCAATCTCGCAAACCAAAACCCCAAGGTTCAGATGATCGAGAAGGGCGAGTGGGTCGATCTCTATGGCTTCTGCCGTTTTCAGGCGGTCGCTTTCGATCCCCAGCATATGTCCATCCATTATTTGCAGATCCCGTTTTCTGGGCTGGCCCTCAAATATTTTCTTCATGAGGCGAGCGGGGATCAGCTTCCATCTTCGCCCCTAAAGATTTCTTAAAGATAGGAATTAATTTTTCCCAAATCAGATCAAAAAAAAGAGAGACCCGAAGATCTCTCCTTGTTTTGTTTCAGATTGAAACAATTGGGGTCAGGAACAGCCGCTGGTGCCGCCGCAGGTATTACATTTCAGGCAGGTGCCATTGCGCACAAGGGTGAAATTGCCACATTCCCCGCAGGCATCGCCTTCATAGCCCTTCATCCGGGCTTCGGCGCGGCGAGTATAGGTTGTCGTTTCCGTTTTCACTTCCCTTGAAATGTCTTCCGTTACCGCCATCAGTCCAACAGATGAAGGCTGCGTTGGGCTTTTAGCCGGGGCTGTGCTGCTGTTTTTAGGTGTATTCAGCACATAAAGATTAGAGCGCACATAGCCGTTTGAAGCCAGCCCCAGCACTTTATCAAGAGCTTCGGAAGCCTGATAGGCAGCCAAAGTGCCAGCTTCGGGGAGCTTTTCATTGATGCCATCGCCCAGGGTATCATGGCGCATATCATCAGGCTCCACATGGGCCAGATCATTGCGGCCAAGATAGGAAACGGCGAGTTCGCGGAAGATATAATCAAGGATCGATGTTGACATCTTGATGGCATCATTGCCTTCCACGCGGCCGAAAGGCTCGAATCGCGTGAAGGTGAAGGCATCGACGAATTCTTCCAAAGGCACGCCATATTGCAGGCCAATGGAAATAGCGATGGCAAAATTATTCATCAAAGAGCGGAAGGCTGCCCCTTCCTTGTGCATATCGATGAAAATTTCGCCAACTTCGCCATCATCATATTCGCCGGTCCGCAAATAAACCTTATGGCCACCCACAACAGCTTTTTGGGTATAGCCCTTGCGGCGATGCGGCAGCTTGCGGCGGGTTTTCGGCGCTTCACGTTCAATAATCCGCTCCACGATGCGTTCCGCCACCTTATGGGCTTTTTCGCCTAAGGGCACCTGATCATCGAGCAGATCCTCCAGATCCTCTTCATTGAGGAGGGAACCCGACAAAGGCTGGGACAATTTCGAGCCATCGCGATAAAGGGCATTGGCTTTGAGGCCCAAAGACCAGCTCAACTCATAGGCTCGCTTGCAATCTTCGACCGAGGCGAGATTGGGCATATTGATGGTTTTGGAAATCGCCCCCGAAACAAAAGGCTGGGCCACGGCCATCATGCGGATATGGCTTTCCCATGATAAGGAACGCTTGCCAATCCGTCCGCAGGGGCTTGCGCAATCGAAAACCGGCAGATGTTCCTTGCGCAGATGTGGGGCGCCTTCAAGGGTCATGGCGCCGCAAACATAAAGATTGCACTCATCCACCTCTGCCCGGCTGAACCCCAGTTCGCGGAGCATATCAAAGCTGATATCGGCAAGCTGTGCATCGCTAAAGCCCAGCACGTCCTTGCAAAAGGCATCGCCCAAAGTCCAGCGATTAAAGACGAAGCGGATATCGAAACAGCTTTTCAGCCCCTCTTCGATGGCATCGATCTGCACTTGCGCGAAATGCCGCTCTTTCAGGCGGTCATGATTGATATGCGGGGCCTGGGCGAGGGTGCCATGGCCCACCGCATAATTGATGATGTCGCGAACTTCATCGGCTTCATAACCCAAAACATCAAGTGCCTGGGGTACGATCCGGTTGATGATCTTGAAATAGCCGCCGCCCGCCAGCTTTTTGAATTTGACGAGGGCAAAATCCGGCTCGATCCCGGTGGTATCGCAATCCATCACCAGTCCGATGGTGCCGGTAGGGGCGATCACCGTTGATTGGGCGTTGCGATAGCCATGCATTTCGCCCAGTTCCAGCGCCCGATCCCAGGCCGCCCCGGCAGCCACCGCCAAAGCCTGATCCTGGCAGCATTCGATATCCAAAGGCACCGGACGTGTTTTCAGGCCTTCATAGCCATCATCTTCGCCCCAGGCCGCCCGCCGATGATTGCGGATCACCCGCAGCATATGATCGGCATTATCCGCATAGCCGGGGAAGGGGCCAAGCTCGGAGGCGATTTCCGCCGAGGTGGCGTAAGATGTGCCGGTCATCAGAGCGGTGATGGCACCGCATAAGGCGCGGCCTTCATCGCTGTCATAAGGCAGGCCCAATGACATCAAAAGCCCGCCGATATTGGCATAGCCCAGCCCAAGGGTGCGATAGCGATAGCTGAGCTCGGCGATTTTTTCCGATGGGAATTGAGCCATCAGCACCGAGATTTCGAGCACCAATGTCCACATGCGAACAGCATGTTCAAAATTCTCGACATCGAAATCGCCGCCTTCGAGACGGAATTGCATGAGATTGAGCGAGGCCAGATTGCACGCCGTATCATCAAGGAACATATATTCCGAACAGGGATTGGACGCCCGGATATCCCCCGATGCGGGGCAGGTGTGCCAATCATTGATCGTGCTGTGAAATTGAATGCCGGGATCAGCGCAAGACCATGCAGCATAGGCCACCTGATCCCATAAGTCTGCGGCATTGAGGGTTTTGGCCACCGATCCATCGGTGCGTTTGATCAGATCCCAATCGCTGCCCGCTTTCACGGCTCGCATGAAGGCATCGGTAACACGGATGGAATTATTGGAATTCTGGCCCGATACGGTCACATAGGCTTCGGAATCCCAATCGGTATTATAGGTGTGGAAATCAAGGCGGCGATAGCCCTGGCGTGCAAACTGAATCACCCGCTGCACATAGTTTTCCGGGATCATGGCCTTGCGACTGGCGAGGATTTCGCGCTTCAGGTCCTGATTCTTCTTGGGCTCGAAGGCTTCATCGCCCAAGGCATCGCGAGCCGCATGGCAGGCCTCGATGATCCGGTTGAGATGCATCTCACATAATTTAGAGCCGGAAACCAGCGCCGCAACCTTTTGTTCTTCAATCACTTTCCAGCTAATGAAGGCTTCGATATCGGGGTGATCGGCATCCACCACCACCATTTTCGCCGCCCGGCGGGTGGTGCCGCCCGATTTGATTGCTCCTGCGGCCCGATCGCCGATTTTCAAAAAGCTCATCAAACCTGAGGATTGGCCGCCGCCCGAAAGCGATTCCTTCTCACCGCGAATATGGGAAAAATTCGATCCGGTCCCGGAACCATATTTGAAAAGCCTGGCTTCCCGCGTCCATAAATCCATGATGCCGCCTTCATTGACGAGATCATCAGACACGCTTTGGATGAAACAGGCATGGGGTTGGGGATGCTCATAGGCGCTTTTTGAGCGCACCAGCGTTTCGGTTTCGGGGTCGATATAAAAATGGCCCTGGCTGGGGCCATCGATTCCATAGGCCCAATGCAGGCCGGTATTGAACCATTGCGGGGAATTGGGGGCGGCCATCTGGCGAGCAAGCATCAGGCGCATTTCATCATAAAAGACCCGCGCATCGTCCTCGGCGTGGAAATAGCCGCCTTTCCAGCCCCAATAGGTCCAGGCACCGGCCATCCGATCAAAAACCTGCCGGGCACTGGTTTCCGCACCATAGCGCTTGTCTTTGGGCAGAGCTTTGAGGGCCTCTTCATCCGCCACGCGTCGCCATAGCCATGAGGGGACGGCTTTTTCTTCAACCGGCTTTAAAACCGCCGGAATCCCGGCCTTGCGGAAATATTTCTGCGCAATGATGTCGGTGGCCACCTGCGACCATGCCGCTGGCACATCCACCGCATTCATCTGAAAAACGATGGTCCCATCGGGATTGCGAATCTCACTCACGGCCTGACGAAATACGAGCCCATCATAAGGCGATTGCCCATCTTTCGTGAATCGACGCTCAAAACGCATGTCTTCCCCCTGGCCTTATTGTAACGTTTATAAAATCTGTGCTTTTGGTCCTGTCCGACATGCAAAAACATGCGGCTATCAGCAAGCCGATGACCATAGATATGGGCATGTC
Source organism: Iodidimonas sp. MBR-22 (assembly GCF_029946565.1). Lineage (NCBI taxonomy): Bacteria > Pseudomonadati > Pseudomonadota > Alphaproteobacteria > Iodidimonadales > Iodidimonadaceae > Iodidimonas > Iodidimonas sp. MBR-22. The sequence continues at coordinate 32,207 of NZ_JARKVQ010000008.1, forward strand.
CATCCAAGCAGACACCAAGTTTAGTCTGAATCATGGGAGTCGCAAGCGATCTTTCTGCAAAAGTTTTATTGACAGGGGTGCGTAGAAGCCCCCCATTTTGCCGACTCCCAAACCCACTCGCGCAGCTTTGATCGCCATTCATGAGGAATGGGATTATGCTGCATGGCCAAGGATGATCTATCGCTGGACCTTTTGGCCTGAACTTGCCATAGTCCCGGCGTTTTTCGGGTCGATGCTTTGCAGCCGATCCATAGCGATGACACAAGGGACGAGATCGCAAGATGACTGTGTTTCAAAAGCTATTCACCTGGTGGAATGGGGCAACCATCGGCACCGCGCTTTTTACCGCCCGCAAAGGCGAGCGTGTGGGCGAAGATCAGGATGGCAATATCTATTACAAGGCGCGGCAAGGGGATCGCCGCTGGGTCATTTATAAAGGTGAGGTCGAAGCCTCGCGCGTGCCGCCGGAATGGCACCGCTGGCTGCACCGCACCACCAATGATCTGCCCGATCAAAGCCACTATGTGCCAAAGCCCTGGGAAAAGCCCCATCGTCCCAATCTCACGGGATCGGATGCGGCTTATGCGCCCCCGGGCAGCCTGAAAAAAAGCACCGGACGTGATCGGGCCACGGGCGATTATGAGCCTTGGCGGCCCAATTGATGCTTCATGCGAGAATGAAGCAGACTATGGTTTTTACGGCTGAATATGGGATGGGAGACTGGCGTGGGTGGTAATCTCGTTGAATCCATGATTGGGGCTGTGGTTCTGGCGGTTGCCGGGGCGTTTTTATATATTGCCTATACCACAACGAATGTGGGCAGTGCCTCGGGCTATGAACTGCAGGCCCGTTTTGATCGGGTCGGTGGTTTGACGCTGGGGGCGGATGTGCGGATTTCCGGGATCAAGATCGGCACCGTGACCGGGCAGCGCCTTGATCCTCAAAGCTATCAGGCCGTGGTGCGCTTCACGGTTGATAAATCTCTTGAAATTTCGACCGACAGCTTTGCCAAAATCACCTCTGATGGGCTTTTGGGCGATACCTATGTTGAATTGCAGCCGGGCGGCCTTGATGAATATCTGTCTGCAGGCGAAGAAGTCTATGATACTCAAGGGCCGATTGATCTGTTTGGCCTGATTTCCAAGGCGGTTTATAGTGGCGATCCGGCAAGCAGCAGCGAGGAATAAAGGGCTTGGTTCCCTGATGATGAGTGGCCGCATCTTGCCCGTATCCCTTGTGGTTTTGGGTGGTATTTTGTTGATCCCGCCATTATCGGCGCAGGCCATAGTGGGGCAGGGCGCGATAGGGCAAAGCCATCAGCCCTTATCTGGGCAGGATAGAGATCAGCCAGAGGACGGGGTGAAAACCATCACTATTGCCCGCGCCATGGATAAGGTGACCGCGCGCATCACCGAGCTTGAGCTTCCCAAAAATCAGCCGGTGGAATTTGGCAGCCTGATTATTACATCCCGCCATTGCCAATCCCGACCACCTGAAGAACAGCCTGAAACCTTTGCCTTTCTGGAAATCGATGAAATGATCGACGACAGCAGGAATCGCCTGTTCACCGGATGGATGATGGCCTCAAGCCCCGGCCTTCATGCGCTGGAGCATCCGGTTTATGATGTGTGGGTGATGGCGTGCAAAACCCTTTCACCCGATAATCCTTCTGGTAGTGAATAAAAATCCCCTTGAACGCGCAAGGCTGATTTGAGCAGCTCGTGATAGGCATCCCGGTTGATTTCCCGGGCCCCGAATTGTTGCAGATGCTCGGTCACAAATTGGGTATCAAGCAATTGATAGCCGCCATATTTAAGCCGGGCAACCAGATGCACCATGGCAACCTTGCTGGCATCTGTCACCCGGTGAAACATGCTTTCACCAAAAAAGGCCCCCGCCAGATCCACCCCATAAAGGCCGCCCACCAAGCGGCCATCCTGCCAGCATTCCACACTGTGGGCGGCACCCATTTCATGAAGACGGCAATAATGGGCAAGGATCTGATCATTGATCCAGGTATCGGCCCGATCAGGGGCCGGGCTGGCGCAGCCGATCATCACATCGCGAAAGGCGGTATTGATCCGCACATCAAACAGATCCTTGCGCACCACCCGTTTCAGGCTGCGCGATATATGAAAGGATGAGAGCGGCAAAATTCCGCGATTTTCAGGATCAACCCAGAAAATATCGCTGGCTGTCTGGCTTTCTGCCATAGGGAAAAGCCCGCAGGCATAAGCGCGTAGCAATAATTCCGGGGTTAGCCGCGCCATGGGTTTATCATCCGATGCCTTTTATGAAAGCCCCTGATCCGCCCGTGATTTCAGAAATTTTTCCAGCCAGTGGATATTATAGTCTCCACTTTGAAAATCCGGATTATCAACCAGCAATTTATGCAGCGGGATCGATGTTTTAACCCCGGCGATCACATATTCCTCGAGGGCGCGGCGCAGGCGCATCAGGCAATCTTCACGATTTTCCCCGCGCACAATCAGCTTGGCGATCAGGCTATCATAATAAGGGGGGATGCGATAACCCGCATAAAGGGCCGAATCCACCCGAACATCCAAACCGCCAGGGGCATGATAATCGGTAACGGTGCCGGGGGAAGGTGCAAAATTGGCGGGGTCCTCGGCATTGATCCGGCATTCGATGGCATGGCCGCGCAGGGTGATGTCTTTCTGGGCAAAGCGCAGATCTTCGCCCGCTGCCACCCGGATCTGTTCGCGGACCAGATCGATCCCGGTGACCATTTCCGTGACCGGGTGTTCGACCTGCAGGCGCGTATTCATTTCGATGAAAAAGAATTCGCCATCTTCATAGAGAAATTCGATGGTCCCGGCACCGCGATATTTGATATCCGCAAGGGCTTTGGCGCAGCGCTCTCCAATGGCATTTCTTTGGGCAAGGCTGATCACGGGCGAGGGGGATTCTTCGAGAATTTTTTGATGACGGCGCTGCAAAGAACAATCGCGCTCGCCTAAATGCAGCACCTGTCCGCGCCCATCGCCTAAAACCTGAATTTCGATATGGCGCGGATGGCCAAGATATTTTTCGATATAAACGGCATCATCGCCAAAAGCCGCCCGGGCTTCGGTGCGCGCAGCGGTCAGGGCACCCGACAGGGCTGATCGTGATTGCGCGACCTTCATCCCGCGTCCGCCACCGCCCGCAGCAGCCTTGACGATGACCGGATAGCCGATGCTATCGGAAATTCTAAAGGCGGTTTCATCATCGGTGATCCCCCCATCCGAGCCGGGAACCACAGGAACCCCCAAGCGCTTCATGGTCTCCTTGGCGGCGATCTTGTCGCCCATGGTGCGGATATGCTCGGCAGTGGGGCCGATGAAGGTGAGATTATGCTCTTCAACGATATCGGCAAAACGGGCATTTTCCGATAAAAACCCATAGCCCGGATGAATGGCGTCCGCCCCCGTGATCTCGGCAGCGGCAATGATGGCCGGAATATTGAGATAGCTATCCGTTGAGGATGGCGGGCCGATACACACGGATTCGTCGGCCAGGCGCACATGCATGGCGCTGGCATCAGCGGTGGAATGAATGGCCACCGTTTTGATGCCCATTTCCTGACAGGCGCGATGGATGCGAAGGGCGATTTCGCCGCGATTGGCGATCAGAATTTTTTGGAACATTGCAAATGCCACCCTTTATTCGAGAATCAAAAGTGGCTCGCCATATTCAACCGGTTGGGAATCAGAGACCAGAATATGGAGAATTTTTCCCGAACGCGGAGCCGAGATGGGGTTCATCACCTTCATTGCTTCCACGATCAGCAGGGTATCCCCTTCATTAACGCTATCGCCAACCTTGAAAAAGGCAGGTGCCCCCGGTTCGGGCGACAGATAAACCGTGCCAACCATGGGCGAAGGCACCATGCCCGGGTGAGTTTCTAGGCTCGGTGCGGCGGCTGCAGATCCTGATCCAGACCCTTGTGCAGATGCAGCGGATGCGGGTTCGGATGTTGCCGGGGCCTGAGACAGGCTATAAGAGGGCGGAACGGCCGCCTGCATCACAGTTTGGGTTGGCAATTGACGCCCCACCCGGATGCGGATGTCTTCGTCTTCCACCTCGATTTCACTTAGGTTTGATGACTGAAGGAGATCCGCCAATTCCCGGATCAAATCCCTGGCATCTTTCAGCTTTGACATGAATGTCTCATCCTTTTTCAGTGCGGGATAAAAGGGCGGCAAGCGCATGGGCTGCCATCAGATAGCCTGTGGTGCCAAAGCCGGTCAAGATGCCGGTGGCAACGGCACTGATCGTGGAATGGGCGCGAAAGCTTTCACGGGCGAAGATATTGCTTAAATGAACCTCGACCACCGGGATGGCAATCGCTGCCACGGCATCGGCCAGAGAAATCGAACTATGGGTCAGGCCCCCGGGATTGATGATAACCCCATCGGCTTTCGTGCGGGCTTCATGCAGCCAATCGATCAATTGGCCTTCATGATTGCTTTGCCGCAGGGTGAAGCTGATATCATGCTCTTTGCCGTAGGCGGCCAGCTTTTGTTCAACATCATCCAGCGTTTCCGCCCCATAGATATGCGGTTCGCGTGTGCCGAGAAGATTGAGATTAGGGCCGTTTAAAACATGGATATGGAGCATGGAAGGGCAATTCCGGTCTTTGGTTCGCAGGTCTTTCATACGACGTGATGGGCGGTGGCATTCTGAGGCAAGGCGTGAGCCTCAATATAAGGCATCCTATCTTATCCCCTTTGTTTTAGGCGTATAAACCGACAAAAGCATGCAGAAAAGCGCTTTGGGCTTCTTTTCCTTATGATTAGCCTTTGAAATAGAGCGGGCCTTGCATTATTTCAGGGATAAGGGTTGAAGCGTTGTTCATTTCGGTTTGCTCGCGTGTTTAATTCAGAGCCACCAGGATGAACCGGCGCGTTTTTTCAAATACGGGTGTATCTGTGATTATTGTTTCGATCAATGGCGAAGAGCGGTCTTTTGAAGGGCCGATGACGGCGCAAACACTTTTGCAAAGCTTATCTTTAGACCCTCAGAAAGTGGCTTTGGAACGCAACCGCCAGATCGTGCCCCGATCCACCTATGGCGCAGTTGATATTGCCCATGGCGACAGGCTTGAAATCGTGCATTTCGTAGGTGGCGGGGAGGATCAGAGCGTCATTGATGAGCCGCTGGTCATTGCCGGTGTGCGTTATCGCTCGCGGCTGATCGTGGGCACCGGAAAATATCGTGATTTTGCCCAAACGGCTGAGGCGGTAAAGGCATCGGGGGCGGAAATCGTCACTGTGGCCGTGCGCCGGGTCAATCTGTCGGATCCCTCGCAACCGATGCTGACCGATTATCTCGATCCCAAAAGCATCACCTATCTGCCCAATACCGCAGGCTGTTTTACGGCGGATGATGCGGTGCGCACCTTGCGGCTGGCGCGTGAAGCCGGGGGCTGGGATCTGGTGAAGCTCGAGGTTTTAGGCGATAAAGCCACCCTTTATCCCGATATGCGTGAAACCCTTGCAGCAGCAAGGGTGCTGATCGATGAGGGTTTCAAGGTGATGGTTTATACCAGCGATGATCCCCTTTTTGCGCGCGAACTGGATGCCATGGGCTGTGTGGCGATCATGCCATTGGGGGCGCCCATCGGCTCGGGTTTGGGCATCCAGAACCCGGTCAATATCCGCCTGATTGTTGAGCAATCCCGCGTGCCGGTTCTGGTGGATGCGGGGGTGGGCACGGCATCGGATGCGGCCATTGCCATGGAATTGGGCTGTGATGGGGTTTTGATGAATACTGCCATCGCCGAAGCCAAAGATCCGATCCGCATGGCGCGGGCCATGCGCCATGCCGTGATAGCCGGGCGCGATGCCTATCTGGCCGGGCGAATGCCGAAAAAACGCTATGCCGATCCCTCAAGCCCTTTATCCGGCCTGATCTGATCGCGAGCGGGTTTGCAGCGCCGGATGTCACACATCCAGCGCATTTTTATCCACAAATTCAGCATGATCCTGAATGAAGGCAAAGCGATCTTCGGGCCGTTTGCCCATCAATCGGCCCACCAGATCGGCAATCACCCGATAGCCTTCGCCCGGCTGGGGCAAAGTGACCCGCAAAAGCGTGCGACTGGCACGCGCCATCGTGGTATCGCGCAATTGGGCGGGGGGCATTTCGCCCAAGCCCTTGAATCGCGACACCTCGACCTTCGTTTTTCCGGCGAAAACCGAGGCCATCAGCGCATCTTTATGGGCATCATCGCGGGCATAATGCACGATCCCGCCTTTCGCCAGCCGATAAAGCGGCGGCTGGGCCAGATAAAGCCTGCCATCCCGCACCAATTGCGGCATTTCCTGAAAGAAGAAGGTCATCAACAGGGTGGCGATATGGGCCCCATCCACATCGGCATCGCACATGATGATGACCTTTTCATAGCGCAGGGCATCGCCATTATAATGATCGCGCACCCCACAACCCAAGGCCAGGGTCAGGTCCTGCACTTCCTGATTCGCGGCGATTTTCTGGGCGGTGGCACTGGCCACATTCAGGATTTTCCCCCGGATGGGCAAAACGGCCTGAGTTTTACGATCCCGGGCCTGCTTTGCCGAGCCTCCGGCGCTATCGCCTTCAACGATATAGATTTCTGTGCCCTCGGCTTTATCCTGCGAACAATCTGTCAGCTTGCCGGGCAGGCGCAGGCGGCGTTTGGAGGTATAAGACGCGCGCTTCACTTCGCGTTCAGCACGGCGGCGCAGGCGTTCATCCATGCGTTCGATGGACCAGCTCAAAAGCGCCTGACCGCGCTCGGGCTGTTCGGCCAGCCAGTGATCGAAACTGTCGCGCACGGCATTATCCACCAATCGCGTGGCTTCGGGGCTTGAGAGCTTTTCCTTGGTCTGGCCCTGGAATTGCGGATTTTTGATGAAAACCGACAGCATCGCCGCAGCATTCGTAAAAACATCATCGGCCACAAGCTGGGCGGCACGTTTATTGCCGGTCATCTCGCCATAGGCGCGCACGGATTTTAGCACCGCCATCCGCAGCCCGGCTTCATGGGATCCACCCTGGGGGGTGGGCACGGTATTGCAATAGGTGGAAAGCTGACCATCGCCAAATTCCGGCCAGCCTATCGCCCATTCCACTTTGCCGGCCTGATCGGGAAATTGCGCGATCCCGGCAAAAAGCGTTTCTGTGGCCATTGTCCGGCCTTTCAGGCTTTCGCCCAGAAAATCGGCCAGCCCACCGGGGAAATGCAAAGTATCTTCGCGCGGCGTGGCATCGCCTTTTTCGATCAGGGCTTCAGTGCAGCGCCAGCGGATTTCCACACCACGAAACAGATAAGCTTTCGAGCGCACCAGCTTATAAACACGGGCGGCCTTGAGCGCGGCTTTTTCACCAAAAATATCGGGATCGGGGATGAAGCACACCCGCGTGCCCCGGCGATTTTGCACCGGGCCAAGGCATTCCAGCGGACCAAGGGCCTTTCCCCGGGCATAGCTCTGGCGATAAAGGGTGCGTTCGCGGGCCACTTCGATCTCAAGATGCGCAGACAGGGCATTCACCACCGAAATGCCCACGCCATGCAGCCCGCCCGATGTGGCATAGGCCCCTTCCTTGAACTTGCCGCCGGAATGCAAGGTGGTGAGAATCACTTCTAAAGCCGATTTGGGGGCAAATTTCGGATGTTCATCCACCGGGATGCCCCGCCCATTATCGCCAATGATGATGCTGCCATCGTCTTTCATCTCGACATCGATGCGATTGGCATGACCGGCCACCGCTTCATCCATCGAATTATCGATGACTTCTGCCACCAGATGGTGCAGGGCGCGTTCATCGGTTCCGCCGATATACATCCCCGGGCGCTGGCGCACCGGCTCCAGACCTTCAAGAACTTCGATATCCTGAGCCGAATAATTGGAAGAGGTTTGCGATACGTCTTGAAACAGATCAGCCATGGGGCCGTTTACTCTCAACTGAAAACGCGAATGATGAAGCCCACTATATAGGCGGGATCAGGGGGGGGATGGCAACCACATCTTATGAACGCGTGGAAATTCGCGCCTAATCGAACAGGGCATCGATATCCGCCTGGCTGGCGGCGGTGCTTTCGATTGGATCGCCTTCATCCTCTTGTGCAGGGCTGCAACTGGGCTGTTCGGTCTTGCCGTGGATCACCCCATTGAGAGCGGATAACAGCTCCTGCGCCTCTTTCAAGGGTTCTTCCAGATGGCGGGCAATGGCCTGTGCATCATCACCCAGCATCACCACATCACCCACCGTTTGCAGCAAAAGGGCATCGAGCTTCAGGCGCAGCGTATCGAAAAGCAGACGGCAGGCGCCGGGCGCATGGTCATAGGCTTCGATCGCCAAAGCCTTGTCGGCAAAACCGCTATCGGCGAAATGCTGCTGGTAGCTTTTGGGGGTCCAATCGGCGGCATCTTCGAGCATGTCCGGCATATCAGGTGCCATCTCAAGAAGCATCACCACCTCATTGTAATGATTAAGATAATCCGTTGCCAAAAAAGATCGCTCATCAATATTGGCCGCCGCCAGATGCGGCTTTAAGGCCGCTTGCTGGGCGGTCAGCGGCGCAGGCTGGGATGCAGCCGGATTGATTGATGAAATGGGGCTGGGCATGCTGTGGTCTTCATGGGTCATTCTAAGCATGATTTTAGGCTTTGCGCCTTTCGCATTTCTTAATATTGGATGTCCTCGATGGCTTTTTATGCGCCTGCAACATATTGGGTTTAAAAAGGCGAATGTGCTGAGTGGATCGAGGCAAAGGGCGTGGTTTTTCAACCATGATTCAGGCCAAAAAGCACGTTTTTGAAATGCATATCATGATGCCGCTTTGGGAAATTTTCTTATTTATAAACAGTCTATTAAATCTGGTAGGAAAATTATTTTTTGATCAACTGCATTTTTGCGTTGCAAAAGTGATTATTGCGATGCAATATAACTTCAGCCTCTTCGTGAGGCGATCCTCCCCAAAGGATCCGACTTGAGCCGGGGGTCTTTATAGACTTCCGGCTTTTTTTTATCCTTTTTTTGCTGATGGCTCGCGTGAATTTTCCAGCCAATTCCTGGCCAGCTTTATAAGCAGGCCAGATCCCAAAAAAAACCCTGCGGCAAGGGGTCTGAGCCCAGCCGCAGGGTGCTTTTCAGGGTCAGAACCCTTAATCAGGCGCTGTAATACATATCGAATTCGATGGGATGCGGCGCCAATTCAAAGCGCGTGACCTCTTCAAATTTCAGATGGATATAGGCATCGATCTGATCCTGAGTAAACACATCGCCCTTTCGCAGGAAATCGCTATCCGATTGCAGGGATTCCAGTGCTTCACGCAAAGAACGGGCCACGGTGGGCACATTGGTCAGCTCTTCGGGGGGCAGGGCATAAAGATCCTTGTCCATGGCATCGCCGGGATGGATTTTGTTTTCGATTCCATCGATCCCCGCCATCAGCATGGCTGAAAAGGCGAGATAGGGATTGGCCGTGGGATCGGGGAAGCGCACTTCCACACGCTTTGCCTTGGGGCTTGATCCAAAGGGAATACGGCAGGATGCTGATCGGTTGCGCGCCGAATAGGCAAGCAGAACCGGCGCTTCAAAGCCGGGTGTCAGGCGCTTGTAGCTATTGGTCGATGGATTGGTGAAGGCATTGATGGCCTTGGCATGTTTGATGATGCCGCCAATATAATAAAGGGCCATATCCGAAAGATCGGCATAGCCGGAACCGGCAAAAAGCGGCTTGCCATCTTTCCAGATCGATTGATGGGTATGCATCCCCGAGCCATTATCATCTTTCACCGGCTTGGGCATGAAGGTGGCGGTTTTGCCATAAGAATGCGCGACCTGACGCACAACATATTTATAAAGCTGAATTTTATCGGCAATTTCGGTGAGCTTGCCAAAGGTCATGCCCAGTTCATGCTGGCTGGCGGCCACTTCATGATGGTGTTTATCCATGCTCACGCCCAGTTCGCGCAGGATGGTAACCATTTCGCCACGCATATCAAAGGCAGAATCGACCGGACCAGCGGGGAAATAGCCGCCTTTCACCCGGGGGCGATGGCCCTGATTGCCTTCAGGATAGACCTTGGCGGAATTATAGGGGCCTTCGATATCATCAAGCTGATACATGGCGCCGGAATAATCGACCTTGAACCGCACATCATCGAACACGAAGAATTCCGGCTCGGGGCCGATGAAAACGGTATCGCCAATGCCGGTGAATTTCAGATATTCCTCTGCACGTTTGGCGGTGGAGCGGGGATCGCGTTCATAAGATTGGCCGGTGCCGGGTTCTAAAATGTCGCAATAAACGATGGCGGTGCCCTGCGCGGTGAAGGGATCGGTGGTCACATGGCTTAGATCGGGCTTTAAAACCATGTCGGATTCATTGATCGCTTTCCAGCCGGCAATGGATGAGCCATCAAACATCAGGCCTTCTTCCAGGGTTTCTTCATCCATGAAAGAGGAATCCATGGTCAGATGATGCCAGGTTCCGCGCGGATCGGTAAAGCGCAGGTCGATCCAGGTGAGATCTTCATCCTTGCACAGCTTCAAAAGGTCGGCTGCGGTCATATTCAGATATTTTGGCATGATATGTCTCTGCTTCTTCTCAAAAGGGTGGAATGGAAAGGGGCGCGGGGGATGGATCAAATGGCATCGCTGCCGGTTTCGCCGGTGCGGATGCGGATGGCATCCTCGATGGCGGTAACAAAAATCTTGCCATCCCCGATTCTGCCGGTGTGGGCGGCATTTTGGATGGCTTCAACGGCGGCTTCGAGCTTGGCATCGTCGATCACGATCTCAAGCTTCACCTTGGGCACGAAATCAACCACATATTCCGCCCCGCGATAAAGTTCGGTATGGCCTTTCTGGCGGCCAAAGCCACGGGCTTCCAGCACGGTGATGCCCGAAACACCAACTTCATGAAGGGCTTCCTTCACTTCATCGAGCTTGAAGGGCTTGATGATCGCCTCGATTTTTTTCATATCCGCATCCGTTCACACGAGCTTTATCTGGTTGATCAATCGGGTTGGTTCAGGTTCGAACACATGAGTGTCCCCGTTTTTGGCACTATGCGTAACCTAGCAATGATCATGCCATTTTATTGGTCCCGGGAAATACATGATTTTGGGCGGTTCAGCGCCATGCCCCAAGGGTTTCATGCCTTTTATTAAAGCACATGCCTATCTTTTAATCAGTTTTGCCATATGGTGAGTCCTGCGTGCTGATAGGATTTGAAGCCCGGCAGGGCGATCCCAATTTGAAAAATGCATTCTCATGCAATTAGCCGCTCCGGGCTTCTTGACTGGCGGCATATTCCCCGGTATGACGAGCGCCTTCCCAATGATGGCGGGCGTAGCTCAATTGGTTAGAGCGCCTGGTTGTGGTCCAGGAGGTTGCGGGTTCAAGTCCCGTCGTTCGCCCCACCATCTGCCCTTTTCCGGCTTGAGCCTTTGTATCATACTCAACCCTGTGAAACAAAGCATGGGGGCAGGGCCTTTGATCCATAATCAAAAATCCAGCGGCCGCATTGTGGATGCTGCGCGTTCCAATCCACAGGATAAAAGCCTGCGGATACTATTGAGCTGTGCGCAAATGGCCAAAGCCGATCAGGCGGCGATCCGCCTCGGCACATCGGGCCTTAGCTTGATGGAAGCGGCGGGGCGGGGCATTGCCGAAGAAGCACTGACCCATATGAAGGGCAACCGGGTGAAGGGCCGCCGGGCTTTGATTTTGGCCGGACCGGGGAATAATGGCGGTGATGGCTGGGTGGCGGCGCGTCATCTCATGAAGGCGGGGATTGTTGTGTTGGTGATGTCTTTGGTCGATCCCCATGAATTGCGGGGGGATGCTGCTGCGATGGCCGCCCTTTATAAAGGCGCATGGGCGGTTTTTGATCCTGATCTGGTCGATCCCGATATTTTGGGGGATTATGACCTCATCATTGATGCCCTTTTCGGGGCGGGGCTTAGCCGCCCGGTGGATGGGGCTGCCGCCGATCTGATTGCCGCAGCCAACAGGTCGGGGGCCTATCATGTGGCGGTGGATGTGCCTTCGGGGCTATCGGGCGATAGCGGGCAGCCTTTGGGGCTGGTTTTCGATGCCGATCTTACGGTCAGTTTTTTTCGCAAGAAACCGGGCCATCTGCTGATGCCGGGGCGACAAAAATGCGGGCAACTTGTGGTTCGCCAGATCGGTATTCCGGACAGCGTGCTCGATGATATTCAGCCCATGGTTTATGAGAATCACCCGGCTTTATGGGCCGATCATTGGCCGCAGCTTGCCCCTGATGGCCATAAATATCAGCGTGGCCATGCCCTTGTGATGAGTGGGGGCCCGCCTTTTACCGGGGCGGCAAGGCTGACCGCCAGCGCCGCCCTTCGCGCTGGTGCCGGTGCTGTCACCCTGATCACCCCCGAGGAAAGCTATCCCATTCAGGCCGCCAGCCTGATGGAAGTGATGGTGGCCCCGTTCAAGGATCGCGCTGGCTATCGCGCCTTTATGGATGATCCCCGGCGCACGGTTCTGGCTTTGGGGCCGGGGCTGGGGCTGCATCCTGATACACGGGAAAAGGTGGCGGATGCCCTGGCCACCGCAAAGCCATGTGTGCTCGATGCTGATGGTCTTTCATGCTTTGCTGATGATCCCGAAGCCCTTTTTGCGATGATCGGCAGCCGGGCCGAAGATGTGGTGATGACCCCCCATGGTGGGGAATTTGCCCGACTTTTTGGAACGACCCCGGCACCTGATTCTGCGGATCAGGCGGATCAGGCGGATCAGAAAGGGGGGGCGGAGTCGAAATTAGAGCGCAGCCTCATGGCGGCCCAGAAAAGCGGGGCGGTGATCGTGCATAAAGGTGCTGATAGCGTGATCGCGGCCCCCGATGGCCGGGCAGCGATCAATTCCAATGCCCCGCCCTGGCTTGCCACTGCAGGCTCGGGCGATGTTTTGACCGGGCTCGTCGCGGGCCTGATGGCGCAGGGCATGCCTGCTTTTGAAGCCGCCTGCTCGGCTGTGTGGCTGCATGGGGCGGCGGCTTTGCCCGCGGGCCGGGGCCTCATTGCCGGGGATCTGATCGCCGCACTGCCCCAAGTGATGCGGGATCTGGATGCGCAATTTTCAAGGCCAGGCGGGGCGCGCTCATAGCTTTTCCAGCGCTGAACGAGGGGATGCCCGCAATCAGTTTATCGCGTTTATGGAATCGGGCTGGTTTTTCCTGAACAGCCTGTGCTAAGGAAGCGCCAATCTGCCGCACCGGCCAGTGCGTTTGATGTGAAAGCTTTCCAAGGGCGCATGCGTTTAAGGAACGCAAATGCGCCGGTCGGGATGCGAAAGCGTTTTGTGCTCCGGGATTTAACGGGTATGAAGCGATGAGTTTTCACCAGCGGGCGTGGCGGAACTGGTAGACGCGCCAGATTTAGGTTCTGGTGTCCGAGAGGACGTGGGGGTTCAAGTCCCTTCGCCCGCACCATTAGACAAGTGAGATGGTCACCCATAGGCCACGAGTGAGCGCATGCAAATCGATGAAATAAAGACTGAAGGACTATCGCGGGAATATAAGATCACGGTTGAAAAGACCGATCTCGACCAGCGGGTTCAGAAAATATTGGATGATCTGCGCACCAAAGTGCGGATGAAGGGCTTTCGCCCCGGCAAAACACCCTTGGCGCTTTTGAAAAAGCTGCATGGGGAGGCCGCCCGTGGGCAGGCGATCGAGGAAACGGTGCGGGAAAGCACCGATGCCTTGTTCCGTGAGCGCAAGATCAGGCCAGCCCTTCAACCCAGCATCAAGGTGGGTGATGTGGAAGCGGATGCGGGCTTTGATTTTACCGTTTCGGCGGAAATTCTGCCCGATGTCGATACCTCGGATTTCAAGGCACCTGCCTTGGATCGTCTGGTGGCAAGCCCATCCGATGCCGATATCGATGCCGCTCTCCAAACCCTGGCCGGGCAATCGAAAAGCTTTGAAGCCGCCGCCAAAACCTACAAGGCAAAAACCGGTGATGCTGTGATCATCGATTTTGTCGGCTCGGTTGAGGGCACGGAATTTGAAGGCGGGAAGGGCGATGATGTGCAGCTTGAGCTTGGCTCTGGCCAGTTCATTCCCGGCTTTGAAGATCAGCTTGCGGGCGCGAAAGCCGGTGATGATCTGACGGTCGATGTCACCTTCCCAGAGAATTATGGCCGCGATGATCTGTCGGGTAAACCGGCGCAGTTCAAGGTTTCGGTCAAAGAGGTGAAAAAGCCTGCCGAGGCCAAAATCGACGATGATTTTGCCAAAAATTTCGGTCTTGAAGGGCTTGATGCCTTGAAAGACGCCTTGAAAACCCAGCTTGAGCAGGAAGCAAAGGCCCTGAGCCGGGCGAAGGTCAAGCGGGCTTTGCTCGATAAGCTTGCCGATGCTTATGATTTTGCCGTGCCGCAGGGCATGGTCGATCTGGAATATCGCGATATCTGGGGCCAGATCAAACGCGATGCCATCATGAGCGGCGAAGCAACCGAAGAAGAGCTGGCCGGCCAGGATGAGCCGGAAAGCGAAGAGGATCGCAAGGATTATCGCGATATTGCCGAACGTCGGGTGCGCTTGGGCTTGTTGCTTTCCGAATTGGGGATGGCCAATAAGATCGAGATCAATCGGGATGAGCTGATGCGCCGCGTGGCGGAAGAAGCCCGTCGTTATCCCGGCCAAGAACGCGAAGTTTTTGAATTCTATACCAAGAATGAGCAGGCTTTAGCGCAGCTTCGGGCCCCTTTATACGAAGATAAAGTGGTTGATTTCATTCTCGAAATGGCTGATCTCAATGATATTGAAATGAGCCTTGAAGAGCTGCGTAAAGCGGTTCGCGAGGAAGAAGAGGCCGAAGCCGAAGAAGCCGATAGCGGTAAAAAGGCGGCTGGCAAAAAGGCTTCCGATAAAAAAGCCGGGTCAAAGAAATCGGCGGCGAAATCCGCTGATGACGAGGAAAAGACCGAAGGCAAGAAAGCACCAGCCAAAAAAGCAGCGGCAAAGAAAGCAGCCCCAAAAAAGGCGGCTTCGGCAAAGGATGATGCAGGCGCCTGAGCCTTGCCATCTGCTTTTTGATGCAGAATGAAGGCCGCGGGAGCACATGGGCTTGCCGCGGCCTTTTTAACTCGCAATACTGCGTGATATTTAGTTTTTGATGATCAGGACGACGGGAGTTTAGCGCATATGGTCGATATCGTGGATCAGTTCACAAGTCAGCTCGTGCCGATGGTGGTGGAGCAGACGAATCGTGGCGAACGGGCTTTTGATATTTATTCCCGTCTGTTAAAAGAACGGATTATTTTTCTTACCGGGCAGGTTGAAGATAATATTTCCAGCCTGATCGTTGCCCAGCTTCTCTATCTGGAAGCGGATAATCCGAAAAAAGATATCTCATTTTACATCAATTCCCCCGGTGGTGTGGTCAGTTCCGGCCTCGCCATTTATGATACGATGCAGTATATTCGTCCAAAGGTTGCAACCTTGTGCATTGGACAGGCGGCCTCCATGGGTTCGCTTTTGATGTGTGCCGGTGAAAAAGGCATGCGCTATTGTTTGCCCAATGCCCGGGTGATGGTGCATCAGCCATCCGGCGGCTTTCGGGGGCAGGCCACGGATATTGAAATTCAAGCCCGCGAAATCCTCAAATTGCGCGAGCGTTTGAATAATATCTATGTGACCCATACCGGTCAGACCCTCGATGAAGTGGAAAAAGCCCTTGATCGTGATCGCTGGATGAGCGCGGAAGAAGCCAAGGATTGGGGCATCGTTGACGAAGTCTTGCTCAAACGGCCCGATGATCCGGATAAATGATACGGTTTTTATCTTCAGGATCGGCCGTTGATGTCATTTTAAGCCTACAGCAAGAAATGTTCGTTTAGAATGCGTTGGTATGAGGCCCGTTTTTTGCTGTTGCGTATCAGGTTGCGTACCAGGTTGCGTGCCAGAGTGAGAACCTAAGAGGGCAGTGATGGTTGATTGAGCAGAAAAGCTGTTGCTGCACGGTCACGGGCTGTTCTACGATGATGGTTCAAATGGAGACTTAAGGAAGTCTGATGACGAAATTGAGTGGCGGAGATTCCAAAAATACCTTGTACTGTTCTTTCTGTGGGAAGAGCCAGCATGAGGTACGTAAGCTGATCGCAGGACCAACGGTTTTTATCTGTGATGAATGCGTTGAGTTGTGTACGGACATCATCCGTGAAGAAAGTAAATCGGGCATTGCCAAGTCCAGCGACGGGGTGCCAACCCCGCAGGAAATTCTGGATGTGCTCAATGATTATGTGATTGGCCAGCCCAAGGCCAAGCGCGTTCTATCTGTAGCTGTGCATAATCATTATAAGCGCCTGAACCATGCCGCCAAAAGTTCGGATGTGGAATTGTCGAAATCCAATATCCTGCTGGTGGGGCCCACGGGTTGTGGCAAAACCCTGCTGGCCCAGACTTTGGCGCGTATTCTGGATGTGCCCTTTACCATGGCCGATGCCACCACGCTGACGGAAGCGGGCTATGTGGGTGAGGATGTTGAAAATATCATCCTGAAACTTTTGCAATCCGCCGATTATAATGTGGAGCGGGCGCAGCGCGGCATCGTTTATATCGATGAAGTGGATAAGATCAGCCGCAAATCCGATAATCCATCCATCACCCGCGATGTTTCGGGGGAAGGGGTGCAGCAGGCGCTGTTGAAGATCATGGAAGGCACGGTTGCCAGCGTGCCACCCCAAGGGGGCAGGAAGCATCCGCAGCAGGAATTCCTGCAGGTGGATACCACCAATATCCTGTTCATCTGCGGCGGCGCTTTCGCCGGTCTTGATCGGATCGTTTCATCCCGGATGCAGGGCAAATCGATGGGCTTTGGGGCTAAGGTTTCCTCCCCTGAAGATCGCTCGGTCGGTGAATTGCTGATGCATGCTGAGCCGGAAGATCTGTTGAAATTCGGTTTGATTCCTGAATTCGTTGGCCGTGTTCCCGTGATTGCCACCCTTGAGGATCTGGATGAGAATGCCCTCATCGAAATCCTCTCCACACCGAAAAACGCGCTTTTAAAGCAGTATCAGCGTTTGTTTGAAATGGAAGATGTGGCCCTCACCTTTACCGATGATGCCTGCCGCAGCGTGGCAAAGCGGGCTATCGCCCGGAAAACGGGGGCACGCGGTTTGCGCTCGATCATGGAAGATATCCTGCTCGAGACGATGTTTGATCTTCCCTCGCTCGAAGGGGTGGAGGAAGTGGTGATCAATGGCGATGTGGTGACATCTGGTGCCAAGCCGTTATTCATTTATGCCGAGCGTCGTGACGAAGCGGGGACGTCTGCCTGATCCCCAAACCTTCAAAGACACTGAAAAGTCTTGAAAGGTTGGGCAAGATCGCCATTTCAAAGAGAAGTCCTTTGGCTGCCCTGTGTTCGTCCTTGATTTCGAGACGCAGGCAGTCATTGAAATCAAGTTTTTAACAAGATCGGAACCCCTGCATGGACAAGACCTATCCTGTCCTGCCTTTGCGAGACATCGTTGTTTTTCCGCACATGATCGTGCCTTTGTTTGTGGGCCGCGAGAAAAGCGTTCGCGCCCTTGAAGAGGTCATGAAGGATGACAGGCCCATTTTGCTTGTCTCCCAGAAAAATGCCGGAGAAGATGATCCATCGGCAGATGATATCTATGAAATGGGCACATTGGCGAATGTGCTGCAATTGCTGCGCCTGCCCGATGGCACGGTGAAGGTGCTGGTTGAAGGCTCGGGCCGGGCCAGGATCACGCGCTTTGTCGATAATGAAGAGTTTTTTGAAGCCAGCATCGAAGATGTGGAAGAGGTGCCCGGCAATGAAAAAGAATTGCAGGCGCTCAAGCGGTCGGTGATTTCGCAATTTGAACATTATGTCAAATTGAACAAAAAAATTGCCCCCGAAGTTCTGGTGTCCGCCAATCAGATCGATGATCCCTCAAAGCTTGCCGATACGGTGGCATCGCATCTGGCTTTGAAGATTGCCGATAAGCAGGATCTTTTATCCACCCATGCGATCACAGATCGGCTGGAAAAGGTTTATGCCTTCATGGAAGGTGAAATCGGTGTCTTGCAGGTCGAGAAGAAAATCCGTGGCCGGGTCAAGCGGCAGATGGAAAAGACCCAGCGCGAATATTATCTCAATGAACAATTGAAGGCGATCCAGAAAGAACTGGGTGAAACCGATGAAAGCCGCGAGGAAACGGCCGATCTGGAAAAGCGGATCGCTGAAACGAAGCTGAGCAAGGAAGCGCGGGAAAAGTGCATTTCCGAACTGAAAAAGCTCAAATCCATGAGCCCCATGTCGGCGGAAGCGACCGTGGTGCGCAATTATCTCGATTGGGTTCTGGGCATGCCCTGGGGCAAGCGCACACGGGTGAAGAAGGATATCGGCTGGTCTGAACAGATCCTCGATGCAGATCATTATGGTCTGGATAAGGTGAAGGAACGGATCGTTGAATATCTGGCCGTTTTGCAGCGCGCCAATAAGATCAAGGGGCCGATTCTGTGCCTTGTGGGGCCGCCGGGCGTGGGCAAAACGTCCCTTGGCCGGTCCATCGCCAAAGCCACGGGGCGGAATTTCATTCGCTTCAGCCTGGGCGGTGTGCGGGATGAGGCCGAAATTCGCGGTCATCGCCGCACCTATATCGGGTCCATGCCCGGTAAGGTGATGCAGAATATGAAAAAGGCCGGCTCGGCCAATCCGCTGTTCCTCCTCGATGAAATCGACAAGATGGGGCAGGATTTCCGGGGCGATCCGGCGTCAGCTTTGCTTGAAGTGCTTGATCCCGAACAGAATTCGCATTTCAATGATCATTATCTGGAAGTGGATTATGATCTGTCGGATGTGATGTTCGTGACCACGGCCAATAGCCTGAGCATGCCGCAACCCTTGCTTGATCGCATGGAAATCATTCATCTTTCGGGCTATACCGAAGATGAAAAGCTCGAAATCGCCAAGCGACATCTGATCCCTAAACAAGTGAAGGATCATGGTCTGAGGCGGGCGGAATGGTCGATTTCCGATGGCGCTTTGCGGGATCTGATCCGCTATTATACCCGTGAAGCCGGGGTGCGGAGTTTGGAACGCATGCTGGCCCGCTTGATGCGCAAGGCGGTGAAGGAAATCGTTGAAGGCAAGCGCAAGCGGGTTCAGGTGACGGCGCAAAATGTTGGCAATTATGCCGGGATCAAGCGCTATCGCTATGGCCAGGCGGAAGTTGAAGATCAGGTCGGCTTGACCACGGGCCTTGCCTGGACCGAGGTGGGGGGCGAAATCCTCTCTATCGAGGCCGTAACCACACGGGGCAAGGGTCGGATACTCACCACGGGCAAGCTTGGCTCGGTGATGCAGGAATCGATTCAGGCGGCGCGGTCTTTTGTGCATAGCCGGGCGGCCAGCTATGGCGTGAAGCCAACGGTTTTTGAAAAAAGCGACATCCATGTGCATGTGCCCGAAGGGGCCACGCCCAAGGACGGGCCATCGGCCGGTGTGGCGATGGTGACATCGATCGTATCGGTGTTGACCGGCATTGCCGTGCGTCGTGATATCGCTATGACCGGCGAAGTGACCTTGCGGGGCCGGGTGTTGCCGATTGGCGGCCTGAAGGAAAAGCTGTTGGCGGCTTTGCGGGCAGGGATCAAGACTGTGCTGATTCCGGCTGAAAATGAAAAAGACCTGGCGGAAATCCCGGATAACGTCAAAAAAGGGTTGAAAATCATGCCGGTGTCGCATGTGGATGAAGTTTTGCGTGCGGCGCTCATTCGTCCCCTCGTTCCCATTGAGTGGACCGATGAGGATGAAGAAAAAGCCAATGCGATCAAAGCCGTAGCTTCTGATGATGCAGAGCAGCATCCGGAAGCCACCGTGACCCATTAAGACAGAAATGAGGTGTGACCACGCCTCTTTCTTTATTTAACTTGTGGAAAACCGCAGACTCCTGCGGTTTTCTTTTTGACAGGCCTTCAAAGGCCGCATTAAACTCCGTCTCGCTGACTCACGGAGGAACCTCACAACAGCAACGAGGGGGTAAACCTTGAATAAGAACGAACTGATCGCGAATGTCGCTGAGGCGGCCGATATTTCGAAAGCGGATGCGACGAAAGCCGTCGACGCCGTTTTTTCCAGCATCTCCGGTGCCCTGTCCAAGGGTGACGAAGTCCGTCTGGTCGGATTCGGTACCTTCTCGATTGCACATCGCGCTGCGTCGCAGGGCCGTAACCCACGTACGGGTGAACCGATTGCCATTGCTGCGTCCAAACAACCCAAATTCAAAGCTGGTAAACAGCTGAAGGATGCGGTGAACTGATCGGATCCCGTTCAAAGGGGATTTGAATCCGAAAACGGCCGTTTGCAGCAATGTGAGCGGCCGTTTTTTTATGTGCATCAGCTCTTGTCTTATGGATCATCCGGCGCTATGCACGTCACCAGCGATGAACTGATCCATGGATCGGGGCGGTTAGCTCAGTTGGTAGAGCATCTCGTTTACACCGAGAGGGTCGGCAGTTCGAGACTGTCACCGCCCACCATCGCTTTCAACCAGCAGCCTGCATGAAATCCTGACCCTGTTGGCTTTGGGCTCTCCTCACCTTTCTGTGTCTTTGCCGTGGGCGGCCCATCCCTATAGTAGGGACGTGCGCCATTCGGCCAAAAATCACAGATGACGAGGGGATATTTTATGGATGCAACACAAAAAATGCGCGACACCGCCAAAGGCGCTTCGATGATGCGCTTGGGCCTGTTCAGCCTATTGATCATTCTGGCGGTCAATGGCATCGGCTTTTGGCTGGGGATGATTTATGGCAATCAGGTGCCATTGGGAACGGCCGTGCGGCAATCCATGGATATTATCGTTTTCATGGTGCAAACGCCGCAATATGTGGCGGCCTGGTTCGAGCAGAGCTGGGGCTTCCTATGGCTTGTGGCGGCGCTGGTGGAATTGCTGTTGCCCTTCGCCGTCTTTCGCCTGATGCGCCACCAGCCTGCCATCCTGGTGGGGGTCGTGGCAGCCCTGGCCGCCAGCCTGCCGGATTTGCTGCCCATGGCCCTTGATAAAATGACCGGCCTGCTGATATCGGGGATGCTGATCTCGGCGCTGATCTTTGCTCTTGCCTTCAGTTTTTTAAAGGCACGCGCTTAAAAAATAAGGCGGAGACATGCCCCTGCATCCCTCCGCCTTTTTGAGCAACCTTTGTCCGGTCATATTTGAGACCATCTTGCCCTTCATCCGGCCATTATCGGCTCATGAAGAAGGAAATGGTATCTGAAGCCAGATGCTTCAGTGATTGTTCTCAAAGCCTCAGCCGCTTTAAGACCGGATCGTGAAAAGGTGCTCCTCCCCAACCAAGAAACTGAAGACTTGTTAAGCTTTTCTTGCAGTCAATGCAAGATTTGCCCATGCTTGGCTGGGTAAATATGATGGATTGTTGTTTTTTTGACACTAAATTTACGATTTGATCGAGTGTTTTTGGGATTGGGGCAGGGCTGGCTTATTTGTAAGAGGATAAACTAGGCTCTAGCCTCTGGTTCATAGTTTATTTGGAAAAAGAAGGCGATATTTGCGTTGACAGAGATCAATTCCCCGCCTATTTCAACGGCCACGACGCGATTGCGGGGGTGTAGCTCAGTTGGTTAGAGCGCTGGCCTGTCACGCCAGAGGCCGCGGGTTCAAGTCCCGTCACTCCCGCCAGTCGTCGTTGATGCTGTTTGTCTGTCCAGATAAACAGGGCGCGGACTTTCGCGATTGCGGGGGTGTAGCTCAGTTGGTTAGAGCGCTGGCCTGTCACGCCAGAGGCCGCGGGTTCAAGTCCCGTCACTCCCGCCACTTTTTCCATTTATATTATGTCCATTCCATTCAATATTAGCATTATAGTTGCGAATTGTTCGCAGAATTATCTGTTCACAATGATGCGACAAATGGCCCAAAGCCTGTCGATTGTTCTTTTTATGATCCTCACATGCCTTTATGCATATGCCGGGCTTTGAAATCGGCCTCATCTTTGCTATAGCGCAACCGTCGCGTCTGTCTTGATGCGGCCTTGTCTTCAAACCAAAGGGCCTTGGGCATCTGGATAAAGCCTGAAGCGATTTGGATCTCTTTACGGAGCGTTCCGTGGAAACCTATTTGTTGAACTATCTGCCAATCCTCATCTTTTTGGGTGTGGCCATCGCTTTTTCGGTTATTTTCGTTGGCGCTGCATGGTTCCTTGCGGAACAGCATCCCGATGGCGAAAAGCTTTCGGCCTATGAATCGGGCTTTGCCCCTTTTTCGGATTCGCGCTCACAATTTGACGTGCGTTTTTATCTCGTTGCGATCCTCTTCATCATTTTCGATCTGGAAGTGGCCTTTTTGTTCCCTTGGGCGGTGGCGCTTGGGGATATCGGCCTTTATGGCTTCTGGTCGATGATGGGATTCTTAGGGATATTGACCGTTGGGTTCATCTATGAATGGAAGAAAGGGGCTTTGGAATGGGAGTAGAGAACCAAGGATCGGTTGCGCCTGCACAAGGTCTTGCCGCCCCCGCAGATGATGCCTTTTTCAAGGATGTTCGGTCGGAACTGACGGACAAGGGTTTTCTGGTCGCCAAAGCCGATGATCTGATCAATTGGGCCCGCACCGGCAGCCTTTGGTGGATGACCTTTGGGCTTGCCTGTTGCGCCGTCGAGATGATGCACACCAATATGCCGCGCTATGATCTGGAGCGTTTTGGCGCGGCGCCGCGTGCCTCTCCCCGGCAATCCGATGTGATGATCGTGGCGGGCACCTTGTGCAATAAAATGGCACCGGCCATGCGCAAGGTTTATGATCAGATGTCTGAGCCGCGCTATGTCATTTCCATGGGGTCTTGTGCCAATGGCGGGGGCTATTATCACTATAGCTATTCCGTGGTGCGGGGCTGTGATCGCATCGTTCCGGTGGATATCTATGTGCCGGGATGTCCGCCAACGGCGGAAGCGCTGCTTTATGGAATCCTTCAGCTTCAACGGAAAATTCGTCGCACCGGCACCTTGCACCGCTAGGCTTTGATGGGGCATAGGGTGCCCTCGATCAAGGCTTTGGCGGCGCAGATGATGAACGCGATATCAATGAACGGATGATGATCATGACGGCCACGGCGCTCGAACAGCTTGGCAAACATATCGAGACAGCGCTCGAAAATGAGGTGACGGGTTATACCATCGCCAATGACGAGCTGACAGTGACGGCAAGAACGGATCAGATCGTCAAGGTTCTGACCTATCTGCGCGATGATACCGACTGTAAATTCCGCATTCTGGTCGATATTTGCGGGGTGGATTGGCCCCAGCGTGCCATGCGCTTTGATGTGGTTTATCATTTGCTGTCGATGCATCTCAATCAGCGGGTTCGGATCAAGGTCGAGGCCGATGAACGGACGCCTGTGCCTTCGGTGGTTTCGGTTTTCTCGGCTGCCAATTGGTTTGAACGGGAATTGTGGGATATGTATGGCGTTATGGTTTCGGGCCATCCCGATTTGCGGCGCATCCTCACCGATTATGGATTCCAGGGGCATCCTTTGCGCAAGGATTTCCCCCTCAGCGGCTATGTTGAACTGCGCTATGACGAAGATCAAAAGCGTGTTGTGTATGAGCCCGTGAAGCTTGCCCAGGAATTTCGCAATTTCGATTTTCTCAGCCCATGGGAAGGCGCGCGCGCAGTGCTTCCCGGCGATGAGAAGGCGGATGGCGCTGAAAAGGGAGGCGCATGATGCAAAATGATCGCCAGATCAAGAACTATCACCTTAATTTCGGGCCGCAACATCCTGCGGCGCATGGGGTTTTGCGTCTGATTCTTGAGCTTGACGGTGAGGTTGTGGCGCGGACCGATCCCCATATCGGCCTGCTGCACCGGGGTACCGAAAAGCTGATCGAGCATAAAACCTATCTGCAGGCCATTGGCTATTTCGACCGCCTTGATTATGCCGCGCCGATGAACCAGGAACATGCTTATGCGCTGGCCATTGAAAAAGCGCTGCGGATCGATGTGCCGATCCGGGGCCAATATATCCGCGTGCTTTATGCGGAATTGACCCGGATCATGAACCATATCCTCAATCTCACCACCCATGCCATGGATGTGGGGGCCCTGACGCCGATCCTGTGGGGCTTTGAGGAGCGCGAGACCTTATGCGAATTTTATGAGCGGGCTTCGGGATCGCGGATGCATGCCAAATATTTCCGCCCCGGCGGGGTGCATCAGGATCTGCCGCCCGATCTGATCGATGATATCTGGAAATGGACCGAAAGCTTTCCCAGGGTTATCGCCGATATGGAAACGCTACTGGTGGATAACCGGATTTTCAAGCAGCGCAATGTGGATATCGGTGTTGTGAGCCAGGAGCAGGCCCTTGATTGGGGGATGTCTGGACCGATGCTGCGCTCAACCGGATTGGCTTGGGATCTGCGCAAATCGCAGCCCTATGATGTTTATGATCGCATGGATTTCGATATTCCCGTGGGCAAGCATGGCGATTGTTATGATCGCTTCATCTTGCGGGTCGAAGAAATGCGGCAATCCTTGAAAATCATGCGTCAGTGCATTCACGAGATGCCTGCCGGTGAGGTTTTGACCGAGGATCGCAAGATTGCGCCGCCGCGTCGGGCCGAGATGAAACAATCGATGGAAGCCCTGATTCACCATTTCAAGCTTTATACCGAAGGCTATAAAATCCCCGCTGGTGAGGTTTATGCCGCAGTGGAGGCGCCGAAGGGGGAATTTGGGGTCTATCTGGTGTCCGATGGTACGAACAAGCCCTATCGCTGCAAGATCCGGGCGCCCGGTTTCGCTCATTTGCAGGCCATGGACATGATGCTTGAAGGTCATATGCTGGCGGATGTGCCAGCGGTTCTGGGCTCGATCGATATCGTGTTCGGTGAAGTTGACCGCTGAGGAAGGGTAGACGAGATGCTAAACGTCATTGAAAGCGGTGGAGCGTTCAATTTTTCCGATGAGAATCAGGAAAAAATCAAGACCATTCTGGCGAAATATCCTGATGGTCGTCAAAGATCGGCTGTGATGCCCTTGCTCTATCTGGCGCAGGCACAGAATGGCGGCTGGGTGAGCAGTGAAGCGGTTGAGAAAATCGCGGAAATCCTGTCCTTGCCCAGAATTCAAGTGATTGAGGTGGCCACTTTTTACACCATGTTCAACCTAAAGCCCATTGGCCGTTATCATGTGCAGCTATGCGGCACCACGCCCTGCTGGCTGCGGGGATCGGATGAGGTGATGCGGGCCTGCAAGGATATGGGCCTGCAAAAGGGCAAAAGCACGGATGACATGCTGTTTCATCTCACCGAGGTGGAATGTTTGGGGGCCTGCTGCAATGCCCCGATGGTCCAGATCAATGATGATTTTTATGAAGATCTCGACTATGACCGCATGACCGCGATTTTAAAGGCTCTGAAGCGGGGCGAAGTGCCGCCGCCGGGTCCGCAAAATGGGCGTCAGGCGTCTGCCCCTGAAGGGGGTCCTGTGGTCTTGCGCGATATGGTTCCCGCCGCAGCGGGTAAGGAGTAAAGCGATGCTGAAAGATCAGGACCGCATCTTCACCAATCTTTATGGCTTCCAGCCCTGGGGTATTGATGGGGCCATCAGCCGTGGTGATTGGGATGGCACGAAAGAGATCATGGCCAAGGGTCAGGACTGGATCATCGGCGAGATGAAAGAATCCGGCTTGCGCGGGCGGGGGGGGGCAGGCTTTCCCACCGGGCTGAAATGGTCATTCATGCCCAAGGAAAGCAAGGATGGTCGCCCAAGCTATCTGGTGATCAATGCTGATGAATCCGAGCCCGGCACCTGCAAAGACCGCGAAATCATGCGCCATGATCCCCATAAGCTGATCGAAGGGGCTTTGCTGGCGGGCTATGCCATGCGGGCGCGGGCGGCCTATATTTATATTCGCGGAGAATATGTTCTCGAGGCTGAACGGCTGGAGCAGGCCGTGGCGCAAGCCTATGAAAAGGGCTTTTTGGGCAGCAATGCCTGCGGTTCGGGCTATGCTTATGATGTGTATGTGCATCGTGGGGCCGGCGCCTATATTTGTGGCGAGGAAACGGCCCTCATCGAAAGTCTTGAGGGCAAAAAGGGCCAGCCCCGCCTGAAGCCGCCATTTCCCGCCAATGTGGGTGTATTTGGCTGCCCAACCACCGTGAATAATGTGGAATCGATTGCGGTTGCCCCCACCATTTTGCGCCGGGGGGCAAGCTGGTTTTCCGGTTTTGGGCGGCCCAATAATACGGGTACCAAGATTTTCTGTATTTCCGGCCATGTGAATACGCCGTGCAATGTGGAAGAGGAAATGAGCATCCCCATGCGGGAACTGATCGAGAAACATGCCGGTGGTGTGCGGGGGGGCTGGGATAACCTGCTGGCCGTCATTCCCGGCGGCTCATCGGTGCCGCTTTTGCCCAAATCCATCTGCGATACGGTGTTGATGGATTTCGACTCCCTGAAGGAAGCGCAATCGGGCCTGGGAACGGCGGCGGTGATCGTGATGGATAAATCCACCGATATCGTGAAGGCCATTGCCCGGCTCAGCTATTTCTACAAGCATGAATCCTGTGGCCAATGCACACCCTGCCGCGAAGGAACCGGCTGGATGTGGCGGGTGATGGAACGGCTGGTGCTGGGCAAGGCGGAAAAAGAAGAGATCGACATGCTGCTCGATGTTTCAAAGCAGGTCGAAGGCCATACCATCTGCGCCTTGGGCGATGCGGCGGCCTGGCCTATTCAGGGGCTGATGCGCCATTTCCGCGATGAGGTGGAACGCCGGATCGATGTTTATCATGGTCGTCAGGTGACCGAAGCTGCCGAATGAAGACCTTGTTGGGCGCGACCTCCGATAGGTTCGACCCAAAAGAAACTGTTAAGGTGAGACGCGAATGCCAAAGCTGACAATCAACGGCAAGGAAATCGAGGTTGCGCCCGGCTCGACGATTTTGCAGGCGTGCGAGGAAGCGGGCGTTGAAATTCCGCGCTTTTGCTATCACGAGCGTCTTTCGGTCGCCGGAAATTGCCGCATGTGCCTTGTCGAGGTGAAACCCGGACCACCCAAGCCACAGGCATCCTGCGCTTTGCCTGCCGCCGATGGTCAGGAAGTGCGCACCGATAGCCCCATGGTGAAAAAAGCCCGGGAAGGCGTGCTGGAATTTCTGCTGATCAATCATCCGCTGGATTGCCCGATCTGCGATCAGGGCGGCGAATGTGATCTGCAGGATGAAACCATGGCTTATGGCCGTGGGGCAAAGCGCTATGATGAAAATAAACGCGCCGTGGCCGAGAAGAATATGGGGCCGCTGGTCAAAACCATCATGACCCGCTGCATCCATTGCACCCGCTGCATCCGCTTTTCTGAAGAGGTGGCGGGCGTCACCGAAATCGGGGCGATCTATCGTGGCGAGAATATGCAGATCACCACCTATCTTGAACAGGCAATGGAAAGCGAATTGCAGGGCAATGTGATCGATCTGTGCCCGGTGGGCGCGCTCACTTCAAAACCCTATGCTTTCAATGCCCGGCCCTGGGAATTGATCAAGACCGAATCCATCGATGTCATGGATGCGGTGGGCTCGAATATCCGGATCGATGCGCGGGGACGCGATGTGATGCGGATTTTGCCCCGCAATCATGATGATGTGAATGAAGAATGGATTTCGGATAAAACCCGCTTTGCCTGTGATGGCCTTTTAAAAGGGCGGCTCGATCGCCCTTATGTCAAGCGCGATGGCAAGCTGGTGGAAGCCAGCTGGGCGGAAGCCTTTGCCGCGATCAAGGATGGCATCTCGGGCCTTGATGGCAGCCAGATTGCCGGATTGGTGGGCGATCTCAATGAGCTTGAAGGTACCTACGCCTTCCGCGAACTGCTTAAAAATCTTGGCTCCAGCCGGATTGAATGCCGCCAGAATGGTGCGGCCTATGATATCCGCCAGCGGGCATCCTATCTGTTCAATACCGGCATTGCGGGCATCGAGGAAGCGGATTTCTGCCTCCTTGTTGGGGCCAATCCGCGCCATGAAGCGGCCATTTTGAATGCCCGGATTCTAAAGGCCACCCGGCATCGCGGTTTGAAAGTCGCCAATATCGGCCCGGCCCTTGATCAAACCTATGCGGTTGAGCAGCTTGGCGATGATGCCGCTATTTTAAGCGATATTTTGGCGGGCAAGCATCCGGTTGCCAAAAAGCTGGCGGCCGCCGATCGCCCGATGATCATTTTGGGCGAACAGGCTCTGGCGCGTCCGGATGGTGCGGCGATTTTGAAGGCTGGTCATGATATTGCCGAGAAATTCGGCCTCATGTCTCTGGATTGGAACGGCTTTAATGTTCTTCACAGCGCCGCTGCGCGGGTGGGTGCTTTGGATTTGGGCCTTGTGTGTGATGGTGGCGTTGAAGGCATTTTGGCTGATGCTGCCTCTGGGACATTGAAAGCTGTGTTTTTGCTGGGGGCGGATGAAATCAACCCATCGCGCCTTGCCGATTGCTTCACCGTTTATATCGGCAGCCATGGCGATCATGGCGTGCAGCAGGCGGATGTGATTTTGCCAGCGGCGGCCTATTCGGAAAAGCCGGGGCATTATCTCAATCTGGAAGGGCGGGTGCAATTGGCGAACCGGGCCGTCTTCCCGCCCGGGCAGGCGCGCGAGGATTGGACGATTTTCCGTGCCCTTTCGGCGGAAATCGGGCCTGCGCCTTTGCCGTTCGACAGCATTGATGCCCTGCTTTCCGCGCTTTATGAAGTCTTGCCGCATCTGGCTGATGTGGATGTGCGTCCGCAGGCCCAATGGGATGATTTCGGCTCTGATGGTGCGATAGCCCGAGGGCCTATTCCACTGAAACATATCGATTTCTATCAAAGCAATCCGATTGCGCGGGCCTCGAAAACGATGGCCGAGTGCAGTGCGGTGAAACGTCAGAAAATGGAGGCGACGGGTACCCATGGTTGAATGGCTCGCCGGCATTTATGGTGGCACTGATGCTGCCTGGTTTTTTTCCATCGTCACATGGATCATGGCGATTGTCGCCCCGCTCCTTCTTGGCGTTGCATTTGCGGTTTATGCGGATCGCAAGATCTGGGCGGCGATGCAGTTGCGCCGGGGTCCGAATGTGGTGGGGCCGTTCGGTCTTTTCCAAAGCTTTGCCGATGGTCTGAAGCTTTTCATCAAGGAAACCGTTGTTCCCTCGGGCGCCAACAAGGGCATCTTCATTCTGGCGCCGATGCTCACCTTTGTTCTGGCCCTGATCGGTTGGGCGGTTATTCCCTGGGATGTCGGGGCGGTTCTGGCAGATATCAATGTGGGGATTTTATATATCTTTGCCATTTCCTCTTTGGGGGTTTATGGGATCATCATGTCGGGCTGGGCTTCAAATTCCCGCTATGCCTTTTTGGGCGGGCTGCGTTCGGCGGCGCAGATGGTATCTTACGAAGTCTCGATGGGTTTTGTTCTGGTCACTTTGATCAGCTATGCGGGGTCTACCAATCTTTCGGCCATCGTCGAAAATCAGGCTGGCGGCTTCTGGCAATGGCATTTCATCTGGTTTTTCCCAATGTTCGTGATCTTTCTGATTTCGGCTATGGCGGAAACCAATCGTCCGCCTTTCGATCTGCCCGAAGCCGAAGCGGAATTGGTGGCCGGTTATCAGGTGGAATACAGCTCGATGGCCTTCGCGCTGTTCTGGCTGGGGGAATATGGCAATATTCTGCTGATGTGCGCGCTCACCTCCGTGCTCTTTTTCGGTGGATGGTATGCGCCTATTCCGGCCCTTGATTTCATTCCCGGCCCGCTGTGGATGATCGGCAAGATCTGTTTCTTCTTCTTCATCTTTGCCTGGGTGAAAGCAACGGTGCCGCGCTATCGCTATGATCAGCTCATGCGGCTGGGTTGGAAAGTGTTTTTGCCTTTGTCTTTGGCGGCGGTGGTTTTCTACACCGGCTGGGGCATGGCATTTGGCTATATTGGTAATTAAGAGAGGCGGGTAAGATCATGATTGCCTTTCTGGACAGAACGGCGCGCAGCTTCCTTTTATGGGAATTCGTTAAGGCCATGGGGCTGACCTTCAGCTATATGTGGAAGCCCAAAACAACTATCAATTATCCTTATGAAAAAGGTCGGCTTTCGGCTCGTTTTCGGGGTGAGCATGCGTTGAGGCGCTATCCCAATGGCGAGGAACGGTGCATCGCCTGCAAATTATGCGAAGCCATCTGCCCGGCATTGGCGATTACCATCGAAGCCGAACCGCGCGAAGATGGCTCTCGGCGTACCACTCGCTATGATATCGATATGGTGAAGTGTATCTATTGCGGATTGTGTCAGGAAGCCTGCCCGGTGGATGCCATCGTTGAGGGGCCGAACTTTGAATTTGCGGCGGAAACCCGTGAAGAGCTTTTATACGACAAAACAAAACTTCTTGATAATGGCGACCGCTGGGAACGCGAGATTGCCGCGAACCTTGCGCAGGATGCGCCTTATCGTTAGGAAACGATCCACGGCCCGTTCGGGGCCAAACTCATGAGAATGAAGCCACATATGCTGATCATCAGGGGGCGCGAGATGTGCACCATCCAGACTTTGGAAAAAACGCGGGGGACATGGCAATGAGTTTGACCGCTCTGGCGTTTTATCTGTTTGCTTCGATCACGGTTTTATCGGGGTTCATGGTCATTTCTTCACGCAATCCCGTGCATTCGGTTTTGTTTTTGATCCTGGCCTTTTTCAATGCTGCGGCTTTGTTCCTGCTTTTGGGGGCCGAGTTTCTGGCAATGATCCTGTTGATCGTTTATGTGGGCGCGGTGGCCGTTTTGTTCCTTTTCGTGGTGATGATGCTTGATATCAATTATGTCGAGCTGCGCGAGGGTTTTTTGCAATATCTGCCCATCGGCACGCTGGTGGGTTTGATCCTGCTGGTTGAACTTTTGATGGTTGTGGGGGCCTGGCAACTGACACCGGCCATCGATGCCGCTCCGGCTTTAACGGCTGATCCCGATCTTACCAATACGGCGGCTTTGGGCTCTGTTCTCTATACCCGGTATCTTTATGTGTTTCAGGCGTCCGGGCTGGTGCTTTTGGTGGCGATGATTGGTGCCATCGTCCTCACCCTGCGCAGTCGGCCCGGGGTGAAACGTCAGGATATATCAGCGCAAAACCGCAGAAATTCTAAAGATACCATCGAGATCAAAAAAGTGAATGTGGGTGAGGGGATCTGATCCTCATCTGCCATTCGGACAACTCTGGAGAAGGACGTATTCATGGAGATCGGTCTCGGCCATTTTCTCACGGTTGCGGCGATTTTGTTCACGCTGGGGATCTTCGGAATTTTCCTCAACAAAAAGAACGTCATCATCATTTTGATGTCGATCGAATTGATGCTGTTGGCGGTGAACATCAATCTCGTTGCCTTTTCTTCCTATCTGAATGACCTCACCGGGCAGGTTTTCGCCATGTTCGTGCTGACGGTCGCGGCTGCGGAAGCGGCCATCGGATTGGCCATTCTCGTTGTGTATTTCCGTAATCGCGGAACCATCGCGGTTGAGCAGATCAACCAGATGCAAGGCTGAACCAGATGTCTCAATTTCATATCATCGTTTTCGGCCCCTTGCTGGGCTTCCTGATAGCCGGTCTGTTTGCCAGACAAATCGGGGATCGCGGCGCCATGGCCATCACCACGGGCCTTGTCACCTTATCCGCCATTCTCTCGGCTTTTGTGCTGAAGGATGTTGCCTTTGATCATAATCAATATCGCATTCTTGTGCTGGAATGGGTGCGCTCGGGCAGCCTCAGCTTTGATTGGACGCTTTATATCGATAGCCTGACAGCGGTGATGCTGGTGGTGGTCAATACGGTGTCGGCGCTGGTGCACTGGTATTCCATTGGCTATATGAGCCATGATCCCCATCGCGCCCGCTTTTTTGCCTATCTCTCGCTCTTTACCTTTGCGATGCTGATGCTGGTGACCAGTGATAATCTGGTGCAGATGTTCTTTGGCTGGGAAGGGGTGGGCCTGGCGTCCTATCTGCTGATCGGTTTCTGGTTCAAAAAACCCAGTGCCAATGCCGCTGCGATCAAGGCTTTTGTGGTCAATCGGGTGGGGGATTTTGGGTTCAGCCTGGGCATTTTCGCCCTTTTCCTGCTCACCGGTTCCGTGATTTTCGAAGATATTTTCCAATCTCTTGAGGGCTTTGCGGATGCGCGCTTTGTCTTTTTAGGGATGGATGTGCATGCCCTCACCACCATTGCGGTGCTTTTGTTTGTTGGGGCGATGGGGAAATCGGCGCAGTTGTTTTTGCATACCTGGCTGCCCGATGCGATGGAGGGACCGACGCCCGTTTCCGCCCTCATTCATGCTGCGACCATGGTCACCGCCGGGGTCTTTCTGATGGCCCGGATGTCGCCTCTTTTGGAACTGGCACCCGGCGCGCTCACTTTGATCATGATTATTGGCGGGGCTACGGCCTTTTTCGCGGCGTCGGTTGGCCTTGTGCAGAATGATATCAAGCGCGTGATTGCTTATTCCACCTGCTCGCAGCTTGGATATATGTTCGTCGCTATCGGGGCGTCCGCCTATGGGGCGGCTATTTTCCATCTGTTCACCCATGCCTTTTTCAAGGCTCTGCTGTTTTTGGGTGCGGGTTCCGTCATTCATGCCATGTCGGATGAACAGGATATGCGCAAGATGGGGGGCTTATCGAAGATGATCCCGCTCACCTATCTGATGATGATGGTGGGCACGCTGGCGCTCACCGGCTTTCCCTATACAGCCGGGTTCTTTTCCAAGGATATGATCATCGAATCCGCTTTCGCGACCCATAATCCGGCAGCGAGCTTTGGCTTTTTGATGACCGTTATTGCCGCCTTCATGACCAGTTTTTATAGCTGGCGGCTGGTGTTCATGACCTTCCATGGCACGCCTCGTGCCGATGAGAAAATCCTGAGCCATGTGCATGAAAGCCCGGCTGTGATGTGGGTGCCTCTGGCCATCTTGGCGATTGGTGCGGTGATTGCCGGGGTGGTTTTTTCCGATGCCTTCATTGGCGAGGGGCGATTGGCCTTCTGGGCGGGATCGCTGGTGGCTGCCGAAGGCGATGTGATGGATGAAGCCCATCATATTGCAAGCTGGATCAAATGGCTGCCAACCGGCATGATGGCTTTGGGCTTTGCCCTTTCTTTCCTCTTTTATATCGCAAAGCCCGGCTTGCCCGCAGCGATGGCCAGAACATTCCCGGCGGCCTACCAGTTCCTGCTCAATAAATGGTATTTCGATGAGCTTTATGATCGGATTTTCATCCGTCCGGCCTTTTGGATCGGTCGTTTCCTGTGGGTGAGGGGGGATCAGAAAACCATCGATGGATTGGGGCCTGATGGCATCGCCGCGCAGGTGATGGCCGCCGCCCGCCGCGTGCGGGTTCTGCAATCGGGCTATGTTTATCATTATGCCTTCGCGATGCTGATCGGCATTGCGCTCGTTATCACCTATTTTGTCCTGACCGGGGGGGGGTTTTAAGGTATGGCGGATTGGCCCATCCTGACCGCGCTATTGCTTGTTCCACTTTTTGGCGCGCTTTTGATCCTCTCCATTCGTGGCGAGAGTGATCAGGTAAAACAGAATATCCGCTATGTTGCCATGTTCACCACATTGGCCGAGCTCTTGCTCGCAGTCATCATGTGGATCATGTTCGACGTGGGCGAAGCTGGCTTTCAGCTTGTTGAAGACCATGCCTGGATCGGAGACTCGATCCGCTACAAGCTGGGTGTGGATGGCATTTCCATGCTGTTCATCGTTCTAACGGCCTTCCTGATGCCTTTGTGCATTCTGGCCAGCTGGCAATCGGTGACCCGCCGGGTCAAGGATTATATGATCGCCTTTCTGGTCATGGAAACCTTGATGATCGGTGTGTTCAGCGCCCTTGATGTATTCCTGTTCTATATTTTCTTTGAAGGCGGCCTGATCCCGATGTTCCTGATCATCGGGGTTTGGGGGGGTGCGCGGCGCATTTATGCCTCGTTCAAATTCTTCCTCTATACCCTTTTGGGTTCGCTTTTGATGCTGGTAGCCATCTTGTGGATGTATCTGGATGCCGGCACGGCCGATATCCCCACTTTGCTCGATGCCGATTTCCCGGTGCATGTGCAAACATGGCTTTGGCTGGCGTTCTTTGCATCCTTTGCGGTGAAGATGCCGATGTGGCCGGTTCACACCTGGCTGCCCGATGCCCATGTGGAAGCGCCCACAGCGGGTTCGGTCATTCTGGCCGGGGTGATGCTGAAGATGGGCGGCTATGGTTTCTTGCGTTTTTCCATCCCCATGTTCCCCGAGGCTTCAGAAACATTGATGTGGCTGGTCTTTGGCCTGTCGATGGTGGCGGTGGTCTACACCTCGCTCGTGGCTTTAGTGCAAGAAGATATGAAAAAGCTGATTGCCTATAGCTCGGTCGCGCATATGGGCTTTGTGACCATCGGGATTTTCGCCCTCAATCCGCAGGGTGTGGGGGGCGGCATTTTTCAGATGCTCAGCCATGGTGTGGTATCAGCCGCTTTATTCTTGTGTGTAGGCGTGGTTTATGATCGCCTCCACACGCGGGAGATTTCGCGCTATGGTGGCCTTGTCAATATCATGCCGAAATATGCGCTGGTCTTCATGATCTTTGCCATGGCCTCTGTGGGCCTGCCGGGGACCAGCGGCTTCGTGGGGGAATTCCTCGCGCTCACCGGGGCTTATCTGGCCGATAGCCGGGTTGCCTTTGTTGCGGCGCTCGGGGTTATTCTGGCCGCAGCCTATATGCTTTATCTTTATCGCAGGATCTTTTTTGGCGCTCTCATCAAAGAAGATCTCAAGGCATTGCGGGATTTGAATGGGCGGGAAATTGCGATTTTCGCGCCACTGATCGCCGTTGTTTTGTGGATGGGTTTTTATCCGAAGCCTTTTCTTGATGTGATCAATCCTTCGGTCGAGGCGCTGTTGCGTGCGCATCAGGTCTCGATTGCGGCTCCGCTTGCCGATCCTCTCGATGTACAGGCTGCCGAACCTGCCCTTGATGACCAATAAAGGACTGATTGAGACATGCCAGACGTTCTAACTGTTCTGCCGGAACTGATCCTCGCTTTGGGGGCCATGGGGCTTTTGATGATCGGTGTCTTCAATCAAGATAAAAGCTTTGGGCTTTTAAACTGGCTGGCCTCCGGTTTGTTTGTGGCAGCGTTTATTGCCATGATCGCCACATCCTCGGGCCGGGTGACGGCCTTTGGCGGGCTTTTCATCACCGATGATTTTGCCCTGTTCATGAAAACCGTGATTTTGACCGGAGCCATTTTTGCCCTTGGTCTTTCCGGCCAATATCTGCGGGAACGGGGGATTGCGCGTTTTGAATATCCCGTTCTGATCGTGCTGGCGGTTCTGGGGATGCTGATGATGGTTTCGGCCAATGATCTGCTGTCCCTTTATATTGGTCTGGAACTGCAAAGCCTGTCTCTTTATATCCTCGCCGCCTTCAATCGCGATAAGCTGCGCTCTTCGGAAGCCGGGTTGAAATATTTCGTTCTGGGTGCCCTTAGCTCCGGCCTGATGCTCTATGGCATTTCTTTAATCTATGGCTTTTCGGGGAGCACGTCATTTGAAGCCATCGCCGCTTATGGGGCAGGGGATGGGGCCAATGCCATCGGCCTGATTTTTGGGATCGTTTTTCTCATTTCCGGGCTGGCTTTCAAGGTCTCTGCGGTGCCATTCCATATGTGGACGCCTGATGTTTATGAAGGTGCGCCTACACCCGTCACCGCCTTTTTCGGGATTGCGCCCAAGGTGGCGGCGATGGCTTTGTTCATCCGCGCCCTGATCGTGCCCTTTCCCGATCTGGTTGATCAATGGCAGCAGGTTGTGATTGCGCTTTCTGTGGCCTCGATGGTTTTGGGGGCTTTCGCGGCCTTGATGCAAACCAATATCAAGCGGCTGATGGCCTATAGCTCGATTGCCCATATGGGCTATGCCCTCACCGGGCTTGCCACCGGCACCATCGATGGGGTGCAGGGTGTGCTTGTGTATATGGCGATCTATATGGTGATGACGGCGGGCACCTTTGCGCTGATCTTGTCGATGCGCCGCAAAGATGGCCTGACCGAAGATATTGCGGATCTGGCGGGCCTTGCAAAATCGCGCCCGGCTTTGGCCGCCGCCATGGCCATCTTGATGTTCAGCATGGCCGGCATTCCTTTATTGGCGGGTTTTTTCGCCAAGCTCTATGTGTTTCTGGCGGTGGTGAATGCCGGGCTCTATTGGCTGGCTGTGGTGGGCTTTGTCACATCCACGGTGGGTGCGGTCTATTATCTGCGGATCGTAAAGCTGATGTATTTCGATGAGCCCAATGAAACGATCGAACCATTGAAAGACAATGGCATTGCGGCTGTTGGTTTTGTTTCAGCGGCGCTCAATTCCCCCTTGCATCTTGTGCTGATCTGGCCTTTGACTGTGGCGGCCGGGGTTGCAGCACAATCGCTTTTCTAATGCGCCAAGCGGTATGATAGCCCTTGGCGGCGGGGTGCCGTGCCTTTGGCTTGATCAGGTGGATAGCACCAATGATGAAGCCCGCAGGCGGGTGGTGAGCGGCGCGCAGGGGCCTTTATGGATTTGTGCCCGGGTGCAGGAAAAAGGGCGCGGGCGGCGCGGGCGGCAGTGGGTCTCGAAAGATGGCAATTTATTTGCCTCCTTGCTCTATCGTCCGGTGCGGCCTTTATCGCAAAGGGCGCAGTTGTCTTTCGTGGCGGCCCTTGCACTTCATGATGCGCTGACCCATGTCTCGGGTGAACTGTCGGGGCGACTATTCTGTAAATGGCCCAATGATCTGCTGCTCGATGGCGCAAAGATTGCCGGAATTTTGCTGGAAAGCGAACAGGATTGGGTGGTCATGGGGTTGGGCGTCAATCTTTTGCACGCCCCTGATGATAGCGAACGTCCGGCTATTTCGTTGCAAAAGGCAATCGGGCTTGCCATCGATCGATTGGATATGCTGAAGGCCCTGAGCCATTCGACTCAAATCCGCGTGGCCCAATGGGAAGAAGACGGGTTCGCCCCGATCCGTGAAGATTGGCTGGCCCGTGCAACCGGCTTGGGATCGGATATCGTGGTGCGCCTTGAAGAGACTGAATTGCACGGGCGTTTTTGCGGCCTGGCCGATGATGGTGCGCTTTTGCTGCGCCCCCGATCTTTGGGATTGGATGGAAAGTCGGCTGATCCGCATGCGGGGATGATCAGAATAACCGCCGGTGATGTGTTTCCGGTGCTAAAGGGGGCGTGAGCCGTGCTACTAGCGATCGATCAAGGCAATACCAATACCGTTTTCGCCCTTCTGGATGGCGAGGCGATCATCCGCAAATGGCGCATTTCTACCGATGAAAAGCGAACCGCTGATGAATATATGGTCTGGATTTCAGCCCTTTTGAAACTGTCTGAAATGTCGGTCTCCGATATTCAGGGCGCGGTGATTGCGACTGTGGTGCCGCAGGGCAAGCTCAATCTGGTTTTGTTGTGCCGGCGCTATTTTCGCTGCGATCCGCTGGTGGTGGGCGATCCCAATGTTGATTTAGGTGTCGATGTGCGGGTCCATAATCCACAGGAAGTGGGAGCCGACAGATTGGTGAATGCCGTGGCGGCCGATCATATCTATGGCGGGCCTTTGGTGATTGTGGATTTCGGCACAGCCACCACATTTGATGTGATTGGCGGCGATGGGGCCTATCTTGGCGGGGTGATCAGCCCCGGGATTAATTTATCCCTGAAGGCTCTGCATGAAGCCGCCGCCAAATTGCCGCGTATTGCCGTTGAAGCCCCGCTGAGTGACCGGGTAACAGGTCGTTCCACCCTGGAGGCCATGCAATCGGGCGTATTCTGGGGCTATGTGGGTTTGGTTGATGGCATCAATGAGCGCCTGCGCGCTGAACATGCCGCTGATATGAAGGTGATCGCCACGGGCGGTCTGGCAAAGATATTTTACGGTCGGGCGAAAAGCATCGACCAAGTGGACCATGATCTGACAATTGCGGGCATGCGACTGTTGTTTTTAAAAAACCAACATAAATGCACCCCGGTACCGGATGAGGATTGAGATTTTTTCTGATGACATTTGAAGGCATGAAAGACGACGATCTTGTGTTCTGCCCCTTGGGCGGATCGGGCGAGATTGGCATGAACATGAATTTGTTCGGGTGCAATGGCCAATGGTTGATGGTTGATTGCGGGATGACCTTTGGCGATGACAGGCTGCCCGGCATCGATCTGGTGTTTCCTGATCCCGGCTTTATCGAGGATCGCCGCGATGATCTGGTGGCTTTGGTGCTGACCCATGGTCATGAAGATCATATCGGCGCCGTTCCTTATTTGTGGGAGCGCTTGCGTTGCCCGATCTATGCCACCCCCTTTACCGCCGAACTGGTGCGGGGAAAACTGGCCGAAGCCGGTCTTCTTAATGAGGTGACATTGCATGTCATTCCGGTGGGGGGCACGTTGGAAGCGGGCTGTTTCAAGGTGACCTATGTGCCTTTGGCCCATTCCATTCCTGAAGGCCATGGACTGAAGATCGAAACCCCTCATGGGACCATTTTTCATACCGGTGATTGGAAACTGGATGATGTGCCGCAGATCGGCAGCCCCACATCAGAGGCCGATCTGGGCCTGATGGGGGATGGCGGCATTCTGGCGATGATCGGCGATAGCACCAATGTGTTTAACAGCCGCCAATCGGGATCGGAAGAAGGTGTTCGCACGGCGCTGATCGATCTGGTTGGCACATTGGAAGGCCGGGTGGTGATCACCACCTTTGCCTCGAATGCGGCGCGGCTGAAAACCGTGGCGGAGGTAGCGCAAAAACATGGTCGCAAGATCGTTCTGGCTGGTCGCTCCATGCATCGGATCGTCGAGGCGGCACGGAAAACCGGCTATCTCCCCGATTGGCCGGAAACGGTGCCCGAGGACAAGGCATCGTCTTTGCCCCGCAATGAAGTGCTGATTTTATGCACCGGCGGGCAGGGCGAGCCCCGAGCCGCTTTGGCACGCATTGCGGCGGGCGATCATCGCAATCTTTCTCTCGCGGCAGGGGATACGGTGATTTTCTCATCCAAAATCATCCCCGGCAATGAGCGCGTGCTGGGTTTTCTGATGAATAAACTGGCGCTTTTGGATGTGGATGTGATCACCGAGCGGGATGCCGATATTCATGTCTCGGGCCATCCCGGACGGCCGGAACTGGAACGGATGTATGGCTGGATCAAGCCGCAGATCGCTATCCCCGTGCATGGGGAAGCCCGACATTTGAAGCATCATGCGGCTTTTGCCAAATCTTTGGGCGTGCCCCACGCATTGGCCCCCAAAAATGGCGATATCATTCGTCTGGCGCCGGGGCCTTTGGCTTTGGTGGATCAGGCCCCCGCCGGGCGTTTGGTGCTGGATGGGAAGGCTGTGATAGCGGTGAACCATGAAGCCATACAGGCGCGTCGGCGCTTGATGGAAAATGGTTTCGTCAGCCTTGTCATTCTGCAGGAAGATGATGGCAGCTTGTTGGGTGATCCCGAGATCATCGCCCAAGGCGTTGCGGGAATGGAGCCGGGGGGTGCCCTTGAAAGCGATCTGCTCGATGAAATCGATCAGGCCCTGACGAATTTATCGAGCCGGGAAATGCTGCTGGAAAAAACTGTGGCGGAAAGCGCCCGTATCGCTGCACGGCGTTTTCTGCGGATCAAAACCGGTAAAAATCCGCAGGTTGACGTGCGGGTGATCCGCTTTGATGATGAGCCCTTATGACGGCTTTTATCCATAGCTTCACCGAAAGGCACAGATGATGATCGGACGGCTTAATCATGTGGCGATCGTGGTTCCTGATCTTGAGGCGGCCACAAAGCTTTATCGCGATACATTGGGGGCCGAGGTGTCATCGCCCAAAGATCAGCCCGATCATGGGGTGACCACGGTTTTCGTTAAACTGCCCAATAGCAAGATCGAATTTCTGCATCCCCTGGGCGAAATGAGCCCGGTGGCCAAATTTCTGGAGCGCAATCCTGCCGGGGGTATTCATCATCTGTGCTATGAGGTGGATGATATCTATGCGGCCCGGGATCGGCTCTTGGCGGATGGCTTGCGGATATTGGGTGATGATGAGCCAAAGATCGGGGCCCATGGCAAGCCGGTGCTTTTTTTGCACCCGAAGGATTTCAACGGAACTCTGGTTGAAATCGAACAGGTCTGATCTGGATCAAGCATGTCTTATGTAACGGGAATAATGGTTTATCTTGTGCTGTGGTGGCTGGTTTTTTTCATGGCCCTGCCTATCGGCGTCACATCACAAGATGAATCGACCGATGACACGATCCCCGGAACCCCGGGAAGCGCCCCCGTGCGCCCGATGATCTGGCGAAAAGCCGGGGCTGCCAGCATCATCGCCGCGATTTTGTGGGTGTTTTTTTATATATTTATCGCCTAAGGGCCTGCTCTGTTTGTTGTTTTTACTACTTTAAATATTTTAATGATTGTTTGGAAATAAATATAATCGTCAGCGTTTTGCCTTAAAAATTTAATTCGGTAATTCTGGTTAAACACCAAATTATTTTGTAGTAATGGAATTTCTGATGTGTTCAGGAAGGAAAGGTCTACAAAAATGCCAAATCAACAGACAAAAACTCCTAAGCTATACTCTCGTTTTTCAAGAAATTTATTCTCAATATTTATAATCAGTTGTCCATCTTTTTCAATAGCTGAAACTTTACAGTCTGATGAATCAACGACTACGCAGTCTGAACAGAACTCTTCACGAGAGGGATCTCTGGTTCTTGAAGAAATTATGGTGACGGCACAAAAGCGCACACAATCTTTGCGTGATGTTCCATCATCGGTAGCAACATTTGGCGGTGATGCTTTGGATGTTTTAACATCACCGGGTTCAGATATTCGCGATTTGGCCGGGCGTGTTCCCAGTCTTAATGCCGAAGGCTCGAATGGGAATATCATGCCGCGCTTTTATATTCGTGGCCTTGGCAATACAGATTTTGATCTGAATGCTTCACAGCCGGTTGGGATTTATGTCGATGGTGTTGTGAAAGAAAATGTCCTTCTCAAAAGTCAGATGATGTTCGATATCGAACGGATCGAAGTTTTGCGTGGTCCGCAGGGCACGCTTTTTGGTCGCAACACACCGGCTGGGATCGTAAAGATTGAAACCCGCAAGCCAACCCATGAATTCGATGCCTATGCCCTGGCCAGCTATGGACGGTTCAACAGCTTCCAATTTGAAGGCGCCATGGGTGGCTCGATCATTGATGGTGTTTTGGCGGCGCGCGTTTCCGGGCGATTACAGCATCAGGATGATTATATTGATAATCTGGCGGAAAATGCGCCTGCCAATACTTTGGAATTGGGCCGTTTGAACGATATTGGCGGCCGGGTGCAGTTTCTCTACACGCCTACAGAAAATTTTTCTGCCTTGCTGAATTTTCACGCCCGCAGCTTTGATGGCGATTCAGAAATCTTCCGGGCCAATATCATCGCGCCCGGCGGGGGCTTTGTGGACGGGTTTCGGCGGGATCAGGTTTTCCAGGACGGCGAAAATGATCAGGGGCTGGATTTAAGGGGCGCTAGCCTGAGCATGGATTATGTGCGGGGGCCCTTGACCTTCACATCGATTACCGGCTTCGAAAATGCCAGCAAACCGATCGGGCGCGGGGACATTGATGGCGGTTTTGGTGCTGCATTTTTGGGCGAAGGGAATTTCGGACCCGGTTTCATCCCCTTTCCTTCGGCTTCAGGCTCGGATGTGCCTGATCTTGATCAATGGACCCAGGAATTCAGAGTTGCCGGTGAAGGTCTTGGGATCTTTGATTTCCAAGCCGGTTTTTTCTATTTCTCGGATGATATCAGGATCAATAATTTCAGCTTCGACACCTTGAACAATAACGCTCTGAATGGGGCTGCCAGCCAAAGACAGCAAACCGAAGCCTGGGGGATTTTTGGTTCGGTCGATATTCATCTGACCCCCAGACTGACGGTGGCCGGTGGCGTTCGCTATACCGAGGAAGATAAGGATTTTCAGGCGGAAAGAACTTTGGGCGGTCCTGGCCCCCTGCCTTTAAGTTTTCGCTCCACAAGTGATGAGGTGATCAGTTGGGATGCCAGTGTCAATTATGATCTAAGCAGCAATACCACAGTTTATAGCCGGATTGCCCGGAGCTTTCGCGCGCCTTCCATACAAGGTCGCATTACCTTTGCAGATGATATCACGGTGGCTGACTCTGAAACAATTCTATCTATTGAGGCTGGTTTCAAAACCGAATTGTTTGATAATCGCCTGCGGCTCAATGTATCGGCCTTCAATTATGATATGGATGATCAGCAGCTCACGGCGGTTGGTGGCGATGTCAATACGGCCCGGCTTTTGAATGCACAGGATTCGGATGGTCGGGGCTTTGAAATGGATGCGGAATGGGCTGTGACCTCGGCTTTGAGGCTGACCGCAGGCATGAGCTATAATTTCACCAAGATCAATGATCCCGATATTCGTGTTCCCTTTCCGGGCGGGATTAATGGGGTTTGTCCGCAGACCTGTGTCATCGATAATCCAATTGTCGATGGCCTGATTTCCATTGATGGAAACCGTCTTCCGAATGCGCCGCGCTGGATTGCTAATTGGACAGCCCGTTACGGCATCCCCTTTGGTGAATCCCATGAGTTTTATCTGTTCACCGATTGGGCGCTGACCACGAAATCCAATTTCTTCCTCTATAATTCGCAGGAATTCAGCAATGGCACCAATGCTGTTGGTGGCGTGCGCATGGGGGCGAAGTTGAATGATGGTCGCTTTGATTTTGCGCTTTATGGTCGCAATATCACGGATCAAACATTCCTGCGCGGAGGCATTGATTTCAATAATCTGACCGGCTTTATCAATCCGCCGCCCTTATGGGGTGTTGAATTGCGGGCCAATTTCTAAAGCCAGTCGTTTTTGCAACATCGTTTTGCTCGTGAAGGGGCATGAAATATCTGCCCCTTCAAAGCAATAAGATCTGATGACATGCGAAAAGTCAGGCAAATGCCTGAAGGATAATAGCCATAAAAAAAGACAGGATCATCACATGACCCTGTCTTTATTAAACGCGGTTACAAAACCGTGAACCTGTCAGCCTTCTGGTGGCGACTTTATTTTCATATTCAGAGTTTTCCCCTCCCTGAACTTGGTCCGCGCCGCAGCTTTTAAAAGCCTCTTACGCGACGAGATGAACGTTACGCAGCAGGCCTTGCCCTGTCACCTGTCTCGGACCCGAAAAGCCGATTTATGGCCCATCTTTTCAGGCGCTGTTGCCGATATGCCACATTTTTATTCGGATATTGCGTCATAGCGCATCAGAATGCATTTGCCTTGGGTCCATTGTGTTTGGCAAAAGGAAGATAAACCGTTATCGGTTGCCTTCCACACTTTATGTCAGAAAGATTCGCTGCTCATGCGCCTGTCAAAACTTTTTCTGCCGGTAATGAAAGAAACGCCGGCTGAAGCCCAAATCATTTCCCACCGGCTTATGTTGCGAAGCGGCATGATCCGTCAGGCGGCGGCCGGGATCTATAGCTGGCTGCCTATGGGGTTGCGAGTGCTTCGCAATGTGGAACGGATCGTGCGCGAAGAACAGGATCGCGCCGGCGCTCAGGAAGTGCTGATGCCCAGCGTGCAGCAGGCTGATTTGTGGCGGCAATCGGGCCGCTATGATGCCTATGGCCCTGAAATGTTGCGGATCGTTGATCGCCATGAGCGGGAAATGCTTTTTGGTCCCACCCATGAAGAGCAGGTGACCGATATTTTCCGCAATTCGATCAAAAGCTATAAGGATCTGCCGCGCAATCTTTATCAGATTCAGTGGAAATTCCGCGATGAAATCCGCCCGCGTTTCGGGGTCATGCGGGGTCGTGAATTTCTGATGAAGGATAATTATTCCTTCGATCTGGATGAGGCGGCGGCGCGGCGTTCCTATAACCGGATGTTTGTCGCCTATCTGCGCACCTTTGCCCGCCTTGGCGTGCGGGCCATCCCCATGCGCGCCGATACCGGCCCTATTGGTGGCGATCTGAGCCATGAATTCATCGTGCTGGCCCCCACCGGGGAAAGTGCGGTTTTTTATGATCATGCTTTCAACCGCTTTGAAATTCCAGGCGAAGACATCGATTATGATGGCGATCTGCAGCCCATCGTCGATCATTGGACCAGCCTTTATGCCGCGACCGAGGAAATGCACGATCCCAAAGGCCAGAATGTGCCTGCTGATCATATGCTCATGACCGGTCGGGGGATCGAGGTGGGCCATATTTTCTATTTCGGCACCAAATATTCTGAACCCATGGGGGCTGTGGTGCAGGGCGCGGATGGCGAGAAGATCACCGTGCATATGGGCTCTTATGGCATTGGGGTATCAAGGCTGGTGGGGGCGATCATCGAAGCCAGCCATGATGATAATGGCATCATCTGGCCTGAAAGCGTGGCCCCTTGGCGGGTGGGACTGATTAATCTGCGCGGCGATGATCCGGCCTGCGCTGCCGCCTGCGATGATCTTTATGACAAGCTGGGCCGCGCGGGTGTTGATGTTCTTTATGATGATAGCGCCGAACGCGCGGGCGGCAAATTCGCCAAGATGGATCTGATCGGTTTGCCATGGCAGGTGATGCTGGGGCCGCGCGGGCTGAAAGCCGGGGTGGTGGAACTGAAAAACCGGGCCACCGGCGAACGCGAAGAACTGACAGCCGAAGCCGCTTTTGCCAAGCTGGCGGGTGGAAAGGGATGAGGTCTTTTGATTTCGCGCTTTGAATGGTCGGTGGCGATGCGCTATCTGCGCGCACGCCGTTCGGATGGGTTTATCTCGCTCATTGCCATTTTCTCTTTTTTAGGGATCATGCTGGGGGTGGCGACCCTGATCATCGTGATGTCGGTGATGAATGGCTTTCGTGCCGAATTGGTCTCGAAGCTTCTGGGCTT
The DNA here is from genome assembly GCF_029946565.1 of Iodidimonas sp. MBR-22. Classification (NCBI taxonomy): domain Bacteria; kingdom Pseudomonadati; phylum Pseudomonadota; class Alphaproteobacteria; order Iodidimonadales; family Iodidimonadaceae; genus Iodidimonas; species Iodidimonas sp. MBR-22. The sequence goes on from NZ_JARKVQ010000008.1 coordinate 77,196, forward strand.
TAATGGCCATGTCATCGTTTCCGGCGTGGGCAATGAAATCGTTGATTATGGGGCCATCAGCACAGCCATTCGCAAGGTGGATGGGGTGGTATCAGCCTCGCCCTATATTCATGCACAGGTGATGGCGATCAAGGATGGCCGGGCTTCGGGCGCTTTTGTGCGCGGCCTGCCTGATGAAGACCTCGATTTCTCGAAGCTCGATGGCATGACCATTCGCAGCGGAAATTTGCAGCGTCTTGATTTTGAACGCACCATCGTCATGGGCTATCGTCTGGCCCGCAGCCTGGGCGTTGATGCCGGTGACGAAGTGACGCTGATCGCCCCAAGCTTTACCGCCACGCCCTTTGGCTCCTTGCCCCGGGGGATCGCCTTTGAGGTGGCGGCCACCCTTGATGTGGGGATCTATGATTTTGATAATCTGTTTATCGGCATGCCCTTAGCCGAAGCCCAGACATTTTTTCGCTATGGCAATGCGGTCACCAATATCGAGGTGATGGTGGAGCGCCCTGAAGATGTGGAGCGCTATCTTGCCCCCATCGATCAGGCGGCAGGCGCGATGAGCTATGTGACCACTTGGCGGCAAACCAATCAAAGCCTTGTGTCGGCGCTTGATGTGGAGCGCAATGTGATGTTTTTGATCCTCACCCTGATCATCGTGGTGGCGGCCTTCAATATCATTTCCAGCCTGATCATGCTGGTGAAAGACAAGGCCCGGGATGTGGCGATCCTGCGCACCATGGGGGCGAGCCAGGGTTCGATCATGCGGATTTTCATCATATCGGGCGCGAGCGTGGGGGTGGTGGGCACGGCTTTGGGGGTCATTATCGGGGTGCTGTTCTGTCTCAATATCGAGGCGATCAAATCCTTGCTTGAAGTTCTGACCGGGACCGATCTGTGGAATGCCGAGGTGCGGTTCCTGTCGGAAATTCCGGCGCTCGTCGATCCTGTGGAAGTGGTGATCATCGTATCCATGGCGCTGGTTTTGTCTTTTCTCGCCACCTTGCCCCCGTCCTTGCGGGCGGCGCGTCTCGATCCCGTTGATGTTTTGAGGTATGAATGACCGCCGCCATCGCCATCGTCGCGCTCACAAAAATCTATCGTCAGGGGCCGCGCAGCCTTGAGGTTCTGCATGATGTCAGCCTGTCTGTCGAACCCGGTGAGATCGTTGGGCTGATGGGGCAGAGCGGGGCCGGCAAATCCACCCTTTTGCACAGCGCGGGCTTGCTGGAACGCCCCACTTCCGGCGAAGTGTGGATCGAAGGCACGCCCTGCGCCACCGCTTCCGAGCGGGAGCGCACGAAGCTGAGGCTTGGAAAGCTGGGCTTTGTCTATCAATTCCATCATCTTTTGCCGGAATTTTCCGCCCTTGAAAATGTCGCCATGCCCCTCACCATTGCCGGGGTGCCTAAACCGCAAGCCGAGGCCCGGGCAACCGAAAGCCTCAGCCGCTTAGGGTTAGCGGATCGCTTGCATCACCGCCCCGGGCAGCTTTCGGGCGGCGAGCAGCAGCGCGTGGCCATCGCCCGCGCCTTGGCCAATAAACCGGCGGTTTTGCTGGCCGATGAACCCACGGGCAATCTGGACGAATCCACCGCCGGGCGGGTGATGAACGAATTGGTGGATGTTGCCCGGGAACAGGGATTGGCGGCTTTGGTGGCGACCCATAATCCCGGTCTGGCCGGGCGGATGGATCGCATTCTCACCTTGCGCGAAGGGCGTTTGCTCACGGATTGATGCCCCGAATGCAAGCGAAGGGTTATGTGTTTTCCTTCTCTTGTGTAGCCCCAGCGCGTATAAAGAACTATCCTTTTGCAAGTGGGAGCCGCCATCATGATCCTGTTTCAATTAAATTATCCGGCCATTGCCATTGCGGCGATCATCTATATGGGGGTGGCCGCATTGTGGTATTCGCCGCTGGCTTTGGGGCGGCGCTGGATGGATGAGAACCGCTTTGGTGCCGAAGATATCGAGCAGCGCGGGATGTTTCCGGCCTTGCTCTATGCGTTTTTGGCGGCGCTCATTCTGGCTTTGGGGCTGGCTTTGCTGGCGCATTTGCTGGGCATCACCCATTGGTTTATGGGGGCGCTGATGGGGCTGTTCGCCAGCCTGATGATTTCGGTGCCTGCGGCTTTACCGGTTTATGTGTTTGAAAATAGATCGATCCGGCTTTTCGCCATCAATGAAGGCATGCCGGTGCTGGCGATGATGATCATGGGTGCCGTGATCGTTGGCTGGAAATAAAGGCGGGTTGAAGCTGATGGCCTGTGCGGATTTCGTTCATTTAAGGGTGCATTCGGCCTATTCCCTGCTGGAAGGGGCGATCCATATCAAGGATTTGGCCAGCTTGTGCAAGGCTGAGGGGATGCCCGCTGTGGCTATCACCGATACCGCCAATTTATTCGGTGCCCTTGAATTTTCCCAAACCATGGCCGCTGCCGGTGTGCAGCCGATCATCGGGGTGACCTTACCGCTGCTCAATCCCTATCAGGCGGGGCCGTCCAATGGCCGCAAACCCGATCCACAATCCATTGCTTTATTGGCGAAAAACAAGATCGGCTATGGCAATCTGATGAAGCTGGTATCAAAAGCGCATCTGGAAAGCGATGGCTATGAACCGGCCCATATCACCCTTGAAGCCTTGAAGGAACCGGGGCGCACGGATGGGCTGATCGCCTTCACCGGCGGGGCTTTTGGCCCTATCGGCCATTTGATCCATGATGGCCAGATGGATAAAGCCAATGCCCTTCTTGATGATCTGACAGCGCTTTTTCCCGGCCGGCTTTATATCGAGCTGCAACGCCATGGCCTGCCGCAGGAAAAGACGACCGAGCCGGTTTTTCTGGATCAGGCCTATGCCCGCGATCTTCCCCTGATCGCCACCAATCAATGCTTTTTTCCCGATGAAAAAATGTATGAAGCCCATGATGCGCTTTTGTGCATTGCCCAAGGCACCTATGTCGAGACCCCCGAACGGCGGCGGCTGACGCCCGAGCATGGGTTTAAATCGGCATCCCGGATGCAGGCTTTATTTGCCGATCTGCCCGAAGCCATCGACAATAGCCTGATCATCGCCAAGCGCTGCGCTTATAAGCTTGATATCGTAGCGCCGATCCTGCCCAATTTTGCTTCCCATACCGGCCTTTCCGAAGCCGAGCTTTTACGCACCGAAGCGCAAGCGGGCCTGCTGGAGCGGCTCGATCAGTCAGTTTATCACGAACAGGATGATGAGGCCGCCAAATCGGAAAAAGCAAAGCCCTATCATGAACGTCTGAATTATGAGCTTGGCGTCATCAATGATATGGGCTTTCCGGGCTATTTTCTGATCGTTTCCGATTTCATCAAATGGGCGAAGGATCATGGGATTCCGGTGGGGCCGGGGCGTGGATCGGGGGCCGGGTCTTTGGTGGCCTGGGCCTTGCGGATCACGGATCTTGATCCCTTGCGTTTTTCCTTGCTGTTTGAGCGGTTTCTCAATCCCGAACGGGTTTCCATGCCCGATTTCGATGTCGATTTCTGTCAGGACAAGCGGGAAAAAGTCATCCGCTATGTTCAGGATAAATACGGCTTTGATCAGGTGGCCCAGATCATCACCTTTGGGAAATTACAGGCGCGGGCAGTTTTGCGCGATGTGGGCCGGGTGATGCAACAGCCCTATCCGGTGACCGATCGCTTGTGCAAGCTGGTGCCGAACAATCCCGCCGATCCCAAAACCCTGGCCGAAGCGATTGCGGGTGAGGCCCGTCTGCGGGAAGCCCGGCGCGAAGATCCCCTGACCGCGCAGGTGATCGACCGAGCTTTGCAGCTCGAAGGTCTTTATCGTCATGCCTCCACCCATGCTGCCGGGGTGGTGATTGGGGATCGCCCCCTTGATGAACTGGTGCCGCTTTATCGCGATCCCCGTTCGCCCATGCCGGTCACCCAATTCAATATGAAATGGGTGGAACAGGCGGGGCTTGTGAAATTCGATTTTCTAGGGCTCAAAACCCTTACCGTTCTTGATTATGCCATCCATTATATTGCCGAACGGGGGATGCGCATCGATCTGTCATCTTTGCCCCTTGATGATCCCAAAACCTTCGCGCTTTTGGCCGATGGCGATACCGCAGGTGTGTTCCAGCTTGAATCGACCGGGATGCGGGCGATGCTGAAGGGGCTGAAGCCCGATAAATTCGAGGATATCATCGCTATCGTGGCGCTTTATCGCCCTGGGCCTATGGAAAATATCCCCACCTATATCAGCCGCAAGCATGGCAAGGAGGCGGTGATCTATCCCCATGCGATGATCGCCCATATTCTGGAAGAAACCTATGGCATTGCGATCTATCAGGAACAGGTGATGCAGATCGCCCAAGTGATGGCGGGCTATAGCCTGGGCGAAGCCGATCTGCTGCGCCGGGCGATGGGCAAGAAAATCGCTGCGGAAATGGATAAGCAGCGGGATCGTTTCATCAGCGGCGCGCGCGAAAAAGCTGTGCCGGATGAAAAAGCCCATGAAATTTTCGATCTTCTGGCAAAATTCGCAGGCTATGGGTTCAATAAATCCCATGCCGCCGCCTATGCCCTTGTGGCCTATCACACAGCCTATCTGAAGGCGAATTTCCCGGTTGAGTTCATGGCCGCTACCATGACCCTTGATATGAACAATACCGATAAGCTTGGGATGTTCAAAAAAGAACTCGTGAAAATGGGCATCGATCTGCTGCCCCCCGATGTCAATGCTTCTGCCGTTCATTTCCGGGTGGAAAAGGCCCCCGTGAAAAAAGATGCACCGCCGTCTGCCGCCGATGATCCCAAAGCAGGCTTATGTGTTCGCTATGCTTTGGCTGCCATCAAGGGGGTGGGGGAAAAGGCGATGGAGCAGATCATTGCCGAGCGCACGGCCCATGGCCCTTATACGGATCTTTATGATTTTGCCGAACGTTTGGACCCCAGCCTGATCAATCGTCGCCAGATCGATCATCTGGCCGCCGCCGGGGCTTTTGATGGCTTGGAATCCAATCGGGCGCGGATCGTTGAGGCATCGGATTTTCTGATGCGTCATGCCCAGGCCACCATGGCGATGAAAAAAAGCAATCAGACCAGCCTGTTTGCGGCTGCGGATGGCAGCCCAGATCTTGATCAGCGCCCCAAGCTTCCCACTGTAAAGCCATGGGATAGCGCCACCTTGCTGGCCAAAGAGCTTTCGGCGGTGGGGTTTTATCTGTCGGCACATCCTTTGGATAGCTATGCCACCATCTTGCATCATTATCGGGTGAAATCTGCCGCCGAAGTCACCTCCGGCCCCGATTATGCGGGCATGACCGTTAAGATGGCCGGGGCCATCGAAAGCTATGGAGAGCGGAGATCGCGGGTTAAAAACCGGCCCTTCGGGGTGTTTGTCCTGTCTGATGCTTCGGGCGGGTTCGAGGTGATGGTGTTTGAAGATGGCTTGGATAATGCCCGGATTCTGGCTGAAAAGGGTGCGCCTGTCGTTCTTGATGTCGAGGTGCGCAGGCGGCCCGATGATGATGCGGTCAGATTATCGGCGAAATCCATCATCTCGCTGGAAACCATTGCCGAACAGGTGGAATCCGTCCTCGATATCGTGATCAGCGATGCCCGCCCTTTACCGGAGATCAAAAGCCAGACCGATCATTTCAAAGGGGGTCGCGGCCGGATCAGCCTGATCGTCCCTTTGAGCGGGGGTGGGGATGTCACCATCGATCTGGCGGGATATTATCGTGTCACCCCGGCCCTGATCGATGCCCTCGGAAGCCTTGATGGCGTTTTGGAAGCGGTGAACGCATGAGCCTTATGGCCCATGGTTTCAAGCCTGTGCGCGCGGCCCCGGCAGCATCGCTTTTGCTGGTGCGCGATGGGATTGATGGGCTTGAGGTTCTGATGGTGGAGCGCAGCCGTGCCATGCGCTTTGCCAGCGGTATGATGGTTTTTCCCGGTGGGCGGGTGGATCCTGGCGATGCCAGCGCCGCCCTCATCAGGCATATCGAACGTCCTGCGGGAAAAGGCGCCCGGCGTTTGGGCCCTCATGATGCCTATCGTCTGGCCGCCCTGCGTGAGCTTTTTGAAGAAACCGGCCTTTTGCGCGCCCGGCTGCAATCCGGACGCTTGAGCGATGTGAAACGCCAGCATCTGGCCCAGCGCTATCGCCATGCCTTGCAGGGTGGGGGGTTGACATTATCGGCTTTTGCTCGGCGGGCGGGGCTTTTGTTTCGGCCCGATGAACTGGTGCCCTTTGCCCATTGGATCACCCCGGAATTATCGCCAAAACGCTTTGATACCCGCTTTTATCTGGCACCCGCACCCATAGGCCAAAGGCCATCATCGGATGGCATTGAAAATATTCACCTTGATTGGTGGCGGCCTTCAGACCTGCTCAAGGCTTGGGAAAAGGGCACGCGGCCCCTGATGTTTCCCACCCGGCTCAATCTGATGAAGCTATCGCGGGCCCAAACGGTGGCCGAAGCCATGCAGCAGGCGCGCCGAACCCCGATCATCACCATCATCCCGGAAATCATCGGGCCGGGGCAAAGGCGCTTTTTGCTGCCCGCTGAAGCCGGATTTGGCATCACCGAAGCCACCCATGAAGATCTTGATCCGTCTGAACGAAAATTGATCTCGAAAGCAGCGAAATCGGCCTTTAATCTTTAGAACATGTGGCCAAGGCAGTTGCCCGAAAGGCCCTGAACAGAGTAGGGATAGGCAGACTCTTTCCTTATAATATTGCGCTTTTCAGGAGAAATCATCTTGAGTGCCATTCTTGATATCATTGGTCGTGAAATTCTCGATTCTCGCGGCAATCCCACGGTCGAGGTGGATGTCATCCTTGATAATGGCGGTTTTGGCCGCGCGGCCGTGCCTTCGGGGGCGTCCACCGGTGCCCATGAAGCCATCGAATTGCGCGATGGTGGCAGCCGCTATGGCGGTAAAGGCGTTCTGAAAGCCGTTGAAGCCGTGAATGGCGAGATTTTCGATGCCCTCTCGGGCCTTGATGCCGAAGATCAGGTGGAGCTCGATCAGATCATGATCGATCTAGATGGCACGGAAAACAAGGGCAGGCTTGGGGCCAATGCCATTCTGGGTGTCAGCCTTGCCATGGCGAAGGCGGCTGCCGATGGTTTGGGGCAACCCCTTTATCGCTATCTGGGCGGCCCTTCGGCGCGGGTATTGCCCTTGCCGATGATGAATATCATCAATGGCGGCGAACATGCCGATAATGCCATCGATGTGCAGGAATTCATGATCATGCCGGTTACCGCGGGCACCATGGCCGATGCCGTGCGCATGGGGGCGGAAGTGTTTCATGCTCTGAAGAAAAAGCTTGGCAAGATGGGCTTGTCCACCTCGGTGGGCGATGAGGGGGGATTTGCCCCGGCGCTCAATAGTACAAATCAGGCTTTGGATGTGATCATGGAAGCCATAGCCGATGCCGGCTATCGCGCTGGCGAAGATGTGCTTTTAGCGATGGATGCCGCCTCGACCGAATTTTACAAGGATGGCAAATATGTGTTGGCGGGCGAGGGCAAAACCCTTGGCTCTGATGAATTGGTGGCCTATTGGGAAAAGCTGGTCACGGATTATCCCATCGTTTCCATCGAAGATGGCATGGCCGAAGATGATTGGGATGGCTGGGCGGCGCTGACCAAAAGCCTTGGTCAAAAGGTGCAATTGGTGGGTGATGATCTGTTTGTCACCAATCCCGTGCGCTTGTCGCGGGGGATTTCATCACAGATCGCCAATTCCATTCTGATCAAGGTGAACCAGATTGGAACATTGACCGAAACCCTGGCCGCTGTTGATATGGCGCATCGGGCTGGCTATACGGCGGTGATGTCACATCGTTCGGGTGAAACCGAAGATTCAACCATCGCCGATCTGGCGGTGGCCACTAATTGCGGACAGATCAAAACCGGTTCGCTGGCGCGGTCCGATCGTTTGGCAAAATATAATCAGTTGATCCGGATCGAAGAAGAGCTTTCAAGTGCCGCCGATTATGCGGGCCTTTATGCACTGAAACAAAAATAATTAAAAACAGGGGCTTGTTAGGTTAAGCTCAGAAAAAGGATGCGGTGTGAAAGCCGCATCCTTTTTTATTTGGCACTGATTATCTGATCCGGGTTCGGGAAACACCCGCGCGTTTTTCATAGCTGCGCAAGCCTGCAAGGCCCAGCATCGCCAGAACCAGTTCCATCAAATCGCCCGATGCCACTTGGGGCAGGGCATAGGTTAGTTCCAGCCCGGCTGCGGTGAGCGCCCACTGCCCAACCGGCGCGCCGATGAACTCCCATGCCAAAGCTGCGCCACACACCCAGCCGATGAAAGGCCGCCAGCCGGCTACGAACAACGAGCCGTGCTTAGCCTCCTCGGCATTGACGGCCATTTGCGCCAGATTGAGCTTCGACAAGGTCATGTCGAGCTCGTGTTTTAAAAGGGCGGCCTGATCCTTGTCGGTGACAAGGCTGTCAACAATGCCGAATAGTTTATCGGCAAGCCCGGTGATGAGGGGCAGGGGCATCAGGCCAGCCCCCTTTCGCGAGAGTTCAACAGGCTCTTTTCAACGTTGAAATCGGCCAATCTGTTGAGCCATCCTCGCAAGAATTTTGCCAGAACCGGGCGGCGAGCGGTGAGGCGAAAATAAAAACGGCGACGTTCTTCGAGCAGGCTTGCCAGAAAGGCCGGTCCAAGGCGTTCATATTCCGATTGCGCCCGCGTCCGGCTCAAGGGGCCCATCAGGCCATCTTCCGCGATGGCGGGGCCGCTCACCGCATTCAGTACCCTTTGCAAGAGCCGGATGGCCTCGGTTGGTCCCATATGAACGGCAGCATCAATCAAAATGGGTTGCACAGCCGGGGGCAGGCGGTCCAGCCCCGGGTCTTTGATATAGCGGGCCGCATAAATCTGTTTGGCCTCATCGCGGCTCATGGCCCGCAAATCATCAACATCGACCGAGGCCTGACGCCAATCGCTCAGTGTTTTCAGGGTGATCCCAAGATTTGTGGGGCCGCCGGGATCATCCGGATCATCCACAAAGCCCCCTTCGCGGCGGAGAATATCATCGAGAATCTGATCATGGTTCATGGGTTGTTTCTCCTTCATCAGAAGGAATATAACCATATTGGTACAAAGTCAACACAAAACGAACCAAAAAAGTGCATATCCATCTAGAATGTCTATCCGCCAGAGAGCCAGAAAAAGCCGTAGATCATCTTTTTCCTTGATCTCGGTTCGTGCATGTGATTCGATTCGTTTATGCGTTCATCCATTTCCATCAGCCGCCGCATGCATAGGGCCATGATTCCGGCCGTTCTTGTTTTGCTTTTGGGCTATTTTCTGGTTCATTCCATCATGGGCCAGCTAGGCTTTCTGGCTTTGCGGGATTTGTCGCGGCAAACGGAGATCATGGAAAGAAAAGCCACCCAGATTGCTCAGAAGCGCGCGGCCCTTGAAGCGCGTGTGGCTTTATTGCGGCCCGATCATCTCGATCCCGATATGCTTGATGAGCAGGTGCGGCGCTCTTTGGGCTTTGTGCATCAAGATGAGATCCTGATTTTGAACCCGGATGACTTGATTGCGCCGCATTGAATGATCGCTTTTAGCGATTTTTGCGCATTATTATTGCATCGCAGCACGATCACAAGCTTGCCATCAAGCGCTTTTTCTTTGAAATAAGCGTCTCCCGCCGATATTGATGGGGCGGACAGACAGCGTTCATCCTGCTTTGGTGGCGATTGAGCGTGATCTGCGGTTTCGCCGTGGTCAGTCTGTCCATTCACAGTTTCCCGTTCCTCGCAAAGACGGATCGCTCGATGGCAAAGACTCCTTCCCCTCGATCCAGCAAAACCGGTAGCAATTCCAAGGCATCGCCCGAATATAAGGCGAGCCGTGATGAAATGCTGGATTTCTTCAAACAGATGTCGCTTGTTCGCCGCTTTGAAGAAAAAGCTGGCCAGATGTATGGCATGGGCCTGATCGGTGGCTTTTGCCATCTTTATATCGGCCAGGAAGCCGTGGCCGTGGGCCTGCAATCAGCCCTCAAAAAGGGTGACAATATCATCACCGGCTATCGCGCCCATGGCCATGCGATCATCACCGGGGCCACCCCCAAATCGGTGATGGCGGAATTGACCGGCCGGGCCGCAGGCATTGCCAAGGGCAAGGGCGGCTCGATGCATATGTTTGACCCCAAAGCCGGATTTTTTGGCGGCCATGGCATTGTCGGGGCGCAGGTTCCCCTTGGCACCGGCCTTGGTTTCGCGGCCAAATATAAAGGCACAGATAATGTCGTGCTGACCTATTTTGGCGATGGCGCAGCCAATCAGGGCCAGGTTTATGAAGCCTTCAATATGGCCAAGCTTTGGAATCTGCCGGTTATTTATGTGATCGAAAACAATCAATATGCCATGGGCACATCGGTTGCGCGGTCATCCGGGCAGCAGGAATTATACAAGCGCGGGGAAAGCTTTGGCATTCCCGGCAGGCTTGTGGATGGCATGAATGTGCTGGAAGTGCGCGCCGCTGCCGATGAGGCGGTGAAATATGTGCGCGAAGGCAATGGCCCGATTCTTTTGGAGCTGAAAACCTATCGCTATCGCGGCCATTCGATGTCTGATCCGGCGAAATACCGGTCCCGCGATGAGGTGCAAACCACGCGCGAGGAACGCGATCCAATCGAATTCATCAAAAAGCGGCTGATCGAAGATGGTGTGGACGAAGAAACCCTGAAAGCCATCGACAAAGAGATCAAGGACGAGATTTCGGATGTTGCGGATTTTGCCCGCAATGCCCCCGAACCCGATCCGTCTGAGCTTTATACCGACATTCTTGTCGAGTCTTGAGGAGCGCGAGACAACTATGCCTATTGAAATCACAATGCCCGCGCTGTCTCCTACCATGGAGTCTGGCACCTTATCGAAATGGCTGAAAAAAGAGGGCGATGCGGTAACCGCCGGCGATATCATCGCCGAGATCGAAACCGATAAAGCCACGATGGAAGTGGAAGCCGTGGATGAAGGCACCATTGGCAAGCTTTTGGTGGATGAGGGCAGCGAAGATGTGCCCGTGGGGCAGGTGATCGCCCTGCTTTTGGAAGAGGGCGAAGAGAGTGCCGATCTAAAGGATGCGGTATCCCGGGCCGAAGATAATAAGCCCAAAGAAGCTGCGAAATCTGCTGCTGACGATGATGAGGCGGCGGCCAAATCGGATGACGATGCGCCAAAGCGGCCCTCGCGCCCCGCTGAAGCCGCCCCGCCCATGGAGGCGGAAATCCCCGCTGGTACCGAGATGGTCAAGCAAACCGTGCGCGAGGCCCTGCGCGATGCCATGGCCGAAGAAATGCGCCGGGATGAAACCGTGTTTATCATGGGCGAGGAAGTGGCGGAATATCAAGGCGCCTATAAGGTCACTCAGGGTCTGCTCGATGAATTTGGCGCGAAACGCGTGATCGATACGCCGATCACCGAATATGGCTTTGCCGGTCTTGGCACCGGCGCGGCTTTGGGTGGATTGAAGCCCATCGTTGAATTCATGACCTTTAATTTTGCCATGCAGGCGATTGATCATATTATCAATTCCGCAGCCAAACAGCGCTATATGGCGGGCGGCAAGGTGGATGTGCCGATTGTGTTTCGGGGCCCCAATGGGGCGGCAGCACGGGTCGCAGCCCAGCACAGCCAGAATTATGCGCCCTGGTATGCCGCCATTCCCGGCTTGAAGGTGGTGGCGCCTTATTCTGCATCCGATGCCAAGGGCTTGTTGAAAGCGGCCATCCGCGATCCCAATCCTGTGGTGTTTTTGGAAAATGAAATCATCTATGGCCAGAGCTTTGATGTGCCCAAGCTTGATGATTTCGTGCTGCCCATCGGCAAGGCGAAAGTCGTTCGGGAAGGCACGGATGTCACCATCGTTGCCTATTCCATCGCCGTGCGCGAGGCTCTGAGCGCCGCAGATAAGCTGGCGGATGAAGGGGTGAGCGTTGAAGTGGTGGATCTGCGCACTTTGCGCCCGCTGGATATGGAAACGGTGGCCCGCTCGGTCCGCAAAACCAATCGCTGCGTGGTGGCGGAAGAAGGCTGGCCCACATGCTCGATTGCCAGCGAGATTTCTGCGCGCCTGATGGAAGATGCCTTTGATTATCTGGATGCGCCGGTTTTGCGGGTGACGGATGAAGACACCCCCACGCCCTATGCCGCCAATCTGGAAAAATTATGGCTGATTTCGCCGGAGCGGATCGTCGAGGCCGTGAAAAAAGTATGCTATCGCGGATGATCCACAGGCTTTTCTATCTTTTTTGCGGCCCGTCTTTAGCGGGCGGGTCGCGATGATCCGCTTCAAGGGTCGGGAATTTTCACCCGGTCTTTTGAGGGGATAAAATTTTTGCGATATCGGCTCCTGTCTCAATCCCGGCATTGAGATTTTTCATCCGGCTGTGCAAAAAGAATGGCACGCCAGTTTCAGGAGGTGCGCTTTCTTGTGCACCGCTCCGTTTAGAAGAGGGATCAGCTTCATGCCCATCGAAATTCTCATGCCTGCTCTGTCGCCCACGATGGAAAAGGGAACGCTGGCCAAATGGCTGGTGAGTGAAGGAGATACTGTGGCCTCGGGCGATATCATTGCCGAGATCGAAACCGATAAAGCCACCATGGAGGTGGAAGCCATCGATGAAGGGCGCGTGGGCAAAATTTTGATTTCCGAAGGCACCGAAGATGTTCCGGTGAATGATGTGATCGCCATCCTTTTAGAAGAAGGCGAGGATGAAAGTGCTCTCGAAGGCGCTAATGGGGGCGCGAAAAAAGACGCCGCCAAGGATCAGGAGGGCGCGCCAAAGGTGGAGGCCCGGAAGACTGAAGCCCCAAAATCCGGTTCAAAATCTGATGATTCGGATTCTGGCGAGTCCAAAGCGCCGCCCGCGCCTGAAACGGCTGAGGGCGAGCGGATTTTTGCCTCCCCCCTTGCCCGTCGCTTGGCCCAGCAGGCGGGGCTTGATCTCACCGCCATCACTGGCAGCGGCCCCAAGGGGCGGATCATCAAGGCCGATATTGATGCCGCCAAAGACGGGGCCGCGCCCGCCCGCGCTGATCAACCGAAAGCCGCCTCAGCGGATAAGGCCGCTCCGGCAGAAAAAGCGGCTGCGGGGCCGAGGGCAGGAGCAGGGGCTGTGGATGCGCCGGGCTTCGAGCCGCCCGCCGATATTCCTTATGATGAGGTGAAATTGTCGGGGATGCGCAAGGTGATCGCCAAGCGCATGACCCAATCGAAATCCCATGTGCCGCATTTCTATCTGACCATCGATGTAAGCCTTGAAAAGCTGATGGCCCAGCGCAAGGACCTCAATGCCCGTTTGGAAGGCGAGGGGGTCAAAATCTCGGTCAATGATTTCATCATCCGCGCTTCGGCCCTGGCGCTCAAAAAGGTGCCGGCGGCCAATGCGATGTTTGCGGGTGATAAGGCCTATCTGTTCAAACGGCAGGATATATCGGTGGCCGTGGCCATTGATGGCGGGCTGATCACGCCGGTGATCCGCGATGCCGGGGCAAAGGGGCTTGCCACCATCAGCCGCGAGATGAAGGAGCTGGCCACGAAAGCCCGCGATGGCAAGCTGATGCCCGAAGATTATCAGGGCGGCACCTTTTCGATCTCCAATCTCGGCATGTTTGGCATTCGGGAGTTCGGCGCGGTGATCAATCCGCCGCAAGGGGCTATTCTGGCCGTTGGCGCCGGTGAAAAGCGGGCCGTGGTGGTTGATGATGCGGTGGCTGTGAAGCTGATGATGAGCGTGACATTGGCGGTGGATCACCGGGTTCTGGATGGGGCCATCGGGGCGGAATTCCTCGCCGCCTTCAAGGGCTATATCGAAGACCCCATGACCATGCTTTTGTGATCTGACGACAGGAAAAGGAAAAACGGATGAGCGATACAAAATTTGATCTTGTCGTGATCGGGGCGGGGCCTGGCGGCTATGTGGCAGCCATTCGCGCGGCGCAGTTGGGGCTGAAAACCGCGATCATCGAACGCGAGCATTTGGGGGGCATCTGCCTCAATTGGGGCTGCATCCCCACCAAGGCGCTTTTGCGAACATCCGAGATCAAGCATTATCTGGATAATGCCTCCAGTTTTGGCTTGTCTGTCAAGGAAGTCGGCTTTGATCTCAAGAAAGTGGTTGAGCGCTCCCGCAAGGTGGCGGGGCAATTGAATGCCGGGGTGAAGGGGCTTTTGAAGAAGAACAAGGTCACCACCATCATGGGCGAAGCCCGGCTGAAGGGCAAAGGCAAGGTCAGTGTGAAGGCGGACGGCAAAACCACTGAATTAGAAGCGAAGAACATCATCCTTGCCACCGGCGCACGGGCGCGGGAATTGCCGCATCTGAAGGCTGATGGCAAGCTTGTGTGGACCTATAAACACGCCATGACGCCGGAAACCATGCCCAAATCCCTGCTTGTGGTGGGATCGGGGGCCATTGGGATCGAATTTGCGAGCTTCTATCGCGATATGGGGGCTGACGTCACCATCGTTGAGATGATGGACCGTATTGTGCCGGTAGAAGATGCCGAGGTTTCAGCCTTTGCCAAAAAGCAGTTTGAAAAGCAGGGGATGAAGTTCATCCTTGAGGCGAGTGTTGAGAAGATCGAGACCAAATCCGATAGTGTTACGGCCACGATCAAGGGCAAGGACGGCAAAACTACGGACATGACCGTGGACCGGGTGATTCTGGCCATCGGCATCACTGGCAATGTGGAAAATCTTGGCCTTGAAGATGCGGGCGTAAAGGTGGATCGCGGCCATGTGGTGGCCGATGAATGGGGCCGCACGGGCGTTGATGGCATCTGGGCGATTGGGGATATTTCCGGTCCGCCCTGGCTTGCCCATAAAGCCAGCCATGAAGGGGTGATTGCGGTTGAAAAAATCGCCGGGGTAAAGGGGCTGCACCCGATGAAGAAAGAGCTGATCCCCGGCTGTACCTATTCCCGTCCGCAAATTGCATCTGTGGGCCTGACCGAAGCCGCCGCCAAAGATGCCGGCCACAGCGTGAAGGTGGGGAAATTTCCCTTCATCGGCAATGGCAAAGCGATTGCCTTGGGCGAACCGGAAGGCTTCATCAAAACCATATTCGATGCCAAAAGCGGCGAATTGCTGGGTGCCCACATGATCGGGGCCGAGGTCACGGAACTGATCCAGGGCTATGCCGTGGCAAAATCGCTGGAAACCACAGAAGCCGAATTGATGCACACCATCTTCCCGCATCCCACGCTTTCGGAAATGATGCATGAAAGCGTGCTCGATGCCTATGATCGGGCTATCCATTATTAGGTTTTAGACCCGGTTTTGGTGTTGGGATTGTGAATGCTTGAATGGCTTTTACAAGAAAGCAGCGTTATTCAGAATTGGATTGTGAGCCTTGGTATCATTGCCGGTCTCATTTTTGCATTTGTCAGAAGTCGCGCCATTGACAGGCAGGCAAAACATGCTGGAGAGTAGGCGCATCTTAATCGCAGGGCGCATGCAACCGAGCTTTTCAATAAAGCTGTGGAGCAATTATATAGTGAGCATCTCGCCATAAGGCTTGGTGCGGTCTACACTCTCATCGGGATTGTTGAAAGATATCCGGATCTCGATTTTAAAACGGTTGAGATTTTTCAGGCGCGGATCAGAGAAGACTCTTCAGAAAATGTCACGCCTGACATTCAGGAAATGATAAACTATATAATCCAGAATGATGAAGTTGATGAAAGCGGGGATGCCGATCATGGCTAGTTCATATGGTGCCCATAGCGCAAAATTTCGCAAAGACCTGAAGGCATTGCGAAAGGATTATCCCCCCATCAATTTGGCCGGGGCCACAATTGGCTGCGTTCGCCTGGATGGGGCTGATTTGGAAGAGGCCAATCTGGAAAATGCAAATCTTTCAAAAGCGAGCCTCGTTGGAGCTAATCTTAAAAATACCCGATTGAAAGGCACGATTTTGAAGGGTGCAGATTTAAGCGATGTGCGCAATCTGACCGAAGAGCAAATCAAGCAGGCGATTACCGATGAGGAGACGATATTGCCGGATTATCTTGCACGCGGCATGTCTCTTTCATTTGGGTGATGCCTGATGGTTTTGCATGTCTCATATGCGTTCATGACGGTGTTCGAGACATAGCAGGCAAACTATGGTAAAGGCAGCCAAATTCTTTTTAAACGGAAGTGATCGATGACCGAAATTACGCCCATCCGCGATAACACACCCTATCAGCGCAAGCCCGATTGGCTGCGGGTGAAAGCCCCGGTTTCCAAGGAATTTGCTGAAACCAAAAAGCTGATGCGGCGCTTGGGGCTGAATACGGTGTGCGAAGAAGCGGCGTGCCCCAATATCGGCGAATGCTGGCAGAAAAAACATGCCACCGTGATGATTCTGGGCGATACCTGCACCCGTGCCTGCGCTTTTTGCAATATCAAGACCGGCATGCCCGGCAAGGTGGATGTGCTGGAACCGGTTCATGTGGCCGAAGCCTGCGGCGAGATGGGGCTGGAGCATATCGTTATCACATCGGTGGATCGCGATGATCTCGATGATGGCGGCGCGCATCAGTTTGTGCGGGTGATCGAAGAATTGCGCAGCCGGTCACCGGGCACCACGATTGAAATTCTCACCCCCGATTTCCGACACAAGGCCGGTGCCATCGAGCGGGTGGCCGAAGCCCGTCCTGATGTGTTCAATCATAATCTGGAAACCGTTCCCCGGCTTTATCCAACCATTCGCCCCGGGGCGCGCTATTATCATTCCCTGAAGCTGCTTGAAACCGTGAAGCGGGTTGACCCTTCGATTTTCACCAAATCCGGTGTGATGGTCGGTTTAGGGGAGGAGCGGATGGAAGTGAGCCAGGTGATGGATGATATGCGCTCGGCGGATATCGATTTTCTGACCATCGGGCAATATCTGCAACCCACCCCCCGCCATGCCAAGGTGGACCGCTTTGTAACCCCGGATGATTTTGCCAATTTTGAACAATTGGCGCGGGCCAAGGGCTTTTTGATGGTCTCGGCATCGCCGCTCACCCGATCAAGCTATCATGCGGGGGATGATTTTTTGCGCTTGCGGGCCGCTCGGGAAGAGCGCTTGCAAAGGCAATCCCATAATCAAACGCAAAATCAATAATCTGTATGCCGCTTGCCAGGATTTGGCGTGATCTGATCGAGGCACGACAAGGCATAGACTCAAGGCATGGACTCAAGGCATGAACTGGCGCAATATTTATGCCGCATCATGAAGAACGAAAATATCTGCCCTATAGCCCGGAGCAGATGTTTGATCTGGTGGCGGATGTGGCATCCTATCCGCAGTTCCTGCCCTGGCTGGTCAGCGCCCGGGTTTATGATCAGCGCGACAACAGCTTTCAGGCGGATTTGATCGTCGGCTTCAAGGTTTTTAAAGAGCGCTTTACATCCAAGGTGCAATTAGAACCAAAGCGGCGGGTGCAGGTGAATTATATTCGCGGCCCTTTACGTTATTTGCATAATGAATGGATTTTCCACGCGGTGGAGGGGGGTGGTTGCGCCATCGATTTCTGTGTGGATTTCGAGTTTAAAAATCACTTGTTCGAGCGATTGGCCGGGGCTGTTTTTACTGAGGCGGTGAGCCGCATGGTCAAGGCTTTCGAGCAACGCGCCGACCGCGTTTATGCAAAGCCCGATGCGCCAAAACCGCCTTCACGATCTGGCGTTTGAAAGGGCTTCACGCAATAAAGGTTCCAGATCAAAAGGCCTGTTGCGATAGTCCTTGTGCCAATTGGCACCCAGATCATCGAGCAGAAAGCTTTGGCCTGCGCCCAGGGCATAAAAGGCCAGTGATTTCTGTTCGCCAAGATCGGCAGATTTCAAAGATGCGATCATTTTATTATATTGCCGATCTGATGTGCGCTTGAATTCGGCGGCATCCGGTCGTGATGGGGCTTCAGCAAAGATGGTGCCCGGCTCCTGGGCTGCCAATTGCAATATTTTCATTTCAAAATAATTGGCGGTGCCTTCCTGCCATGCGGTGAAAGCGGCCCAGCGCGCCGCCTTTTCACCACTGATATTTTTGAAATGCTCTAAAGCATCAAGATGAATGTGCAAAAGATGAAGGCGGCGCGCCCGATCCGGTGCAGCTAGGGCCGCAGCCAGACTTTCGCTTAGTAATTGAAACGCTTTTTGCACCTTTTGATCGGCATAGGGAAAGGGAAAGTCGCTCATCCATGCGCCATTTTCATCGCCCTCATCCGCCAGCATCAGGGCTTCGGCGCGTTTTTGATAATCTGTCATGGTCATCTGATATTGATGAAAATGCTCATGCAGCCAGATCCCGATCCATAAGGGAAAAGGATTGGCCGTATAGGGCGAGCCGATGATGATGGTGGGTTTGCGCCCAAAGGTGGTAAAAGCGCGAATACGATAGGGATTATGCGGGGTTTCGGCCTGATAAACCGGGCAGCCGCCCAGATCGGGCATCTGCCGCGCAAAGCCTTCTGGCACATCATCAACACAGATCACCGCCTGTTCATCCGGGGCGATCAAAAGGGTTGTTTTGGGGGTGTGTTCAAAATCCGGCCAGATCAGGCCCCCATGATGATCGGCAATTTTCATGGCGATGGAAAGATTGAGCCGATCTCCGGCCGAAATATTTTGCGCCATAGATCGATCTGCGGGCGCAAACAGATGAAATAAAGAAGCGACAAGAATAAGGGATAAAAATTTCATAATCACAGCGTATAGGGTGAAAGCGGGATAAACAGCACACGATCAGGTGAACGCAAGGATTTCATTCTCTATCATCCGGCATCAGCAGGGCAAGGGCCTGCGCCACGGTTTCCATGCGAACGGCAGCACGCCCGATATCGCCAAATTCCCGCCTTATGCTTTTAGTCTCAAACCCCCGGCGGGCCAGCCCGAACCACACCAGCCCCACAGGCTTAACGGCGCTTCCACCCCCGGGGCCGGCAATTCCGGTCACGGAAACGGCAATATCGGCACGGGAATAGCGCAGAGCCCCATCGGCCATGGCGCGGGCTACGGGCTCTGAAACAGCGCCATAGTGATCGATCAGGGCCATGGGCACATCGAGCAGATCCTGTTTTGCGGCATTGGAATAGGTGATGAAGCCGCGATCAAACACATCGGATGAACCGGCAATGTCGGTGATGGCCGCCCCGATCAATCCCCCCGTGCAGGATTCCGCCGTCGCCAACAGGATCGAGCGGTCGCGGCAGGCCGTGACAAGGGCACGCGCCGCTTCTTCAATGACGGGGGGAAAAGGGGTCATGCCTTGGGCCTTTCCTTCACGGGCTGAACGCTCCTGATGCAAAATCAGCCATGGGATGTGCTGTTATTCTGGAGCAGGCAGCAGCACGGTGGCGGTGGCCTGGGCGGCAATGCCTTCGCGGCGGCCGGTAAAGCCCAAGCCCTCGGTGGTTGTCGCCTTTACCGATATGCGCCGGATATCCAGATCGAGAATATCCGCGATTTTCTGCCGCATGGCCATCACATGGGGGCCGATTTTGGGGCGTTCGCAAATGAGGGTGATATCGCAATGGCTGATCCGCCCCGATGCCGCCCTTACCAGCCCCCCGGCATGGGCGAGAAATTGATCCGATGAGGCCCCTTTCCACTGGGGATCATCCGGCGGGAAATGATGGCCGATATCGCCATCCGCCAAGGCCCCCAAAATCGCATCCGTCAAGGCATGAAGGCCCACATCGGCATCGGAATGGCCCTTCAATCCCGCACTGTGCGCGATCCTGATCCCACAGAGCCACAGATGATCCCCCGGCTCGAAACGATGCACATCAAAGCCGAGGCCAGTGCGCGGCTCCAGAGTCCGTGGTTCATGATTATGGGTTTCATATCGGGCGAAATCGGCAGGCGTGGTCAATTTGATATTCTCCTCATCGCCCTCGGTCAGGCGCACGGGCAATCCGGCGGCTTCGGCAATGGCGGCATCATCGGTCATCTCCTCGCCCGCCAAAGCCGCATTCTGATGGGCTTTGAGCAAGGGCTGGAAGGGAAAGCCTTGCGGGGTTTGCGCCCGCCAAAGCTGATCGCGGGAAACCGTGCCGATGATCCGGCCGCCATCGCCGCGCTTTAGGGTATCGGTCACCGCCAGTGCCGGAATGGCACCAGACCCAGCATCACAGGCCGCGATCACCCGGTCGATCAGATTTTTGCTGACAAAGCAGCGGGCGGCATCATGGATGAGAACCAGATCGGGCGGCGTGCCGGTCTGTGTTTCATCGGCCAGCGCCATAAGCCCCGCATAAACCGAGCCTTGGCGCGTGGCGCCACCCTTGATCGGCGGTGCAATCTCAAAGCCCGCTGCCGCAGTTTCATAAAGGGCGCGATCATCAGGATTGATCACCACATGAATGCTGTGAATGGCGGGGTGGCAGGCAAAAGCCGCGATGCTGCGGCTTAAAACCATTTTCCCACCCACCAGCCGATATTGCTTGGGCAAACCCTCTCCCGCCCGCTGGCCGCGCCCTGCCGCCACGATCAACACAGCGATCCGGAGGGAGGATTGGGGAGGGGGCTGGGCCGGATCAGTTGCATTTCGTGCTGATTGTGACATATAGATTGCTCAAATTTAAGGCAGTGCTGTCAAAGCACCGTGGCGACAGGAAATGGAGCGCCGATCATGACGCGGCTTTCGCCTTCTATAAAGATTGGTTCGGTTGAAATAAAGGACCCGGTGATCCTCGCCCCGATGTCGGGGGTGACCGATCAGCCTTTCCGGCGATTGGTCAAGCGTTTTGGCACCTCTTTGCTGGTGACCGAGATGATCGCCTCGGAAGCGATGATCCGCGAAACCCGGGATTCGATGAAAAAGGCGCAGGCCACTTTGGATGAACGCCCGGTTTCGGTGCAGCTTGCGGGCTGCAAGGCATCGAGCATGGCCGATGCGGCAAAGCTGAATGAAGATCTGGGGGCCGATATCATCGATATCAATATGGGCTGCCCGGTGAAAAAAGTGGTCAATGGCTATGCCGGTTCGGCCTTGATGCGCGATCTTGATCATGCCGCCAGCCTGATCCGGGCCACGGTGGATGCCGTGCGGGTGCCCGTTACCTTGAAAATGCGCACCGGTTGGGACGATAGCAGCCGTAATGCCCCGGAACTGGCGCGCATCGCTCAGGATCTGGGGGTGAAAATGATCACCGTGCATGGCCGCACCCGCTGCCAGATGTATCGCGGCCATGCCGATTGGGCCTTTATCCGCAAGGTGAAAGAGGCCGTGCATTTGCCGGTGATCGCCAATGGCGATATCAACAGCTATGAAGATGCCGAACAGGCTTTGGCCCTTTCGGGTGCCGATGGGGTGATGGTGGGTCGTGGTACCTATGGCCGGCCCTGGTTCATCAATCAGCTTCGGCATTTTTTGAAAAATGGGCAAAAACTGGCCGATCCGTCCCTTGAGGATCAAGCGGCGCTGGTGCTCGATCATTATCGCGATATGATCGATTATTATGGAGCCGATGTGGGCGTGAGATTGGCCCGAAAGCATTTGGGCTGGTATACCAAAGGCCTGCCGGGATCGGCTGAATTCAGGAATAATGTGAATAAGATATCCGATTTCAATGCCGTCACTTCGGCGATCAGCAGCTATTATGAGCCGCTTTTGAAATCCATGGCTGCTTGAGGATGGGCGGCTTGAGAATGCCAGACCTTTCCGTGTCTCAATCCTGCGAGCCGGACATTTCGGAAAAAGATATCCTCAATGCGCTGCCCTTGGCGGCCCTTGTCATTCGGCCCGATAATCGGATCGCTTTGGCCAATGCTGCGGCGGAAAGCCTGTTCGGTCTGGCCGAGGCGGCTTTGCGAAAGGCCGCATTGGATGCGCTTTTCGGGATCGAGAATCAGATCAACCCGTTGGTAGATCGGATTCGCGCCGGCAGCGGCGTTGTGGTGGCGCGGGATCTGCCCTTGTCGGGTATTTTAAAGCACATGATGGCCGATGTGCAGGCGGCCCAGATTGCCGATTATCCGGGTTTTGTGCTGCTGGTTCTGGAAGAACGCAGGCTTCCCGGGGTGATGCGTCGGCAATCCACAGTGGAAGGGGCGGCACGTTCGGTTTTCGGGCTGGCCGGGATGCTGGCGCATGAGATTAAAAATCCGCTATCCGGAATTCGCGGGGCGGCGCAATTGCTGGAAAAACAAAGCGCCGGGCGGGGCCGGGCCATGGCCATTCTGATCCGGGACGAGGTTGATCGCATCAAACGGCTGGTGGATCAGCTTGAAAGCTTTACCGATGTGCGGCCCTTTACCCGGCAGGCGTTGAATATCCATACAGTTCTCAATCATGTGCGGGCCGTGGCGAAAAGCGGCTTTGCCAGCCATGTGCAGATTGTTGAAAGCTATGATCCGTCTTTGCCGCCGGTTTTGGGAGATCGGGATCGGCTGGTGCAATTATTCCTGAATCTGGTGAAAAATGCCGCCGAAGCCGTGCCCGCGAGCGGGGGTGTGATCAGGATCGGCACGGCTTTTCGCCATGGCTTGCGGATGGCGGCGCCCGATGGCGCGCCGGTTGATCTGCCGGTGGAAATCACCATCAGCGATAATGGTCCGGGCATCAGGGCTGATCTTGCGGATCATATTTTTGAACCCTTTGTCACCGGGCGCGAAGGGGGATCGGGTTTGGGGCTGGCTATGGTGGCCAAGCTGGTGGCTGAATTGGGTGGGTTGGTTGAGGTGGAATGCCCCGATCAGGGGGGGACCCGCTTTATTTTGCTGTTCAGGGCCGCCAGCGATGCAGGGGGGGAGGGGTGATGGCAGACGCAATCCGGGTTCTGGTGGCCGATGATGATCGATCGATCAGGCTGGTGATCGAAGAAGCCTTGAAGGCCATGGGTTGTGCAGTGACCATGGCGCATAATGCTGCGCAATTATGGGAATCTGTGACCAGCCAAAGCTTCGATGTTGTGATCACCGATGTTTTGATGCCCGATAATAACGGGCTGGATATCCTGCCCAATATCCGCAGCCTTCATCCCGATCTGCCGGTGATTGTGATGAGCGCGCAAAATACCCTGATGACAGCGGTCAAAGCCACCGAAAGGGGGGCTTTCGATTATCTGGCAAAGCCTTTTGATCTTGATGAACTGGAACGTCTGGTGCGCAGCGCTGCAGCCCGGCAAAAAGATGATCAACCCTTTGGGGTGCACCCTCATGATGCCGATAATCCCTTGATCGGTCGCTCTCCGGCGATGCAGGATCTCTATCGGGCCATGGCGCGCCTGATGCCCACCGATCTGACCGTGACCATCACCGGGGAATCGGGGACCGGCAAGGAATTGGTGGCCCGGGCGCTGCATTCCATGGGGCGGCGGCGCAAAGGCCCGTTCATAGCAGTGAATATGGCCGCCATTCCCCGCGATCTTATAGAAAGCGAGCTGTTTGGCCATGAACGCGGGGCCTATACCGGGGCCCATAGCCGGGCAGACGGGCGCTTTGAACAGGCCCGAACCGGCACGCTTTTTCTCGATGAAATCGGCGATATGCCCTATGAAGCCCAAACGCGTCTGCTGCGTGTTTTACAAGAGGGTGAATTCACGACTTTGGGCGGCGGACAGCCGATCTCGGTCGATGTGCGGATCATTGCCGCCACCAATAAGGATCTGGGCGCATTGGTGGCCAATGGCCGCTTTCGTGAGGATTTATATTATCGCCTGTGTGTGGTGCCCCTGAATTTACCCCCTTTGCGCGATCGATTGAGCGATCTGCCCGATCTGGTGCAGCATTTCCTTGGCCGGGCGGCGGGGGAAGGCCTTTCGCCCAAGCGTTTTTCCCCGGCAGCACTGGATCGTTTGGCCCGGCATGATTGGCCTGGCAATGTGCGGGAACTGGAAAATCTGGTGCGCAGGCTGTGTGTTTTGAATTCGGAAAAATCCATTAGCGCCCAAGCCGTTGATCAGACATTGGGTTTGAAAATCGGTGATCATGCAGATCATAAAAAAGATTGGCGTGAAGAAGGATTGCAAGAGGCGGTCGAACGCTATCTGAAGCGCTATTTCAAGGCGCATGGCGATGCCTTGCCCCCGGCGGGCCTGCATATGCGAATCTTACGCGAGATCGAAAGGCCGCTGATTGAATTGAGCCTGAAGGCAACGCAGGGAAATCAGCTTAAATCAGCCGAGCTTTTGGGGCTTAATCGCAATACACTGCGCAAGAAAATCCGTGAATTGGGAATCCGCTTTGATCGGGGCCAAAAATGAGCGATCAGAATGAAGGATTGGGCATTTTTTGCACATCTGTGTCATGTTGATCAGAAAACTGTTGCATTTTTGCATCTGTTCCTATGGACTCAGCCCATGCCTCATCTCAAAAGCAGTTGTCTGAACTCTTGATGACCCAAAAAACCGATCCGATCTCCGCACGGCCGGATGCATCTGAGCTTGAGGAAATGCCTGATCAGGAACAGGATCAGGCATCCCCTCGGGCATGGCATGCACCCCCGCGCAGGCCGCGCCGCATGGCGCGCTTTCGCCTGTGGGTGCGGCGGTCGGGGGTGGGCTTGAAGCTTGAAATCAGCCTTGCGATCATTGCCGTTGCCTCCGGCATTGCCACATATATCGCCCTCAGCCGCAAGGGGGCTGCCGAAGATGTGGCCGATGGGCTGGTGGCAACGCTTTTGCTGCTTAATCTCGTGCTTTTAGTCTCCTTGGCGGCTTTGGTGGCCCGGCGGGTGGTGCGGGTATGGTTTGCGCGGAAAGAAGGCTCGGCGGGATCGCGTTTGCATCTGCGATTGGTGGCTCTTTTTGCGGCCATTGCCTCGGTCCCGCCGGTGATCATGGCGATTTTATCGGTGCTGTTCTTGCAATATGGGGTGCAGAACTGGTTTTCCGATTCCGTGCGCGGGGCTTTGAATAACAGCCTCGAGGTGGCGGATGCCTATATCGAAGAGCATCGCCAGAATATCAAACTCGATCTGATTGCAATGTCCAATGATCTTAATCGCGTGGCTTTGCAGGGCGAACGGGATCGCGAATTTTTGCAAGGTTTGGTGGAAGAACAGGCGCTGCTGCGATCCTTGCAGGAAGTGATCGTGTTCAGCAGCAATGGCCGGGTTCTGGCGAAATACACCTTCAATCTCGATCTTTCAGCCAATCGGGTGCCGGAATCGGTGATGCGCCGGGTGACAGGGGGCGAGCAGGTGATCATCGCCGATCCCGGTGATGATCAGGTGCGGGCTTTGACCAGGCTCGATCAATTCTATGATGCCTTTTTATATATCGGACGCCGGGTGGATCCCCGGGTCACCGCCCATGTGGAAGCCGCGCGGCGGGCGGTGGAAACCTATCGCACCCTGGAAAGCCAGCGCTCATCGGTGCAGGTGCGGTCCAATGCCATTTTCATCGTGGTCACGCTTTTGATCCTGCTCGCTGCGGTGTGGATCGGTTTGTGGTTCGCCAATCGCTTGGTGGCACCCATCAGCCAATTGGTGGAAGCGGCCAATCGCGTTCGCCAGGGTGATCTGACAGCGCGGGCCGAAGGGCCGGGCGGCCCCGATGAAATCGGCGTGCTTTCGCGTACCTTCAATCGCATGACCCGGCAGCTTGAAGCCCAAAGGCGTGAATTGGTCAGCACCAATCGCGAATTGGATGATCGCCGCAGTTTTCTTGAAACCGTGCTCGAAGGGGTGTCGGCGGGGGTTTTGGGGGTAACAGAAGAAGGCATGATTCATTTGCCCAATCGGTCGGCCTGCGATCTTTTAGGCATTGCCCCGGATTTGCTTTTGGGCAGGCCCTTGGCCGAGATCGCGCCGCAGATGGCAGCCCTTTTGGCCGATGCAGCGCAATCAAACCATAAAATCGCCCAAACACAGGTGACGGTGATGCGCAAGGATCAGGCCCGAACCCTTCTGGTGCGGGTCACCGCCGAAGCCGATGGTTATAAAGGGGGCATGGGCGGCTATGTGGTGACATTCGATGATGTGACCGATCAATTGCGCGATCAACGCACCGCCGCCTGGGCGGATGTGGCCCGTCGCATTGCCCATGAAATCAAAAATCCTCTCACCCCCATTCAGCTTTCAGCCGAGCGTCTGCAAAGAAAATATGTCCGTGAAATCATCAGCGACCCGGCAGTTTTTTCCCAATGTACGGAAACCATCATCAGGCAGGTGGGGGATTTACGCCGTATGGTGGATGAATTCAGTTCTTTTGCGCGGATGCCTGCACCGGTTTTCAAAGAGCATAATCTTCATGACATCATCCGGCAAACCGTGTTCTTACAGGAAATGGGCCATAGTGATGTCGCCTTCGAGACCAGGCTCCCCGAACAGATCTTGAAGATGGTCTGCGATGGCAGGCTATTGGCTCAGGCGCTGACCAATCTTTTGAAAAATGCCCGGGAATCGATCTCAGCACGGATCGAAGACGGCGATAAAAGCCCGGGTCTCGTTCAATTGACTTTGCAATCATCGGGGGATCAGGTTGATATCATCATTGCCGATAATGGCCGTGGTCTTCCTGAAGATGCCGATCGTTTGGTCGAGCCTTATGTAACCACAAGGGCCAAGGGCACCGGCCTTGGGCTGGCGATCGTGAAGAAAATTGCCGAAGAACATGGCGGCGTTCTGCTGCTGGCCAATGGCCGGGATGGGGGCGCGGTGGTGACCTTGCGCTTTGCCGCCGATTATCTTGAGAAACAGACGACAAACGAGCCGGAACGCGATAAACGCGCGGCGGAATGAGCTGAAAAGGCCGGAATATGCTACAAAAGAAAGGGTGCTGATGGCACTGGATATTTTAATCGTTGATGATGAAGCCGATATTCGTGAACTTGTGGCCGGAATCCTGAGTGATGAAGGCTATGGAACACGGGTGGCTCATGATTGCGACAGTGCTTTGGCCGAATTGGAAGCCCGGCGTCCATCGCTGCTGATTTTGGATATCTGGTTGCAGGGCAGCCGCCTTGATGGGCTGGAGGTGCTTGAACTTGTGAAGCGCCGCCATCCCGATTTGCCGGTGGTGATCATTTCCGGCCATGGCAATGTGGAAACCGCCGTCGCCGCGATCAAGCGCGGGGCTTATGATTTTATTGAAAAGCCATTCAAGGCCGATCAGCTTTTGTTCATTGTGGCCCGGGCCACCGAGGCCGAACAATTGCGGCGTGAAAACGAAGATCTGAAACGCCGGGTTGGGCCGGTTTTTGAATTGACCGGACAATCCGGGGCCATCAATGCGGTGCGTCAGGCCATCGAGCGGGTGGCTCCCACCAATTCCCGCGTTTTGTTTTCCGGCCCGCCGGGTTCGGGTAAGGAAGTGGCGGCCCGGCTTTTACATGCGCGCTCCAAGCGCTTTCAGGCGCCCTTTGTGATCGTTTCAGCGGCTTCGATGGAGCCGCATCGCATGGAGGAGGAACTGTTTGGCATCGAGCGGGATGGCGGGCTGGTGAAAACCGGCCTGTTCGAGCGGGCCCATGCCGGCACCCTGTTCATTGATGAAGTGGCGGATATGCCCATCACCACCCAAGGCAAAATTCTGCGCATTCTGACCGAGCAGACATTCGAGCGGGTGGGCGGTTCAAAGCGGGTGCAGGTTGATGTGCGCGTGGTTTCGGCATCAAGCCGGGATTTGCGGAAAGCGATCACTCAAGGCACTTTTCGTGAAGATCTGTTTCATCGCCTGTCGGTGGTGCCGATTCAGGTGCCATCCTTATGCGAGCGTCGCGATGATATTCCATCCTTATCCGAGCATTTCGTGAAGGCCGTGGCGGCGGCCACGGGGCGTGCCCCCAAAGGCTTTAGCGAGCCGGCGCTCGCCGCTTTGCAGGCTTATGAATGGCCGGGCAATGTGCGGCAATTGCGCAATGTGATCGAGCGCATCCTGATCATGGCCCATGATGGTCGCGATATTATCGAACCCGATATGCTGCCTTTGGAACTGACCGAAGATGCCAGCAGCCTTTTGCGCGGGGATAGCGATAATGCCCTGATGACCTTATCCCTGCGTGAGGCGCGCGAAGCCTTTGAGCGGGAATATCTGCGCGTGCAGATCACCCGCTTTTCGGGCAATATTTCAAAAACGGCCAATTTCATCGGGATGGAACGCAGCGCTTTGCACAGAAAGCTGAAAAATCTTGGCCTTGGGGGGCATGAACGGCGCGATGAGGATGAATGAGGGACAGGCGGCGCAAGCAATGATGAACCGGGCCACCAAGGGCGCCGGCTCAAGGGGAATGTGATGAAAGTCGTGGTGTGTGGCGCCGGGCAGGTGGGGCTTAATATCGCCCGCTATCTGGCCGATCAGAAAAATGATGTGATCATCGTGGATCGTTCAGCAAAGCTGATCCGTAAGGTGGGCGAAAGCCTTGATGTGCAGGCGATGGAGGGCCATGCGTCTGATCCCGATGTGCTGGAGGCCGCAGGCCTTGCTGAAGCCGATATGATCATTGCCGTTACCATTTCAGATGAAGTGAATATGGTGGCCTGCCAGATTGCTCATTCGCTTTTCAATGTGCCGACCAAAATTGCCCGTATCCGCAATCAAAGCTATCTGGCCCCCCAATGGAGCGATCTGTTCACCCGTGATAATATTCCCATCGATGTGATCATCTCCCCTGAAGTGGAGGTGGCGGAAGCGATTTATCGCAGGCTCGAAGTGCCCGGGGCTTTCGACACCCTGCCTTTTTCAGAGGATAGCGTGCGGGTTTTGGGGATCAGGCTGGATGAACGCTGCCCGGTGGTGGATACACCCTTGCGGCAATTGACCGAGCTGTTCCCTGATCTGCGGGTGCGGGTGATGGGGATCATGCGCGGTGGTAAATTATTTGTGCCCCTGGCCGATGATCATATGGAAATCGGCGATGGCGTTTATATCGCCGTTGAAAAACGCTATGTGGCCCGGGCTATGGGTGTGTTCGGCCATGAGGAAGAGGCCGCCCGAAGGATCGTGGTGATTGGCGGCGGATCGGTGGGGATGTTCCTTGCTCAAAAGCTGGAATCCCGCACCCCGCGCCTGAATGTGAAGCTGATCGAACGCGATGAGGAGCGGGCCGCCTATGTGGCGGATAAAATGAGCCGCACCGTGGTGATCCATGGCGATGCCCTTGATCCCGAAATCCTGCGCGAGGCCAATGTGGGCGAGGCGGAAACGGTGGTGGCCGTCACCAATGAGGATGAGGTCAATATCCTTGCGACGTTGCTGGCCAAACGCCATGGCTGTTCCCGGGCGATGACCTTGATCAACAATACATCCTTTCGGTCTTTGATCGGTACCTTGGGGATTGATGTGCATATCGATCCCCGGGAAATGACCGTTTCCACGATTTTGCGCCATATTCGGCGCGGCCGGATTCGCGATCTGCATTCGATTGCCGACGGGGCGGCGGAAATCATTGAAGCCGAAGTGCTGGAAGCCTCGTCCGTCAATGGGCGATCTTTGGCGAAAGTTAAGCTTCCACGGGGTGTGCTGGTAGGGGCTATTGTGCGCGATAAAAAGGTGATCATGCCGCGCGGCGATACAGTTTTTCAAGCGGGAGACCGGGTGATCGTGCTGGCGCTTACGGATGCCGTCAAAGCCGTTGAGCAATTATTTTCCGTGCATCTTGAATTCTTTTGATCGTAAATGAGTTAGGGCCGTCATTCGCTTTTTTGTATTGATCCTGGATCAAAAAGACACACATGATCGTTTATTGAGAGAAAAGTTTCGACAACGAATTGTCGCGGCGCAACAAACGTGGCAAGCTATGATCATCGGGGGATATTTTCTCAGTTCAGGCATAAAGTTCCCCGGATTCGTTCGGCTTTGTCGATCCTGGTTTTAAGTGGAATGAAGCGTTCGAAGAAACGGTCGATCTCAACGATAATGTTCAACAAAAAAAGAATGGCGACACATGTCAGAAAAATCGCAAAATCTTCAGGATGTCTTTCTCAATGCAATCCGCAAATCAAAAACGCCTGTAACCGTCTTTCTCGTCAATGGGGTTAAGTTGCAGGGCGTGATTACATGGTTTGATAATTTCTGCGTCCTTTTGCGCCGCGATGGTCATTCTCAACTGGTTTATAAACATGCGATTTCGACCATCATGCCATCGGGTCCGGTGAGCCTGTTTGAGCCGGAAAAAGATCTCGAAACAGATTGATCGTCGATCAAGGGAAACTTTGTGATCCACATTACGGATGAGCATGTCGGGCTTCGGTCTCCCCATGATGGGGAGCAGCCGACCCGGGCTCTTGTCATTCACCCATGGGTGAAAAAAAACGCGCATAAAACGGCTTATGACGATAAGGTGCGCAGCCCCGCCGCCCGCTTGGAAGAAGCGGTTGGTCTGGCCATGGCCATCAATATCGCGGTCGAGCGGGCAGAGCTTGTGGCTTTGGCCCCGGCTCGGCCCGCAACCCTGCTTGGCAAGGGCAAGGTTGCGGAGATGGGCAGCTATATCGCCGAACACAGCATTGATCTGGTGATCATGGATGCCGAACTTTCGCCTGTTCAGCAGCGCAATCTGGAGCGCGAGTGGAAAACCAAGGTGATCGATCGCACCGGGCTTATTCTTGAAATCTTTGGTGAACGTGCGGCCACCAAAGAAGGGGAATTGCAGGTTGAACTGGCGCATCTGAATTATCAGAAATCGCGCCTTGTCAGAAGCTGGACCCATCTGGAGCGGCAGCGCGGCGGTTTCGGTTTCATCGGCGGCCCCGGTGAAACCCAGATCGAAGCCGACAGGCGCATCATCACGGATCGCATTGCCCAGATCAAACGTCAGCTTGAAACCGTGACCCGAACCCGGGAATTGCATCGCACCCGGCGGCAAAAGGCCCCTTATCCGGTGGTTGCCCTTGTGGGCTATACCAATGCCGGCAAATCCACCCTGTTCAATCGGCTGACCCATTCAGATGTGCTGGCGGCCGATATGCTGTTTGCGACCCTTGATCCCACCATGCGATCCATTGATCTGGTCACCGGACGCAAAGTGATCCTGAGCGATACCGTTGGCTTCATCTCGGATCTTCCCACCCATCTGATCGCGGCATTCCGGGCCACATTGGAAGAAGTGATTTCTGCCGATCTGATCGTGCATGTGCGTGATGTGGCCCACCCCGATAGTGAGGCGCAAAAGGCCGATGTGCTCCATGTGCTCGCCGATCTGGGCGTGAAGCCGGGCGAGGTGGCGGGCCCGATGATGATCGAGGCCTTGAATAAAATTGATCTTCTGCCCGATGCTGAGCGGGATGCTTTGGTTAATCTCTCGCAAAAGTCGCCGCACGATGTGCCTGTGTCTGCATTATCCGGGGCTGGTCTTCATGAATTGATGGAAAGGATCGATCAGTGTGTGGGCGCCGATGATAGCGTGCATGATCTGATTATCGAGCCTTGGCGTGGGGGTGATCTTTCCTGGCTGCATCGCCATGGCGAGGTTTTAGCGCAATCTGCCGATGATGAGGGGCGCACCCATGTAAAGGTGCGGATCGATCCGGTGAGCCATGCTAAATTTCTGGCGCTGCAGGGTGGGGATCAATCCTGATCGTTTGTTTATAAAAAAGGGGCTGCAATCGGCCCCTTTTTCTTTGCTGCCTGTGCCCATCATTAGAATGGGAACAAAATATCATAAAGCTGTTGGCCATAGCGAGGCTGCTGCATATCGCTGAGCTGGCCGCGCCCGCCATAGGAAATGCGCGCCTCGGCAATTTGTGAGTGGTTGATGATATTGGTGGCGGAAATATCTTCCGGGCGAACCAATCCAGCGATCAGCAGTTCCCGCACTTCAAAATTCACCCGCACTTCCTGTCGCCCCTGGATCACCAGATTGCCATTGGGCAGCACATCGATGACGATGGCAGCTATGGTCAATTCGATGGTTTCCGAACGATCCACTTCTCCATTCCCGGTTGAAGAACTGGTCGATCCGAAATCGGCCAAGGCGGCCGGGTTCACGGTATTGGGTAAAACCTTGTTGAGCTTGCCTTCAAAGCCCAGAAAGCCATCGAGACCGGCGGTTTCCGTATTATTGCGCGAACGGATCGTTTGGTTCTCAATGGCGGCCCGGTCATTGATCTCGATGGCTACGGTTAGAATATCGCCGATCTGGGCAGCCCGTTGATCGCGGAAAAAAGCCTTCGCCCCGGTTCGCCATAAGGAATTGGCCTGGCCCACGCCTTGATCCTGGCTCATCATCGGCAAGGAGAGGGATCGCGTTCTCGTGGGGGCCTGAACATTTTCGATGGGGGCCAGATCGGGGGCTTTGCCGATATTTGCCAGACGATCCCCCATAGTGCAGGCCCCAAGGCTGGCGCTGAGAAGCCCGATTTTTAGCCATTGGCTATAGATGTGATAAGCCCTGTTCATGACACGTCCTTCCTATTTTTTCCAGAAGATGCCTTCATTGAGATCATTGCGAAGCGGCCACAACGGCACGGTTCATCACTTCAACCACCCCGGATGCGGTGACGCGGGCCTCTACGGTGCGATTGCTGGCCGTATTCAAAAGCCGGATGAAATCACCTTTGGCGCCATCCTGCATGGCTTTCCCGGTGGCGCTTACAGTGAGGGCACCATTGCGGACGAACATTGTTACGACCGAGCCTTTGGTGACTAAAAGCGGTCGCTGCACCTGGCTTGTGCGCAGGGCTTGCCCGGCCCGCAGCATCCGCACGGGGGCAAGGCCGATCAATTCCGAAGCATCCCGGATCATGGTGCGATTGATGCGCCGCTCCGACATTTCGATCCAATCGATGTCTGACCGGCTGATCACCTCATCGCTGTTCATATTGCGGACCAGCACCGGGATCATTGCAGTGGGCTCGGCCATGCCGGAAAGGGCCACCCGATTCCAGTTTCCTTCATCATGGGGGATGGCAAGGGTGGCGGTGAAGCGACCCGTTGTTTCATCCACCGAAAGGGCCTCGATACGCAGTTTGCCCAGATCAGCCGACAGGGCGGCATAAAGAGGATTGCTCATATTGGTGAGACGCACGGATACCTGTTCATGATTACCGGAACGGGAAATGTCATCAGCAAGCTTTTTGAGGATGATCTCTTCAGGAACCCTATGCCCGGCGCGGGTGATCTTGATATAGCCGCTGGCATTTTCAAGGCCGTGGGCAAAACCTGCCTTTTGCAGGGCGCGATCGATATCAAAGCGCGAGAGGGTCAGGCTTTCACCGGGCAGGGGGGCTGAGGCCAGAACGGTTTCAGCCGCCTTTTGCGCAGAGATTTGATCCGGCAGGGTTAAAAGCACATCACCAAGGGTGATCAGCGGGCCGTTAACAGTGGCGGATGATTTGGTCATCATTGCCATCGCCAGGGGGCTGGTCATAAGCAGGGCGCTCAATGCGGTCATCACGATCAGGCTTTTCAGCATCATCGATGCGATCATCGCGCGGGCTTTGGTCATGTCATCTTTCCCTATCAGGAGCATTTCAAAAGGGCGGGTTCATCAGCGCAGGCTGTTCACGGCATTGAGCATTTCATCGGATGTGGTGATCACCCGGGAATTCAATTCATAAGCGCGCTGGGCAGTGATCAGATTGGTGATTTCCTGGACCGGATCGACATTTGATTTCTCAAGGAAACCCTGCTCGATCAGGCCAAAGCCATTGGTGCCCGGGGTGGCCACAGTGGCCGGGCCGGATGCCTGGCTTTCCCGCAAAAGATTAGAGCCAATGGCTTCCAAACCGGCTTCATTGGTAAAGGTGGCAAGATCAAGCTGCCCCACGATCTGGGGGTTGACCTGGCCTTGCAGGGTCACCTGAACTTCGCCTTCCTGATTGATGCTGACATCGATCGCTTCTTCAGGAATATTGATGCCGGGCAGGATTTCAAAGCCTTCGGGCGTTACGATCCGGCCATCCTGATCGCGTTGAAACGATCCGGCGCGGGTATAAAGCTCTTCGCCATCAGGGCTTTGGACGCGGAAAAAGCCCCGGCCATTGATCGCCAGATCAAGGGGATTATCGGTCAATTCAAGGCTGCCTTGGGTGGCGATGCGATAAACCCCGGCGGCGCGCACGCCCACACCCACCTGAATGCCCGATGGCACCACATTGCCTTGTGCCGTTGAATTGGCACCCACCCGTTCGATATTCTGATAGAGCAGATCCTGGAATTCAGCACGGCGGCGCTTGAAAGCCGTGGTGTTGAGATTGGCGATATTGTTCGAGATCACTTCGACATTCAATTGCTGAGCAAGCATCCCGGTGGCGGCTGTATTCAATGATTTCATTGTCTTGTCCTTGAATTATGGGCTGGAAGCGCTTTTAAAAATCAGGCTTGGACCTGTGAGAGCCGATCAATGGCGCGGTCCTGCTGCTCGGAATAGGTATTGAGGCTGCGTTCCATCGATTGATAGCTGCGCAGCACATTGATCATGCTGGTCACCTGCTCGATGGGATTGACGTTCGATCCTTCCAAAGCCCCCTGAACGAGCCGCAGCTCAGCGGGCGGCAGCTCTTCACGCTCGGTGGCAAAAAGGCTGTCGCCCCGGCGCTCCAAGCCTTGATAATTGGCAAATTGCACCATCTGGATCTGGCCGATATCGCCAAGATCCGAGCGCATGGTGCCATCTTCGGTGATGATGATATTGGTATCATCAGGATTGATCCTGATCGGCTGATCATTGACCCCTAAAACACGCTGACCCGTTTGCGTCGTTAATTCACCATCGATATTGATGCGAAAATTGCCGTTGCGGGTGTAAAGGCGTTCGCCCTCGTCGCTTTGGATGACCATGAAGCCTTCATTTTCCATGGCCACATCCAGCGGATTGCGGGTCATGATAAACTCGCCCTTGCTCATATCGGGGACCACCCCATAATCCAGAACCATCCGCACATCGCGCAGTTCTTTGGGGCCTTCGCCTTTCATGGTGAACAGATAATCCTGAAAAACCACCCGTTCGCGCTTGAAAGCCGTGGTGGATGCATTGGCAATATTATTGGCGATCACATCCATGCGCCGCAGCATGGCGCCTTGATGCGATAAGCCGATTGAAAGCAATGTGTCCATCATCCGTCTCCATTTTTCGCAAGGTCTCAAAAGGAACGCCAAATCACCGGCGCTGCCCTTGCCTCATCGCAATGCAATGCCCGTGCCAGATTATGGAATTCAATGATTTCAATGGATTGGTGATTTTGATCGTGAAAGCTGGCCGTGAACGGATGAGCATGGGGCAGAGTTTGCCGCTTTGATCAGGACGACGTGCGACCAAGAGTCTTTCAAGACCCTTACGACTTATTAACACTCTCGATATTAACTATAGCAAGACAGAGCGCGCTTGAGCTTATGTGCAGGATCGGTTTTCTGAAATTGAACGGACGGACCCATGGCAGTTGACGATAATCTCGATGATGATCTTGCTGGCGATTTGGGGGATATGCCTCAGGCCAAAAAATTCAGCGGGAAGAAAATTATCCTGATTGCCGTTCCGGCTCTTGTCATCCTGATTGCGATCATTGTTGTGCTGATGATGCTGATGGGCGGCAAGGAAGAACCAGTGGCCGATGACAAGCCGGTGAAGGAGCAGATCCAGTTGATCTTTATTGATCTGCCCGAAATGGTCGTCAATCTCAACACCGGGGAACGCCAGCAGCAGTTTCTGCGGGCCCGCATCAGCCTTGAGGTTGACAGGCAAAGTGCCCGGGCGGCGGTGGAAGAAAAAATGCCGCGGATCATTGATGATTTTCAGGTATATTTGCGCGAATTGCGGGTGCAGGATCTCAATGGCTCGGCGGGTCTTTATCGTTTGAAGGAAGAATTGCTGGTTCGGATCAATACATCGGTGGCGCCGGTGGAAGTCAAAGACGTTCTGTTCAGGGAAATGCTGGTTCAGTAGAGCAAACATGGCCGACGAAACCGAAAATGAAGAGATCGATGACGAAGCCGTAGCCGCGGAATGGGCCGCTATGGCCGGTGCCGATGATGATGCCCCCGATGACGATGCCGTGGCCGCAGAATGGGAAGCCATGGCCGCTGGCGATGCGGAAGATGATGATGGGGATGGCTATTCGGGCAGTGCGCCGGGGCGGGTTCTCGATCAGGATGAAATCGATAGCCTGCTCGGTTTTGATGGCGAGGATGATGGCGGCGATTCTCATGGTATACAGGCGCTGATCAACAGTGCTCTGGTGTCCTATGAACGCCTGCCGATGCTCGATATCATCTTTGACCGCATGGTGCGGATGATGTCCACCTCCTTGCGTAATTTCACCTCTGATAATATCGAGGTCAGCCTTGATAATATCACCTCCGTGCGCTTTGGCGATTATCTCAATTCCATCCCGCTGCCGGCCATGCTGGCCGTGTTCCGGGCCGAAGAATGGGATAATTACGGCCTGATGACCGTTGATAGCTCGCTCATTTATTCCATTGTTGATGTGCTTTTGGGCGGACGCCGGGGCACGGCGGCGATGCGGATCGAAGGGCGGCCCTATACCACCATTGAACAAACCCTTGTCGAACGCATGATCGCGGTCATTTTGAAGGATATGTCGGCGGCGTTCGAGCCTTTATCACCCACCAATTTCACCTTTGATCGGCTGGAAACCAATCCGCGCTTTGCGACCATCGCCCGCCCGCCCAATGCCGCCGTGCTGATCAAGCTGCGGATTGATATGGAAGATCGCGGCGGACGATTGGAACTGCTTTATCCCTATGCCACATTGGAACCCGTGCGCGAATTGCTGCTGCAGCGTTTCATGGGTGAAAAATTCGGTCGCGACAGTATCTGGGAAACCCATCTCGCCACCGAATTATGGTCTGCCGATCTGCAGCTTCGGGCGGTGCTTGATGAACAGGTGATGAGCCTGCGGGATGTGATGAATCTTCAGGTGGGCCAAACCATTCAGCTGAATGTCACGCCTCAGGACAGCCTTGAAATGCGCTGCGGCGAGGTGACTTTGCTCAATGCCAGAATGGGACGATCAGGGCAAAAACTGGCGGTGCAGGTGAATAATGTGAACCGCTTGAAACGTGCGGGTCGAAAGGATTGAAGCCATGTCGATGACAGAGATGACAGGTCTTGCGCTTGATGCGACATTGATCGTGCTGCTGGCCGCCGTTCTTTATGCCTGTATTCGGGTGAACAGCCGTTTGCAAGAGATGCGCAAAGGTCAAAATGAACTGGCAAGCCTTGTGGATCGCTTGGAAAATGCCACCACGCAGGCAAAAGAATCCATTGCAAATCTGCGGAAAATGGGCGGCGAGGCGGATGACAATCTTCAATCCTCGACGCGCAAGGCCCGGGCCATGGCCGATGAATTGACCCTGATCACCGAAGCGGGAAACAATCTGGCCGATCGGCTTGAGAAGAAATTGACCGCCAAAGCGGCGCGGGATTCGGCTGAAACGGCGGGAACTGAAGAAAAAGTGACCCCGATCCGAAGTGGTCGGCCGGATCTTTTGAAAGCCCTGAAGGAAGCCCGATGAGCGTGCGTGCGTTTTTATCAGTCAATAGCATTGGTCGGCCCCTTGCCCGATTGAGGCTTTTGCCGGTTTTCATCATGGTTGCGGTGGTGGGCCTCGCTATTAAATCGGGGACTTTCGCTGGCGACCTCAGCCGCTTGGTCAGCAAGGCCAGCGCGCAGGAAACGGCAGCCCCTGCGGCCAATGGCGCTGAACCGAAAGCCGATCAACCCAATGAAAAGGCCCAGGATGGGGCCGGGGCGGCAGAAGCAACCGCATCAGCACCTTTGTCAGGCGACGATGAAGCGGTTTCCGCAACAGCCGCGATTGCCGGGATCAGCCGGTCTGAAATGAATCTGTTGCAAGACCTGAGAAAGCGCCGCCAACAGCTTGAAGAACAAGAACAAAAAGCAGCCTTGCGTGAGCAGATACTGGCCTCGACCGAACGCCGGATCGATCAGAAGATTTCTGAATTGCGAACCATCGAGCAAAAAATCGCTGCCTTGGTGGAAAAGCATGAAGATCAGGAAGATCAGCAGATTCAATCGATCGTTAAAGTCTATGAAACCATGAAGCCCAAGGATGCCGCCGCGATTTTCGAACGTCTTGATATGGATATTCAGCAGCAGGTTGCTTTGCGGATGTCGGATCGTAAAATGGCAGCCCTTCTGGCGGAAATGGATACCGATGTGGCAAAAACCCTGACCACAAGGCTCGCCACGCGCAATCCCTTACCGAATGTTGAGGCGCTGGGGCAGGAAACAGCTGCACAATAGATTGAAATTAACAGGCTTTTAACTGTCGGACTGCTAAATTGACAGTCATTGACTTGACAGTAACAGATAGTCTCAGGCGCACATAATTTCGGGAGCAGCGGATGACCAAGGCGGTGGCTCTGAGCATTGAGGACAGGCTCAATGCGATTAAAGCCTCAAAGGGTGAGGCTGTAACCGTGGATGAAATCGGGTCCGTGGTCGCCAATCTGCTGACGTCCCTTGATGGTCAGGGCGTGGAAGCCAAGGCGGATGTGGGTTCCGAAGTGCGCGAATTGCTCGATTTCATTGCCCATGCCCGTGATGAACTGGCTTTCATGCGGCCCAAAACCCTGACCGACAAGCATATCGTTACCGCCCGGGATGAATTGGATGCCGTGGTAGCGCATACCGAAGAAGCGGCAGGCAAGATTATGGATGCTGCCGACAAGATGGGTGAGCTTGCAGGCGAAGTTACCGGCGAACATGGTGACCGATTATTTGAATTGAGCACCGAAATCTTTGAAGCATCAAGCTTTCAGGATATTACCGGGCAGCGGGTTTCCAAGGTTGTCAGCGTTTTGCGCCATATCGAAGAGCGCTTGACCGCTTTGGCCGAAGCCATTGGCGACACCACCATTCACGAAGATGAGGAAGAAAACATCTTCAATGAAAAAGGTGAGGTCGTGAATGAAGATGCCTTAAAGCATGGGCCCCAATTGGATGGGAAGGGGAATAATCAGGATGATATCGATGCCCTTCTTGCCAGTTTTGATTGATGAATGGCCATGTCGGCCTTTCATGAACATCATCATCAGCGGGATGGACGGGGCCGTTTCATTGATCCATCCATAGGGCTTTTTGTTTCGCTCTATCTTATTCTTCTGGCTTTTTTCATTGTCATGAATGTGATTTCAAATCGCGAAACGGCGCGCTCTGTTGCGGTGGTGCAAAGCCTTGAAGATGCGTTCGAGCGTCCGTTCGGCCCCCCGGTGCGGCGTCCGGGTTTGCTGCCGCCTGATCGCTATGCCCAATCCGATAGTGAATTTTTTCGTCTTGCCGGTGCGCTGATTTCCGAAATGCCGGGGCTTGTGCGCTCTTATCCTGCCGAAGGCGGCAATATGCTGGTTTTTGAAATGGATGCCCGGGCGATATTTTTCGCCCAAAGCGCTGAATTGAGCGAGCAGGCAACGGCTTTTTTCCAAAAAATATCAACGCTCATCAAAAGCGCCCCTTATGGTGAAAAGCGTGAAATCGCTTTTATCTTCGGGCAGGCCAAGGCGGAAGGGGATCTGGCCTATCGGCGCGCCAATGCCCTGGCCTTGAGCCTTGTGGGGCAGGGCATTCCACAATCGTCTTTGGCCATTGGCCTTGATAAAAAGGCGCCCGGGCGGCGGTTGAAAATCCATCTGCGGGCCAATCAGCCTGCCCTGGAGAGCGGCAGGGGTGCCCAATGATCAGCCCCCCGCCGATCCTTGTCAGAAAATCACAAACATCAGCCTCATGGATGGTTAGCCTTGCGGATTTATTGGCTTTAATGCTGACATTTTTTGTTTTGCTCTTTTCCATGAATGCCGTGCAGCTTTCCGAATGGGAATCGGTTCTGGCGTCGTTTCGCAAGCAATTCAATCCCAATCAGGCGCAGATCGTGGAGTCCGATAAACCCGATGCGGATCAGCTTCGTCGCTATGTGCCTTGGGGGGTTGGGCTGGATTATTTGGCGGCTTTATTGACGCATCAATGGTCAGGTAGCCAAAAAGGCGGCGATGCTCAGCCCATGGCGCAGGTTACCCGCAGTGATGATCGGGTGATCATCAGCCTGTCGTCGGATTTATCCTTTGAATTGGGGTCTACCCGGCTCAATTCAGCAGCTCAGGGAGCTTTGTCTGATCTGGCCCAGCAATTGCGACGGATCGATAATCGGATCGTGATTTCCGGCCATACTGATCCAAGCCCCATGCGGGGGCAGATTTATGCCTCAAATTGGGAGCTTTCCCTGCGCCGCGCCCAAAGCGTTGCAGATTTTTTGACAGTTAAGGGCTATCATTATCCCATGACGATCTATGGCTATGGTGCGGGCCAATTTGACGAACGCAACGCCGATGGCAACAGATCAGAAAAAATGGCGCAGGCGCGTCGGGTCGAGATTGAAATTCTGGCATGGCAAAGGGAGCCGTCCGATGATGGCTAGGCTCTTTTTGTTTCTGCTGATCTGGGGTGTTTGGCTCGTCCCTTATGAAGTCGTTTTTGCTCAGGATGAGGCAACGGCGATCTCCGTTCGCCGGGGCGAGCATCCCACTTTTAGCCGGGTGGTTTTTGATTTTTTGCAGGTTCCCCAATATCAGATCACCAAAGCGGGGGATCGGATCAGGCTTCAGTTTGCCCAAAAACATGCTTTTGATTTCAGTGTGCTGAGAAATGATCCCTTAGCCCATATCATGGCCATTGAGGCACAGGCTGATGATGATCAAAACGGGTCCGGAACGAGCCTTGTTATCACCATCAATCCCCAAAGCAGTTTCAGGCATTTTCTGAGCGGGGCCAGCCTTGTTCTGGATGTTTTTCCTGCTCAAAATGCCGAAGGGATCAGGGCTGAGGCCGCGGCTGAACCCGCCCCGCCGCCCCAAAATCCGCCACAAGACATGCGGTCGGCAGCAGCAGAGCAGGGGGCGGCCGCCTTATCCCCGCTCAGCTACCGGCCTGAGGCCTCAGCCGATCTGTTGCCGCTCAGCCTTGTGAAAGATGCGGATGGTATCGAGCTTGCCTTTGGCTGGCAAAAGGGCACCACAGCGGCTGTTTTCCTGCGATCCGGCTGGCTGTGGACGATTTTCGAGGATAGCCGTCGGGTTGATTTATCGGCCGTGGAGCGATCCGTAGCCGAGGGAAATTCCGGCCCTTTACGCAGTGCCGAACAGATGGATGCCCAAGGCTTTACGGCCTTGCGTTTCGATCTGGTGGGGGCGGTGGGCTTATCAGTGCGGCGCACGGGCCAAATCTGGCGGGTGCGGATCGTGAGCGGGGCATCGGCTCCTGCCCGGGAATTGACCCCTGTGCGTCAGGCGGGGGCACAGGGAACGGTGATTTTCGTTGCCGCCGATGAGGTGGGTGGCCGCCTCAGCCTCGTTGATCCGGCAGTGGGGGATCGGCTTTCGGTGATCCCCTTGGGGGATGATGGTCGCGGCCTGGCGCAAGATCATCAATATGTGGATTTCCATCTTTTGCCTTCAGCTCAAGGGTTGGTCATTGATCCTGTGGCCGATGGGCTTCAGATCGTTCGTTTTGCCACCGGGGTCAGTATCGGCTCGCAAAGGGGCCTGGCGATTTCAGGCTCCGATTTGGCCGCCCGGATGGGTGCGGGGCGGGGCGGCATTGTGGTCTCGCGGATGATTGATCTTGATGCCTGGCGACAAGGAGCCCATGAGGGCACAAAAGCCGATTATACGGCCCGCGAA
This sequence comes from Iodidimonas sp. MBR-22, assembly GCF_029946565.1. Classification (NCBI taxonomy): domain Bacteria; kingdom Pseudomonadati; phylum Pseudomonadota; class Alphaproteobacteria; order Iodidimonadales; family Iodidimonadaceae; genus Iodidimonas; species Iodidimonas sp. MBR-22. The sequence continues at coordinate 118,737 of NZ_JARKVQ010000008.1, forward strand.
CAGCAGATGCTGGTGGATTTATCCCTGGCGGATGCGGCATCACGTAAATCGGTGCGCTGGGATCTCGCCCGTTATTATGCTGGCCATGGGGCCTATCCCGAAGCTTATGCGATGCTGGCGCTTTTGGCGGATACCGATCCCGAAATCAAAAATACCCTGCAATGGAAGGCCGTTTCGGGGGTTGTTCTGTTGGGTCTCAATCGGCCTCTTGAGGCTTTGTCGGCCCTGCTTGATCCAAATCTGGATGCCGAATCCGATCTATGGTTGTGGCGGGCCTTGGCTGCCAATCGTGCCGAGCGCCATGCCTTGGCTCTTGATTATTTTCGTCGTGGCAGCGAGGCCTTGGCCCTTCATGATCGGCCTTTTCTGGCAAAAATCCATCTCGCCATCGCCCAATCGGCTATGGCGGAAAAAGCCTATGATCTGGCCAGCGGGCAGATCACCAGCCTGCAAAATATGGGGTTGAGCGGCAATCAGGCGCTAGCCGTTGATTATCTTTATGGCCAATTGGTGCAAAGCCGGGGGGATATTGCCACCGCCCGCGCCCGCTATCAGGATGCCGCCAGCGCCCGGGATCGTCATTTAGCCACAAAAGCCCGCCTGCAATTGGCAAGGCTGGAATATGGCGAGGGCAATATCTCGATCAGCGAGGCCACGGCCCGGCTGGAAAGGCTCCGCTTTGCCTGGCGGGGCGACAGGCTGGAGATGGATGTTTTGGAAACGCTGGCGGATCTTTATCGCCAGCAAGAGCAATATCGTCAGGCGCTTTTAACCCTTCAGCTTGCGGCTTCGGCTTTTGCCACCGATGCCCAATCCCGGGATCTGGCGGCACAGATGTCGGCTATTTTTTCCAGACTGTTTCTTGATGGCGCTGCCGATAAACTGCCGCCCTTGGAGGCCTTGGGGCTTTTTTATGATTTCAGCGAATTGACCCCCTTGGGCAGTTCCGGGGATCGGATGATCCGCCATTTGGTTGAGCGGTTGGTTTCCGTTGATCTGGTTGATCGTGCTGCCGAGCTTTTGGAACATCAGGTCAGCTATCGGCTGGAAGGATCGGCACAGGCTTTGGTCGCTGCACAATTGGGCAAGATTTATCTGCTGGATGGCCGCCCGGAAGATACCCTGCGGATCATGCGCGCCACCCGCCAGCCCATCTTGCCTGATGATGTGCTAAAGCAGCGTACCCTTGTTTCGGCCCGGGCCTTGTCTGAATTAAAGCGCTATGAGGAAGCTTTGGTCCTGTTGGAAAACACATCAGGGCGCGAGGCGGATCAGTTGCGCGCCGATATTTACTGGGCGAGCCAGGATTGGTCTGCCTTGGCCACCATATCAGATCGGCTGCTGGGCAATCGCTGGCGGAATGAGGCGCCCCTGGCCTTGCCGGAACGGGAAGTTCTCATCCGTCAGGCCCTGGCGCTTTCCTTTAATGATGCGCGGGAACGTTTGGCGCAATTGCGGTCCCGCTATCGCCCCCTGATCATGGAGGGGGATTATGCCGGGGTCTTTGATTTATTGACCAGCCCATCGGGAACCCCCGCTGGTGAATTGGGGCGGATTGCCGGTGAATTGGGTGGCGTTGATCAATTCCGCTCTTTCCTCTCAGCTTATCGGGCTGAATTCACCCCCACGGGCGGCACGGCTTTTTAATATTTCCAGTACTGGATCATCACAGTCTATGGCTTGCTGTCAGCCGCGCCCGGGTCTAGGATCATCTCCATAAAACCTTAGATAAGATGGCCGCCTGCGGTGCTTTTTTCATTAAGGGCGGCAGAGAATGGTTAATTCATAAAAATGATCGCAAACCAAGATCACTCAAGGGAGCGTAAGATGGTTCAAAAGAGCGTGTTATATCGGCTTATTCTGGGCGGGGCTTCGGCTTTAGCCTTATCGATTGCCGTATCTGCCTGCGATAATGCTGGCAATCAGAATAACCAAACGAGCCAGAGCGAAAGACCGGCCAGCGAACAGGTGCAAACCGAATCCCAACGGCTTTACAGCTTTTTTGAGCAGGCTTTTGAAGACGATGTGGCCCGCTCACCCATGCGCCAGGCCTATCTGGGGCGGAAAACCGAAGATTACGGCAAATGGGATGATCTGTCGGATCAATTTGCCGATGAAACCCTGGCGATCTATCAGCAGCGCCTTGAAACGTTGAAGGGTTTTGATGCGGATGCCCTTGATGCGCAGGCCAAATTATCGCATCGCCTGTTCAAGATCCTCACCCAAAGAGACATCGATGGCGAAAAATGGCGTCATTACAGCTATCCGATCAATCAGATGTTTGGTTGGCAGCAGCAAATTCCCAGCTTTTTGATCAATATCCACCGGGTTACACAGCCTTCGGATATCGAAGCTTATGTATCGCGCCTCGAAGGGGTATCGGGGCTGATGGATCAGATCCTTGCCAATGTCAAAAAAAGCGAGGAACTGGGGGTGGTACCGCCGCGTTTCGTCTATCCCCTCGTGCTTGAAGCCTCGCGCAATGTGATCACGGGCGCTCCCTTTGATGAAAGCGGCGATGATTCTGCTTTGTGGGATGATTTCAATGAAAAGCTCGCCGCCCTTGATTTGAGTGAGGATGAGGCCACCGCTTTGCGCGAGCAGGGCCGCGATGCCTTGCTGACATCGGTGCAGCCCGCCTATGAACGGCTGATTGCCGAATTGGAACGGCAAGAACAGATCGCCACCACCGATGATGGCGTCTGGAAACTGCCCAATGGCGAAGCTTATTATAATGATCGCCTGCAAAATTACACGACCACCGATCTTAGTGCCGCCGAAATTCATCAGATCGGCCTGGATAATGTTGCCCGCATTCATGAAGAAATGCTGGGCATCATGAAGCAGGTGGAGTTTGTGGGGAACTTGCAGGATTTCTTTGAATTCATCCGGACCGATGAGCAGTTCATCTATCCCAATACCGATGAAGGGCGGGCGCAATATCTGAATGAGGCGAAGGCGCTGATTGATCAGATGCGCGACAAACTGCCGGATTATTTCGGCATTCTGCCCAAAGCCGATATGGTGGTGAAGCGGGTTGAACCCTTCCGCGAAAAGGCGGCGGGCAAGGCTTTTTACCAGCAACCGGCGCTTGATGGCTCGCGGCCCGGCACCTATTACGCCAATCTATATGATATGACGGATATGCCCATCTATCAGATGGAAGCCTTGGCCTATCATGAAGGCATTCCCGGCCATCATATGCAGATTGCCATTTCGCAGGAGCTTGAGGGCGTGCCCATGTTCCAAAGGATGGCGCGCTTCACTGCCTATACCGAAGGCTGGGGTCTTTATTCGGAATATCTGCCAAAGGAAATGGGCTTTTATGAAGATCCCTATTCCGATTTCGGGCGGCTGGCGATGGAATTATGGCGGGCAGCGCGGCTGGTGGTGGATACCGGTTTGCACGATAAAAAATGGACTCGTGAAGAGGCCATTGATTATCTGCGGACCAATACCCCCAATCCCGAGGGCGATCTTTCAAAAGCCATTGAACGCTATATCGTAATGCCGGGGCAGGCCACGGCCTATATGATCGGCAAGGAAAAGATCCTCTCCCTGCGTGAAGAAGCCCGTGAAGCCTTGGGCGATGCATTTGATATTCGGGGCTATCATGATGAAGTTCTGAAAGACGGGCCGCTTCCCCTTGATATTCTTGAAGAAAAAATCAATGGCTGGGTCGAAGCCCGGAAAACTGCGGGCTGATGGCGATCCGCCTTTCAAGATGTGATCGCTGATGCTCGAAGAGGTCCGTTTCTACCATCTTCAACGTCAGTCGCTAGAGGCCGCGTTTCCCAAATTACTTGAAAAAGTTATGGGGCGCGGCCTGCGCTGCTTTGTGCGGGTGCCCGATCAGGATGTGCTCGATCGCCTTGATCGTGCCTTATGGGCCTATGATCCGGTATCTTTCCTGCCCCATGGCACGGCAGCCAGCCCTCATGCCGCTTTGCAGCCGGTTTATCTGGCGGCGGGGGATGATGCCATTGCCGATCCCCCTAATGATCCTGATGTGCTGATCTTAATCAATGGCGGCGCGCTGCCCGATGCTCCGCATCCTTATAAGCTGTGTCTCTATATGTTTGATGGCCATGATGATGCCATCGTGCAGAGCGCACGCGCGGATTGGTTGCACTTTAAGGCCAAGGCGGAAAACCAGAGCTATTGGCAGCAAAAAGAGCAGGGCGGCTGGGAGCAGAAAGCCTGATCTGTCAGGCCAGATTTTTCAAGCCAGATCTTTCAAGCCTGAGCCTCTTCCAACTTATCCTGGGCCATCAGCCATTCATCTTCGGCCTTGGCGATCAGCTTTTCCAATCGGCCTTGTTCCTGCTGCAAATGCGCGGCTTTAGCGGGCCCATTGGGCTGGCTACCATCATAAAGGGCAGGGCTGTTCAGCGCTCGGGCAATGCGCTCTTTTTGCTCGTTCAGATAGGCCAGCTTTTGTTCCATATCGCTGACCGCCTGGCGCAAAGGGGCCAATCGGGTGCGTTTATCGGCAGAAGAGCGGCGGCCGATTTTGCGTTTATCGCTGGCGGCATCGCGCTCACTGGATTCGCTGCGGGCCCCGCGTTCGCGCAAAAGCCTTTGGCGATAATCTTCGATATTGCCATCGAAAACATTGATCCCGCCATTTTCCACGATCCACAGGCGATCGGCACAGGCTTCCACCAAACGACGATCATGGCTGATCAAAATCACCGCGCCTTCATAATCATTCAAGGCGCGGATGAGGGATTCGCGGCTATCGATATCCAGATGATTGGTCGGTTCATCCAAAATCATCACCTGAGGTGCGGCATGGGTCATCAAGGCAAAAAGCAGCCGGGCTTTCTCCCCACCCGATAAGGTTTCCACGGGCCTGTCGGCTTTATCGGCGGAAAAGCCAAAGCTGCCCAATCGCGTGCGCACCTTGGTTTCGGTGGCATCCGCCATCAAACGGGCCATATGATCAATGGGCGTTTCTTTTTCATGCAGTTCATCAAGCTGATGCTGGGCGAAATAGCCCACCTTCAGGCTGCGCGGCATGGTCATCTTGCCGCCCATCGGCTTTAATCGTTTCGATAAAAGCTTGGCAAAGGTTGATTTGCCATTGCCGTTCGATCCCAAAAGGGCAATCCGATCATCGGGATCAATGCGCATATCAAGATGGCTCAGGACCGGCTCATTTTCATGATAGCCCACCGAAATCCCATCCAGCGTGATCAGCGGCGGCGACAAGGGCGCGGGCTTTGGAAAATTGAACGGCACGGTATGTTCTTCGACAACCGCCGCGATGGGCTGCATTTTCTCAAGCATTTTCAGGCGGCTTTGGGCCTGGCTTGCCTTATTGGCCTGAGCGCGGAATCGATCAACGAAGGATTGCAGATGACGCCTTTGGGCATCCTGCTTTGATTTCATCGAGGCCAGTTGTTCATTGCGCAGAAGCCGGGCCTGCTCGAAATCATCATAGCCACCGGCATAAGCCACCAGCTTACCACCTTCCAGATGGAGGATCGAGGTGATCGCCCGATTGAGCAAAGACCGATCATGGCTGACCACCACCACGGTATAGGGATAGGTGCGGAGGAAATTTTCCAGCCAGATCACGCCTTCGAGATCGAGATAATTGGTCGGCTCATCCAGCAGCAAAAGATCGGGCCGGGTGAACAAAGCTGCCGCCAAAGCAACCCGCATCCGCCAGCCGCCGGAATAGCTGTCGAGCGGGCGTTCCTGCGCTTCCTGATCAAAACCAAGCCCCGAAAGGATGGCCGCTGCCCGTGCTGGCGCGGAATGAGCATCGATATCGGCCAAACGGGTATGGATTTCCGCGATCCGATTGGGATCGGTTGCGGTTTGGGCTTCGTCCTCCAAAGCCCGCATTTCCTTATGGGCATCGAGAACAGCGGTGATCAATGTGCGCGGGCCGGAAGGGGCTTCCTGCCCCACCAGCGTGAAAGAAGCGCGGGGGCGGATATTGATCGATCCCCCTTCCGGGGTGAGGGCGCCCGTGATCAATCCCAGAAGTGTTGATTTCCCAGTGCCATTCTGACCGATCAGGCCAAGCTTTTGACCAGCGGTGATGCGTGCCGTGGCGTGATCGAGCAAAAGCCGGTCGCCGATGCGGTAGGTGAGATCTTTGATATGTAACATGACGCAGTGCCTCTAACACGACCCGATGAAAAACGGTAGTCCTTGCAGTTCGCTTTCTCATCGCTTAAAAACCGCCGCGAAGCTTCATGCAAACCAATTTTGAGGGAAAAGAGTCTTATGGCACTTCAGCGTACGTTTTCGATCATCAAACCCGATGCCACCCGCCGCAATCTGACCGGCCAGATCAATGCTGTTCTGGAAAACGCCGGGCTGCGGATCATTGCCCAAAAGCGCCTGCACCTCACCAAAGCGCAGGCCGAAGCCTTTTATGCCGTGCATAAGGAACGCCCGTTTTACAATGATCTGGTCGCCTTTATGACCTCTGGCCCTGTGGTTGTTCAGGTTCTGGAAGGCGAAGATGCCGTTGCCAAAAATCGTGAGGTGATGGGGGCCACCAATCCTAAGGAAGCCGCCGAAGGCACTATCCGCAAAAGCTTTGCAGAAAATATCGAAGCCAATTCCGTGCATGGCTCAGACAGTGCGGAAAATGCCGCGATTGAAATCGCCTTTTTCTTTGCCGGGATTGAAATCGTCGGCTGAAGATCTGCTGATATGGCCGCATTTTGGGCCATTCTTTGAATGACGATGATGGCGCGGGGGTTTTCTCGCGCCATTTTCATGGGGACGGGGCCTTTGCAATTTCAGGCGTCGTCAGGCGTCGGGCTGATCAGGCCTTTTTTGGGGAATTTCAAGCCCTTAGTTGCGGTTTTATTGCCCCGGGGGCGGATGTGTCCGCTGGCGATCAGACGCACCGATTCAACATAAATCTTGTGCTCATAAGCCAGAACCCGCCGGGCAAGTTTTTGGGGGGTGTCATGATCATCAATGGGCACAACAGCCTGCATGATGATCGGCCCTTCATCCATTTGCGGCCTGACATAATGCACCGTGCAACCGGTGAAGCGCACGCCATCTTCCAGAACCCGTTCATGGGTTTTCAGGCCGCGATAGGATGGCAGCAGGGACGGATGGATATTGATCATGCGATCATGCCAGCGCTTTACGAAATCCTTATCCAGAAGGCGCATGAAACCGGCGAGACAGACAAGCTCCACACCATGATCACGAAGCGCCTGATCGAGATCTCTCTCAAACTCCGCACGGCTTGGATAGGCCTTGTGATCGATGATCATGGTTTTGATCCCCGCATGACGGGCTGTTTCAAGGCCCTCGGCCGAGGCGACATTGGATAGGACCAACGCGATGTCTGCGGGATAATCGGCCTTTGCACAGGCATCGATCAGGGCTTTCATATTCGAGCCCCGACCGGAAATCAGAATGCCAAGTTGCATCCGGGCCATGGGCTTAGCCTTCATCGGTGATATGATCAAAGCCCTGCCGCGCGCCCCAGGCACCCGCCTTGCCGCGCAGCCTGCACCGTGCCTTGCCGGGTTTTTCTTCAACCATGCCAATGTGCATTGCGCTTTCGCCCGCACCATCGAGAGCAGCCATTATCTGTTCCGCGCGATCAGGATCAACGAACAGCACCATGCCCAGACCGCAATTGAAGGTGCGCCCCAATTCATAGGGGGTAATGTGCCCGGCTTCCTGCAGCCAGCGAAAAACAGGGGGCAGGGGCCAGCGATCCACATCGATGGTGGCGCACAGATCCTTCGGCAAACAACGGGGGACATTTTCCAGCAATCCGCCGCCGGTAATATGGGCCATGCCCTTGATCTCGCCTGATCGCAAAAGCGGCAAACAGCTTTTGATATAAAGGCGGGTGGGGGTGAGTAGAGCCTCGCCTAAGGATTTTTGGCCATCAAAGGGCGCGGGCTGATCATATGCCAGATCAAAATCCGCGACCAGCTTACGCACCAGTGAAAAGCCATTGGAATGAACCCCCGATGAGGCCAGCCCGATGATTGCATCGCCGGGTTTGATCGTGGCGCCGGTGATGATCTGATCCCGTTCCACGGCGCCGACCACAAAACCGGCCAGATCATAATCACCATGGGCATACATGCCGGGCATTTCAGCAGTTTCGCCACCAATCAGGGCGCAACCGGCTTCAACACAGCCCCGCGCGATCCCTTCGATCACTTCGGTAGCGATCTTCGGATCCAGTTTGCCGGTGGCGAAATAATCCAGAAAGAAAAGGGGTTCGGCCCCTTGGACCAGAATATCATTGGCGCACATCGCCACCAGATCGATCCCCACATTTTGATGCAGACCGGTATCGAGGGCGATGCGCAATTTGGTGCCAACCCCATCGGTGCCGGAAACAAGAATGGGATCATGATAGCCCGCCGCTTTCAGATCGAACAAAGCCCCAAAGCCGCCCAAACCGGCATCGGCCCCAATCCTGCGGGTGGAGGCCGCAGCGGGCTTGATCGCGGAAACCAGCGCATTGCCTGCCGCAATATCAACACCGGCAGTGGCATAATCATAAGAGGGGGGGAGGGGGTCGCTCACGGGTTTTAAACCTTTCTGCTTGCCATCCAAAGGCTGTGCAACATGGGGCGAAAGGGTGATCGAGAGCAAGCCCCTTTAGCCAAAATCTGAACAGATTTCATGATCATGAAGATGATGTCTTGTTGCTATAAGGGATTTATGCTGACCCCATCCAGGGTCTTGCCCCTGAGATCGTCGGTTTTATCTGTTTCATGGCTTTGCCTGCGGGCATTGGGGCGCTAAGGTGGTGCGAACCAAAGGAGAACGAAGATATGCGGCTGGGCCTTTCTGCAGTGATGATGATCCCAGTGCTTTTTGTGCCAGTGCTTTTTGTGCCAGTGCTTTTTGCCCTTATGCTATTCGGCATAGGTGGGCCGGCACAGGCGCAAATGCAGGTGCAGGCGGATCGGGATGCTTCGGCGCGCTTGTTTAGTGTGTATGGCATCGATGTTGATGTAGAGGCCGCCAATGCCACCGAAGCCCGCAGGCAGGCTTTGGCCAATGCGCAGGAACGGGCCTGGCAATCGTTGATCGAAAAGCTGGTGGCGGATGAAAGCCTTGGCAATCTGCCCCCGGCCAGCCCGCCTTTATTGCAAAGCCTTGTGCGGTCGGTGGATATTCGCGAGGAAAAATTCTCATCGCGCCGTTATATGGCCGTGCTCGATGTGTCGTTTTCGCCCGATGCGGTGCGTGATATCTTTGCCCGCACCGATGTTGCCTATACAGAATCACTGGGCGGACCTTATCTTTTGGTGCCGGTGCTTTATGATCGCGGCGTGCGCAGGGTTTTTGGGAATCACGAATGGCAACAGGCGCTGGCCGGAGCGGATCTGCAAAACCGCTTGATCGCCTATCGCTTTGCCCCGGATCGGATTTCATCGCGGGCCGTTTTGTCTGATGATCTGCTGGCCAATCCCGATCCATCCAAGCTTGCCAAGGCGGCGCGATTTTTCGCCGTACCGCGAATCGTGATTGCCACGGCAAGGCTGGTGCCAAATTATCGCACCGGCCAGCCCGATTTGCATTATGATCTGGTGGTTGGCCCCTTGGATGATGAAGGGGAAAGCCGCATAAGCCATGCTGAGGGCAGTTTATCGGCTTTTATGGAAGATTTTGGGCCATCGGAAACGGCGGCGTCAGAAACCGAAGCCGAATTGCTGCAGCGGGCGGCTAATCTTATCCTGCGCCGATCCGATGCTTTATGGAAAGAACAGACCCTTTTGGCCGCCACCGGCGATCAATCGGTCATCAGTGTCATGGCGCCGGTCGATCATGCCGAGGATTGGCTGTTGATCCGGCAAAAGCTTGCAAGCGTGGGGATCGTGCGCTCATTTGAAATGATCGAAATCGGGCTGCCGCTTTCGCGTTTTACCATCAGCTATGTGGGAACGATTGAGCAATTGCGGTTGGCTTTAGCCCAAGCCCGGCTTCAACTGTTGAACAGCGATCAGGGACTGGTGCTCATAACCGATACAGCCGATGAAGGGCGAGAGATGCGGGCACCACAAGCGGACAGAGGATCACGGAGATGAGCGACGCCGGGAAAGCGGATGAACAGGGCTTGAGCCCGCGCCTGATGTCGCGTTTGATCCCATGGGGTTTGTTGCTCATAGCCCTTTTATTTGCCTATCTCACCCGGGGTATTTTGCTGCCGTTCCTTGCCGGTTTCGCGCTGGCTTATCTGCTCGATCCCCTGGCTGATCGATTGGAAACCTATCATATCGATCGGGGGCTGGCGGCGGGTTTGATCATCTTTTTGTGCTTCATCATCAGCTTGTGTGTGCTTTTTGGCTTATGGCCATTGTTGCAAGCGCAGCTTGTGGGTCTGGTGCGGGCCGTTCCGGGGGTTATTGCCGATCTGCGGATTTGGACATCTTCCATGATGCTCAATATGGAAACCGAATTTGGCTCAGAAATCGGTCAGCAGGCTCAGGATGTTCTGGAATCGATGGTCCGACAAGGTCTTGGCATGGCGCATCAGATGATCATGGGGGTGTTCACCGGTGGGCTGGCTTTGTTCAATATTTTGGCATTGGTGCTGATTTCGCCGATGGTGGCTTTTTATATCCTGCGTGATTTCGATAAAATCATCAGCCGGGCCAATGCTTTGCTCCCTGCCCATCAAGCCCCCTTTGTGCGCAGAACCATGATCGAGATCGATCAGGTGCTTTCAGGCTTCGTGCGTGGCCAGCTCAGTGTGATGCTGGCGATGGCGGTGTTATACAGCATTGGCTGGTCTGTGGTGGGGCTTGATTATGCTTTGATTTTGGGGATGCTGGCGGGGATTTTGGGGTTCATTCCCTTTTTCGGCACGGCCTTTGCGCTGGCCGTGGCCCTGTTTGTGGGCTTTGGCCAATGGGGGCTTGATTATCCCAATCTGGGACTGGTCGGTCTGGTTTGGGTGTTTGTGCAGATTTTGGAAGGTGCCGTTCTCACGCCGCGCTTATTGGGCCGCCATGTGTGCCTGCATCCGGTTTGGGTGATCTTTGCCGTTTTTGCCGGGGGCGAGGTTGCAGGCTTTGTGGGGGTGCTGGTCGCTGTGCCCGCAGCGGCGGTGATTGCCGTTCTCGTGCGCTCCACGCTCGCCCATTATCGTTTGGAAACCCAACAAACCCCAGCCATCAAAGGGCATGATGATGTATCAACTGCCCCTTGATCTGCCCCACCGGCAAAGCTTCCGTGGTGAAGATTTTTTCATCGCACCCTCGAATGCTGCCGCTGTGGCGACGATTGATCGCTGGCCGGATTGGACATCCCATGCCCTGGCCGTAATCGGTCCGCCGGCATCGGGCAAATCGCATCTGGCCGCGGTTTGGCAGCAAAAATCGGGGGCGGATCGGGTGGCCCCTGAAAATATCGGGGCGCGCAGCCGCCTGATGATCAAGCCCCATCCTGCGGTGATTGTGGAAGATGCCGATATGGCGCTGGCCGAAGGGCGGCTTGATCCAGTGGATTTTTTCCATCTTTATAATTGGATACGTGAACGACAGGGTCATTTGCTCATATCAGGGCGCCTGCCGCCCGCGCGCTGGGGGGTTCGGCTCAATGATCTGCGGTCGCGTTTGATCGCCACCCCGGTGGCGGCGATTGAAGCCCCCGATGATGCTTTGCTCGCGGCCTTGATGGTGAAGAGGCTCAATGATCGCCAATTGCGCACCGATCCCAAAGTGCTGGATTATGTGCTCCCCCGGATCGAGCGGTCTTTTGATGGGGTGGAACAGATCGTTGCGGCCCTTGATAAAGCGTCTTTGTCGCAGAAAAAGCCGCTGACCTTGCCTTTGGCCCGGGCAGTTCTGGCCGCCGCCGGTTTGTAATCACCGGTTTGTCATAAATCTGACGGTCTTGCACGGCAGGTTATCGTCGTCATATCTTTGACTGTTCGTGTTTTTTCGGAGTTGTATTTCATGCCATCCCATAATCAATTGAACGAAGCGGATGAAGCGCCCGCCATGACCACCGAGGCCGAGGCCGAGGCCGCGACGTCAGAAAAGCTGAACATGGGGGCCGAAACCCAAAGCACGGGCAAAACCATGGCCGCCAAATCGATGTCGGCTCGTTCGGCGCGGGCAATCCTCCATCGGATGACGGCAGGTGAGAAATTCATCAATCGCGAATTATCCTGGCTTAATTTCAATCGCCGGGTTCTGGAAGAAGCGGGCAATAGCCACCACCCCCTGTTGGAGCGCTTGCGCTTCTTGTCGATATCCGCATCCAATCTTGATGAATTTTATATGGTGCGGGTGGCGGGTTTGCGCGGGCTGGTGGATTCCGGCATCGAAACAGTAAGCGATGATGGTCTCACACCCAGCCAACAATTGAAAAAAGTCACGGCCCTTGCCGATAAGCTGACATCAGAACAACAGCAGCGCTGGCAGCAATTAAAAGATGAAATGCGCCGTGCCGGGCTGGCCGTTCTCGAAGCCCATGAAATCACTAAAAAAGAACGGCATTGGCTTGAGGGCTATTTTCTATCGAATGTTTTTCCCGTACTCACCCCCTTGGCGATCGATCCGGCACATCCTTTTCCCTTTCTCCCCAATCTGGGGTTCTCCCTCATCCTGTCATTGCAAAGGGCGCTGGATGGCAAGGAAATCCGCGCTTTGCTGCCGATCCCTGATCAGGTTAATCGCTTCATTCGGTTGCCCGGCGAACGGATTCGTTTCGTTCCTCTTGAAACCCTGATCGGGCTGTTTCTCGATCAGTTGTTTCCCGGCTATCAATTGCAGGCCAGCGGGGTTTTCCGCATCGTGCGCGATAGCGATATGGAAATCGAGGAAGAAGCCGAAGATCTGATCAGGCTGTTTGAAACGGCCCTGAAAAGGCGGCGTCGGGGGCGGGTGATCCGGCTCAAGATCAATCAGGAGATGCCCGCCGATCTGGCCGCCATGGTGATTGATCAGCTCGATGCCGATCCCGATACCGTGACCCGGGTGGATGGCATTTTAGGGGTGGGGGAAACCCGGCAATTGATCGTTGATGATCTGCCTGAATGGAAGTTCAAGCCCTATAATCCCCGCTATCCCGAGCGTCTGCGCGATCATGGTGGCGATATTTTCAAGGCTGTGCGGGCCAAGGATTTTGTGGTGCACCACCCTTATGAATCTTTTGATGTGGTGCATGCCTTTTTACGGCAGGCAGCCCGCGATCCTGATGTGGTGGCGATCAAACAAACCCTTTATCGCGCCGGATCACAATCGGAAATCATCAATGCCTTGAAAGAAGCCGCAGAAGCGGGGAAATCCGTGACGGCGCTGGTGGAATTGAAGGCCCGCTTTGATGAGGAGCAGAATATCAAATGGGCGCGTGATCTCGAACGATCCGGCGTGCAGGTGGTTTTTGGATTTCTCGATCTCAAAACCCATGCCAAAGTCTCGATGGTGGTGCGCCGGGAAAGCTCAGGGCTTCAGATTTATGTGCATTTCGGCACCGGTAATTATCATCCCATCACGGCGCGCATCTATACCGATCTCAGCTTTTTTACCGCCGATCCGAAAATGGGGCGCGATGCCGCGCGGCTGTTCAATTATGTGACCGGCTATGCCCGTCCGCGCAATATGGAAAAGCTGGCGATGTCGCCTTTTGATATTCGTCACTCCCTGATCAAGATGATCAATGCTGAAATCGGCCATGCCCGGGCCGGGCGTCCGGCGGCGATCTGGGCCAAGATGAATTCGCTGGTGGATACCCAGATCATTGAAAAACTTTATGAAGCCTCGATGGCCGGGGTCGAGATCGATCTGATCATTCGGGGGATTTGCTGCCTGCGCCCCGGGGTGCCGGATTTATCGGAAAATATCCGGGTTAAAAGCATCGTTGGGCGCTTTTTGGAGCATTCGCGCATTGCCTGTTTTGGGGCCGGGCATGGTTTGCCATCAGCCAAGGCACGGGTGTTCATTTCTTCGGCGGATTGGATGCCGCGTAATTTTGATCGCCGGGTGGAATCGCTGGTGCCGATTGAAAATCCCACGGTTCATGAGCAGATCATGGGGCAGGTGATGGTGGCCAATCTGAAGGATAATCTGCAAAGCTGGTGGCTTCGCGCCGATGGCGATTATCAGCGATCCATATCTGAAGGCGATGAGGAACCTTTTTCCGCCCATACCTATTTCATGAAAAATCCCAGCCTTTCCGGTCGTGGCCGCGCCCTTGAAACCGAACGCCCGGCCAAGCTGGAGGTGGACCTGCATCATATGGAACCGGATGGAACCCGGCCGGATGGCGCGCCACAGCTTATTTTGCCACCGCGTGACTGATCATCGATACCGATGAAGCGTTTATGGGGCCTTGCCTTTTGCGGTGATATCTGGTGTCTTCCGTTTGACTGAATAAGGCCTTTTGTGAAGTATTGAATGCGTGCCGCAATCCTCTTTTAAAGACCGCATCCACGATTCCCGCGAGCATCTGGCGGTGATTGATATCGGGTCCAATTCCGTTCGTCTTGTGGTTTTCGACAAGATGAGCCGCAATCCGCACATCCTTTTCAATGAAAAAGTGCTGTGTGGGCTTGGTCGGATGATCAGCAAAACCGGCGAGATGGATGATGAGGCCATGGCGGCGGCGCTGGCCACCTTGAAACGGTTTCAATTACTTTTGAAAGCCATGCGGATCGAGGCGGGTCATATCGAAGCCGTGGCCACCGCTGCCGTGCGTGAAGCCAGCAATGGAGCGGCTTTTATTGCCCGGATCAAATCGGATACCGGCATCAGGGTCCGGGTTATTTCCGGGAAAGAAGAGGCCGAATTATCTGCTTTGGGGGTTTTATCGGGCATCCCCGATGCTGATGGGATCATTGGTGATCTGGGCGGCGGCAGCCTCGAACTCGTGGAAATTTCCAAAGGCGCGATCACGGAAAAGATCACTTTGCCCATTGGTCCTTTAAGGCTTCAGGGTGATTTTGGCGATGATCAGGCGTTGATCAGCCGCAAGATCATGGCCAGCTTGAAAGATGTGCCATGGCTGAAAGCGCGTCGGAACAAGAATTTTTATATCGTGGGTGGGGCGTGGCGTGCGGTCAGCCGCGTCAATATGGTGCAGAAAAAAACACCCTTGCCCATTTTGCACGCCTTTTCTCTGGATGGTGCGGATGCCCAGGATCTGGCGAAGCTGATTGCGCAACAAGAGCCGCAAAGCCTTGCGAAAATCAATTCTGTGCCATCCCGCCGGGCTACCGTGATGCCCTGTGCCGCACTGATTTTATATCATATTCTGGATCATATGCGCCCCAATAAGGTGATCACATCCTCTTTGGGGCTGCGCGAGGGGCTGGTTTATCAACGATTGCCGCAATCTGTAAAAACCGAAGATCCGTTTATTGCGGCGGCGCGGGATATGGCGGAAATCGGCGGGCGTTTCAAGGAACATGGGGATCGGCTGATGCGCTGGATTGATCCCTTGTTCGAGAGCAAAACGGATCGGCCCGAACTGAAACGCCTGCGCTATGGCACCTGTCTTTTATCGGATATTTCATGGCGGGGGCATCCCGATTACCGGGCAGAGCGAGCGATCATGGAAGCGCTTTATGGCCGGTTTGTAGGTATCGATCATAAGGATCGTGGTTTTGTGGGCCTGGCCCTTGGCCGCATTTATGGAGCATCTGATGGAATGCCGCTGGCAAGCCTGTGCCGCTCCATGCTGGGGGAAGAAGATATCAGGCAAGCCCTGATCCTGGGTGAGGCTTTGCGTTTGGGCCATCGGATATCGGGGGGCACCTCAAATCTTTTAAAGCGGGTCAGCCTGAAGCGTTTTTCGGATCGACTGGTGCTGGATGTGGAGCCCGATGCCCATGAAATCGTTAATGAAGTGGTGGCGCGCCGCTTTCAAAATCTGGCCCAAATCATGAATTTGCGGCCGGAAATCGCCGGACTTTCCGATGATGCCTATGGCGCAATTTCAGATCTGCCGATCCAGGCTTAGGGAAGCCCCCGCTCCATAAGGCGTGTTCATCCGTCCATTCTGGCCATAATTCCGCACCGGATTTTTTTGCTTCATCGCTTCATCACTGATGGATTTAACGATCCCTTCGCTGACCGTTTTCAAGCGGATGATCAGCTTGGCATGACGGGCCAATTCGGCGCGAAAGAGTTCGGTGGTGGCTTTCACCTTTTTGCGGATGGATGAATCCTTGGGGCCAAGATACTGGCTTTCCTTGCTGCGCAAATCCTCCAAAGCCTGTTTATAGGCTTCGGTCAGGCGCAATTTTTCACCCGCAAGCGCTTTCGTTTCACGCGGCCTGCGGGTTTCGAGCAGGGCATTTTCCCGCGCCAAAAGGGCAGTCAGATGATCTGAAATGGTCAGAAAATCCCGAACGGGCTGAGCGAGAACGGGTTGCTCGATAGGGGCCTGGTCTTTTTCGAAGGCATCCTCTGTGATTTGCCGGGTCATGTTTCAAATCTCCTGCAATGTCAGCAATTGTTTATAGATGGTATCGGCAATGCCGATGCCGCCTGATCTGGCAACGCTATTGCCCAGTTCATCAACCATCATCGAGCGAAAAACTTCTTCAGCATGGCCGCCGCCCATAGGGCCATCGGTGGATAATCCACTGAACATCGGGGCCAGCATCTGGCCCATGAACACGGCCTCGAAATCCTCAGCAGCTTTGCGCATTTCCCTGTCGCGGGCCTCGCTATCGCTGATGCGGCTTGAGGAAAAGGCGGCATCCCGGGTGCTATCGAGGCGCGCTTTCATCCCGGCAAAACTTGCCTGGCCAAAATCCGTACCGCCTGATGGAAAGGCACTTTGGACGAGGGTGATATCCATCACATCACCTCGATATCGGCTTGCAGGGCGCCTGCTGCCTTGATCGCCTGCAGGATTGAAATCATATCCCGAGGCCCGATCCCCAAAGCATTGAGGCCATCCACAAGATCCTGCAATGAAACCCCATCATCAACGATGGCAAGGCGCTTGTCGCCATCATCATCAACAGCCACATCGGTACGGGGCAAAACAACTGTTTCCCCTTCGCCAAAGGGGGCAGGCTGGGAAACAATTGGGGTTTCAGTGATGCGGATGGTCAGATTACCCTGGGCGATGGCCACCGTGCTTACCCGCACATCCGCCCCCATCACAATGATCCCGGAGCGATCATCGATCACCACCTTGGCCGGGAAATCAGGCTCGATCACCAGATGTTCGATTTCTGTCACCATTTGAATCAGTGATTTTTCATAGCCCGCCGGGCGCACCAAAGTGACCGTAGAAGGATCGATCATGCTGGCAACCGATCCACTGATCGCACCATTAATGGCCTGGGCGATCCGGTTGGCGGTTGTGAAATCAGGATTTTTCAAGGACAGATGCACCTGCTGCAGGCTGGCAAATTCAAAGGCAACTTCGCGTTCCACAATGGCCCCGTTGGAAATGCGGCCGGATGTAGGCACCCCCACCGTGATGCGAGCGGCATTGCCTGCTGCGGCAAATCCGGCCACCGCGATGGGGCCCTGGGCCACAGCATAAACTTCACCATCGGCCCCCAAAAGTGGGGTCACCATCAGAACACCGCCGCGCAGATCTTCGGCATCGC
The DNA here is from genome assembly GCF_029946565.1 of Iodidimonas sp. MBR-22. NCBI lineage: Bacteria > Pseudomonadati > Pseudomonadota > Alphaproteobacteria > Iodidimonadales > Iodidimonadaceae > Iodidimonas > Iodidimonas sp. MBR-22. Next base: position 136,282 of record NZ_JARKVQ010000008.1, read on the forward strand.
CCAAAGTGCTGACCTGCACATCGATCCGATTGCCGGGGCGGGCAAAGGCCGGCAGATCGGCGGTCACGATCACGGCGGCTACATTATCCGTCACCATATTATTGGCGGCGCGGGTATTGACGCCTAAGCGTTCCAGCATCGCTTCAAGACTTTGCTGGGTGAAGGGGGCATTGCGCAAGGTATCGCCGGTGCCGTTCAGCCCCACCACAAGCCCATAGCCCACAAGCTGGTTTTCGCGCACACCTTCAACATTGATCAGATCTTTCAGCCGAGAAGCCGCATGAGCGGGCGTTGAAAAGCCCAAAGCCACAGCCATGGCGATCAGATAATATCTGATATCAAGACGGATGATCGCCGATAGCGGCTTTGCTGATAAATGGATGATGCATTTTGCAAACATGGCCAGTCTCTTCCTGTTCCGGTTCATGAACTTTGCTGATCATCTGATTCACATTTGATCCCGCCAAAGCCCATGATGCGTCTTTTCAACGTTTCTCTGGAATTTATGCGAAAATCATGCCAATTATCGCCATCGACTGGTCACAAAATATAAACATTAAAAACAATGACTTGGATAAACACAGTCTGTCGTTGATTTTTGTGGGGGCAAGAATTTTCCGGGTTCTCTCCTGAAGCTTCGGCAAGTCTTGCTCTTTCGGCGGTGCAACGGCTATTGTATCGCCATGCGCATAGATGGCCCCGGTAAATCCAATTCGTTGAAATCGTCACAGAAGGCTTCAAAGTCTTCCGGGGCAGGGGGGGCTGCTTTTTCTGCCTCCATTGATGGCGGGCGGGCCGCATCCTCATCAACCCCTGCTGCCGCCTCTGGGCCGATTGCTTCTGTGGATGCGCTTTTGGCCCTGCAGGAAATGCCGGATGCCTCCGCTGGCCGCTCCAAAGGTTTGGCCCGGGCGCATGATATGCTCGATATGCTTGAAGATGTGCGCAAGGGCCTGTTGATGGGGGCTATTCCCCAATCAAAGCTCAGCCAGCTTTCGCGTCTGGCCCGGGATCAGCGGGATGGCACCCTTGATCCGGCACTCTCTGCGATTTTGGATGACATTGAAGTGCGGGCAGAGGTGGAACTGGCCAAATTGGAACAGGAAAGCTGACGTTCTCCAGGATCGTCCTGTTTTTTTCCATGCCGATCTATTGCATTTTATCTATCCCCCCCAAACAGATTGTAAATTTTTCTTGGGTACGGAGCTAACTGCTTGCCGCAGGCCTTGCAGATCATTATAAATCCGGCGCAGGTCTGGAGCCTTGAGCGAGGCGAGCATTGCCGATGCCCCCCTTTCTTAGGCTTTGGATGAGATTGCCGATGATGAGTATAAGATCATCCTGGGCGGGCCGGGCGATCCGGGCGGCCTTGGTTAAAGGAGCGGATGAGCCTAATGAGTTATGATTTACCATCGGATTATCGTCCATCAAAAGACGAAGACTTCATGAATGAAAGGCAGCAGGAATATTTCCGCCGCAAGCTGCTGAATTGGCGTGAGGAAATCCTAAAAGAATCGCGCGAAACTTTGGCAAGCCTGCAACAGGATAGCCTGAAAGAGCCGGATATTGCCGATCGCGCATCCAGTGAAACCGATTGGTCGATCCAATTGCGCACACGGGATCGTCAGCGCAAGCTGGTTTCCAAAATCGATGCCGCCCTGCGCCGTTTGGAGCAGGGGGAATATGGCTATTGCGAAGTGACCGGCGATCCCATCAGCCTGCAAAGGCTCGATGCTCGGCCCATTGCCACGATGACTTTGGAAGCTCAGGAACGCCACGAAAAAATGGAAAAAGTTCATCGGGACGATTGATCTTGATGCGTAACCGGGCTGTTTGCGCCGATGGATCTTCAGGCGCTGTTGTCAGAAGGTTCGATTTCCACGATTTCGATATGATTGCCATGGGCGGTGAGGGCGATGGCACCTTCGCGCAGGGCTTGGGCATCCCGGCCGAATAATTCATAGCGCCATCCGGTCATCGCGGGAACGGGGGCATGGGCATTACGGGCGATTTCATCGATATCCGCACCGCTGGCCACCAGCTTATGGGCCACACCCGCATCTTCACAGCGGCATTTCAACAACACTTTCAAAAGATCTGCAATCGCAGGCGTTTTTTGAGAAGGGCGGGGCGAATGGGGTTTTTTCGGCAGATCCTGTTCCGATATGGCCTGGGCCTCTTGCAAAGCATCCCACAAGGCTGCGCCCGGATTGCTGGCATGAAAGCCGCGCGATAAACCGCGTACCTGATCCAAAGATTCGATCTGGGCCGGGGGATGCGCTGCGATTTCCAAAAGCACATCATCTTTTGCCACCCGGCTGCGCGGAATATCGCGGGCTTGGGCCATTTCCTCCCGCCAGCGGGCCAAAGCCTGCAATCGAGCAATGAACCGGGGCGTGCCCGAGCGGAATTTTATGCGTTCCCAGGCATTTACAGGATCAAGGCGATAGGTATCGCGGCTGGTGAGGATGTTCATTTCTTCGGCCACCCAGCCTTCGCGACCGTTTTTTGCGAGGCTGTCGCGAAGTTTTTCGTAAATGACCCGCAAATGGGTGACATCGCCCAAGGCATAGGTCAATTGCCGATCCGACAAGGGACGCCGCGACCAATCGGTGAAACGCGCGGTTTTATCCAAGGATTGACCGACAATCTGTTTTACCAGTGTTTCATAGCCTGCAGAATCCCCAAATCCGCAAACCATGGCGGCCACCTGCGTATCGAAAATCGGTGCGGGCAGGCGGCCCTTGGCATGAAAAAAGATTTCCATATCCTGACGGCAGGCATGAAAAACCTTGATCACCAAAGGATCGAACAACAGATCGTAAAAAGGCTCCAGATCAAGATCAGGGCTTAGGGGATCGATCGCAAAAGCGCCATCCTGATCAGCCACCTGAATGAGACACAGCTTTGAATAATAGCTGTTATCACGCATGAATTCGGTATCAACCGTAATATAGGGCGCTTTCGATAGGCGTTCGGTAAGGGCTTTCAGCCCATCTTGATCGGTTATAAGGGACATGACCTGCTATTATATCCTGCAATTGAAATCCGAGCTATACACGGCTCATCAGGTTCATTACAAACCCCATGATTGAAAATTGCCAAATCATGACCGTCAGAACCGTGCACGCCTTGACAATAACCCATAATCCATGTGCTTTACCGCAGCCACAAAGATGAAGCATAAACTGCTATCAGCATATGAACCATTGCCAAAGGTGCTGTTCTCGATCAAATGCAGCGCTTCACCTTTGATCTGTTTCTCCGCCATTATAAAGACCGAGTGATCCCCATGTCCCAGCTTCAAAATCCGTCATCCCTTCATCCTTATCGCAGCCATCGTTGCAATAGTTTGCGCAAGGATCAGGTGGGCGATATCGTTCGGCTTTCGGGTTGGGTGCACAGAAAGCGGGATCATGGCAATTTGTTGTTCATCGATCTGCGCGATCATTATGGCATCACCCAGATCGTGCTCGATTCTGATAGCGAAGGCTTTGCCTTGGCCGAGTCCTTGCGCGCGGAATCGGTGATCCGGGTGGATGGCAAGGTTGTGATGCGCGATCCGCAAACGATCAATTCCGATCTGGAAACCGGCGATATCGAAGTTTATGCCCAGCAGATCGAAATTCTGTCGGCGGCCGAAGAATTACCGATGCCGGTTTTTGGCGAGCAGGATTATCCCGAAGATATTCGGTTGAAATATCGCTTTCTGGATTTGCGCCGTGAAACCATGCACAAAAATATCGTGCTGCGTTCAAAGGTGATTTCATCGATCCGTCGGCGGATGACGGATGAAGGCTTCATGGAATTTCAAACGCCGATCCTGACCGCCTCATCACCGGAAGGCGCGCGGGATTTTCTGGTGCCTTCACGCCTGCATCCCGGCCAGTTTTATGCTTTGCCTCAGGCTCCGCAGCAGTTCAAGCAGCTCATCATGGTGGCGGGATTTGATCGCTATTTCCAGATTGCGCCGTGTTTTCGTGATGAAGATGCCCGCGCGGATCGCAGCCCCGGCGAATTTTATCAGCTCGATGTGGAAATGAGCTTTGTTACCCAAGATGATGTGTTCAATGCCATCGAGCCGGTGCTTTACGGCGTGTTCGAGGAATTCAGCAAGAAGCCGGTGACAAAACCGCCTTTTCCGCGCATTCCCTATGCGCAATCCATGCTCAAATATGGCAATGACAAGCCCGATCTGCGCAATCCCATCGAGATTGTCGATGTGACCGAGCAATTTCGTGGCAGCGGTTTTGGGTTATTTGCCAAGCTGGTTGAAGAAGGATCGGTGGTGCGGGCCATTCCGGCACCGGGGGCAGGGGCGCGCCCCCGCGCCTTTTTCGACAAGATGAACGATTGGGCGCGCAGCGAAGGCTATGCCGGGCTCGGCTATATCAATAGCAAGGATGGGATTCCCGGCGGGCCGATCGCTAAAAATCATGGCCCTGAGAAAACCGCTCAGTTGTTCAAGGATCTGGGCCTTGCCTCAGATGATGGGGTGTTTTTTGCCGCTGGCACCCCCGCGCAGGCCGCAAAATTGGCGGGTTTGGCCCGCACAAGGCTTGGTGAAGAGCTCGAACTGATCGATGCGGAAGCTTATAAATTCTGCTGGATCGTTGATTTTCCGATGTTTGAATATGATGAGGATGAAAAGCGGATCGATTTTTCGCATAATCCTTTCTCCATGCCCCAAGGCGGGCTGGAGGCTTTGGAAACCAAAGATCCCCTCGATATTCTGGCCTATCAATATGATATCGTGTGTAATGGCATCGAATTGAGCTCGGGCGCGATCCGAAATCATCGCCCGGATATCATGGTCAAAGCCTTTGAAATCGCAGGCTATTCAAAGGATGTTTTGGAAGAGAAATTTTCCGGGATGCTCAATGCCTTTCGTTATGGCGCGCCGCCCCATGGTGGCCTTGCCCCCGGGATTGATCGGATCGTGATGTTGTTGGCCGATGAACCCAATATTCGCGAAGTTATTCTGTTTCCCATGAACCAGCGCGCTCAGGATCCCATGATGGGGGCGCCGGGGATGGTGGATTTGAAACAGTTGCGCGAATTGCATATTCGCATTGTGGAGCCACCCAAAAAACAGGGCTGAGCGTTTCGTGCAGCTTTTGATGACATGATCACAGCATGATCCGCCGAAAATAAAGGCCGATCATGCTGTTTTTTTAACCGAGGCGTGCCCCGATGGGGCTGATCTCAGCTCTTTAAAAGGCTGGTGCGGATGCGCACCTCGCCGTGCAGGCTGCGATGAACCGGGCATTTATCGGCGATCTCCAGCAGCTTTTGCCGGGTTTCATCATCAAGATCGCCAACCAGTTCGATTTCCCGCTCGATATCATCGAGCTGCCCGTCTTTGGTGTCGCACTCTTCACAATCACTGGCATGAATTTTTTGATGGCTGAGCTTGACCGAAACATGCTCAAGGGGCAATTTCTTGCGATCGGCATACATGCGGATGGTCATGGCCGTGCAGGCCCCCAAGCCGGATAGCAAAAGGCCATAAGGGCTGGGCCCCAGATTATCGCCCCCCATATCAATAGGCTCATCCGCCAGCAGGCTATGGCCATTGGCATTGATCACCTGCAGGAATTTGCCGCTCTGGGCTTCAGCAACGATGCTGTGATCCGGGCTTGGCTTCCATGGGCTTTTCAGTTCAGGCGTGCTCAACCCCTTCACATAGCGCCGCGCCCAGGCCACAATCACCTGCGCCACATAAAGCGCATCTTCCCGGGCGGTGAGCAGATGATCGGCATCATCCAGGGTGATAAAGCTTTTGGGATGCTTGGCGGCGGCAAAAATATTGGCGGCATTATCCACCCCCACAATCTGATCAGTGGGCGAATGAAAGATCAAAAGTGCCTTTTTCAGATTGGCGATCCGTTCCTTTTGATCATGACCGCCAATATCGTCAAGAAACTGCTTTTTCACCCGGAAAGGGCGGCCACCGATTTTCACTTCGGCTTCACCCTTCTCATTGATGGTTTCGATATGCTGATCGAAATGATGGCGGATATGATCGGGATCATAGGGGGCGCCCACGGTTGCCACAATCTGGGCTTCTTCAACCTTTCCAGCGGCAGCCAGAACGGCGGCACCGCCCAGGCTATGGCCGATCAAAAGCTTGGGGGCTTCATAGCTTTCACGCATAAAATCAACGGCTTTGAGAAGATCTTCGATATTTGACGTGAAGTTGGTATTTTCAAATTCACCATCGCTGGCCCCAAGCCCTGTGAAATCAAAGCGCAAGGTGGCAATGCCCAGATCGGCCAGGCCCGCAGCGATCCGCGATGCGGCAAACACATCCTTGCTACAGGTAAAGCAATGGGCAAAAAGGGCATAGGCTTTGGGCCTGCCTTCTGGCAGATCAAGCCGTGCGGCCAGATTTCCCTGCGTTCCTTCGAATGTCACCTTTTCGCTGCGCATAAAATTCTCCTGATAGGTCTAACCAAAAACGGCAGGTCATGAATGCTGTTATAGCATGGCAAAACAGGCTTTATGAAATAGGCTTTTGGAAAAGGAATTGAAGTGATGGGCGCGCTTTCGGGGATCACGATTGTTGAAATTGCCGGCATCGGTCCGGGGCCTTTTGCCGCCATGATGCTGGCTGATCAGGGGGCGCGGGTGATCCGCATCGATCGGCCCGGCGGTAATCCCATGATGGTGGGTGATCCGGCGCGGGATATTCTCAATCGCGGTCGGCAATCATTGGCGCTGGATTTGAAATCAGAGGCCGGGCAACAGGCGCTTTTGCGGATCATCGCCCGTGCTGATGGCCTGATCGAAGGCTTCCGACCCGGGGTGATGGAGCGGATGGGCCTTGGGCCTGATCAATGCCTTGCCCAAAATCCGCGCCTTGTTTATGGCCGCATGACAGGATGGGGGCAAAGCGGGCCTTTAGCGGGTGCTGCTGGGCATGATATCAATTATATCGCGCTGGCCGGGGCATTGGCCGCGATCGGGCGGCGGAATGAGGCGCCGAGCATCCCCCTCAATCTTGTGGGCGATTTTGGTGGCGGCGCGCTTTATCTGCTGTTTGGGATGCTCTGTGCTCTGATCCATGCCCGTGCCACCGGGGAAGGGCAGGTGGTGGATGCCGCCATGGTGGATGGTGTGGCGAGCCTGATGTCGGTTGTTTATATGATGGATGCCAATCAATTATGGCGCCAGAAACGGGGCAGCAATCTGCTTGATGGCGGTGCGCCTTTTTATGATGTTTATGAAACCAAAGATCGGCTTTTTGTCTCTGTCGGGCCTTTGGAGCCGCAGTTTTTCGCCTTGTTTTTGCAAATGACGGGTTTGGCGGATCATCCGGCTTGCCAAAATCAGCTTGATTTTCGCAGTTGGAAGGGGATGCGCGCAGCGATTACCGAGAAAATGGCCGAAAAAACCCGGCAGGAATGGTGCGATCTTTTGGAAGGCAGCGATCTGTGCTTTGCCCCGGTGCTGGATTATAAAGAAGTGCCCGATCATCCCCATATGAAAGCACGGCAGGCTTTTACTGATTATAATGGCCTGCTTCAGCCATCCCCAGCGCCAAAATTATCCCGCACGCCCGGGCAAATTGCCGGTCCGCCCCCCATGCCGGGTGCCCATAGCCGCGATATTTTGAGCGATTTTGGCTTTTCACCAGAAGAAATCAATGATCTGGTGAAATAAGGTGATTGGAAAAGGGGCAGGATGATGAACCGGGTGCTTTTAAAGCTGGCATTGGGGGTCATGCTTTTATCATCGGCCCTGATGGCAGGCGGCTGCGCATCGCAATCCGCGCGCATGGATCGCGATGAAGGGGTGCGGGCGGGCATCGATGATATGACCGCGCCGCGCCTGAAAAGGCTGGGGGATCGCTTTCAAAAGGCCGGCGATCTGCAATCTGCCCTGCAATTTTATCGTCAGGCGCAGTTAAAGGCCCCAGATGATCCCGATATCGATGCCGCATTGGGTGAGATTTTTCTGGCGATTGGCGAACGGGAACGCGCCCGCACGGCATTGGAACAGGCGCTTTTGAAACAGCCCGATCATGAAGCGGCCACTCTTGCCCTTGCCGGGCTTTTGATTGGCGATGGACAATTCGACCGCAGTGAAAAGCTGATCTTGAAACTGCATGATGCGGGGCGGGACTCGGCGCGCAGCTATAATCTTCTGGCCGTTTCCCTTGATCTGAAAGCCCAGCATGATGCGGCTCGCCTTGCCTATGCCGAAGGGCTTTTGCGCGCCCCGGATGATGCGGATATCCTGAGCAATCTGGCGCTTTCAATGGCTTTATCGGGGGAATATGCGGCAGCGCGCGATCTTTTGCAGGCAACCGATAACCCTGATGCCAACAGTAGGCTTGTTGATGAAAATCTGGCGTTGATCGCAGCCATGGAAGGCCGCCCTGATGAAGCCCAGCGCCTGGCAGCGAAGGCGCTCAATGCCGAGCAGGCCCGACGCAATGCCCCCTTTTATGCACGATTGGGCGATTTATCGGGGCGCGCGCTCGCCTCTGCCGTTTTTTTAGGGCAATTGCCTTATGACGACGAAGCGAACGAAGCGGCAAGCCCGGAAACCGACAGGTCGGAAATCGACAGCCTGGAAATCAACGGAAGTGCAGAGGTAAAGCCCGATCCGCCAAAGAAGCCTGAGTCCATCGCGCCTGAAAAGAAGCCGGAACCAGCCCCTGCATCGGTGAAATCCGCAGAAACGACCAACGAGGCCATCCCCGATTATCATCTTCAATTGGGCACATTTTCGAGCCTTGAGCGCGCGGAAAAAGCCTGGAACATGGTCAATGCCCTGCCATCTTTGGCCGGGTTCAAGCCCTATTATGCCGAAGGGCGCTTCAAAGATCTAAAAACAGTATGGCGGCTTTTAACCGGTCCGGTAAAGGGCTATAGCGCCGGAAAAGCAATTTGTGCGAAGCTTCATGAACAAAACGCCGAATGCACGGTGATGCCCTTTGTCGAAGACCTCAGGCCATTGGAGGCGACCGAAAATATCGGGCTTCAGCCTTGAAAACCGCCTGAAGCGCAGGATGTGCATTGCGATGCGGTGGGATCGATCTCAAGACGCTGGGATGCGATTTCCTCGCCACAGGTGATGCAATAGCCATAGTCGCCATCATCGATCCGTTGCAGGGCCTGATCGATTTTTTTCAGGGTGTTTTCGCGTCTTTGGCGGACCGCCGATGACATGGCCTGGCCCTGGATGGCATCCATGCGCGATAAGCGCCCCACCGAGCTTTGATCGAGCATCACCGGTTTCGTGCGCTCTCCATCTCCATCATGGAAGGCACGCAAGCTTGATTGCAGGGCGATCAATTGGCTTTTGATTTTTTCACTGCTCATGAACGATACCAATTGGCTGCTGATCAAGGCTTATTTTTAGCCCGAATTTTTTATGATTGAGCACAGACCGTTCAAGCCATCAAGGGGGCATTCGCTAAAAAACGAGGCAATTGCCCTCTTGATAGCCTTTTAGGCTCGCGCCTTAGTCTGTTGTCTCGATCTTGTCGGCAACAAGCATATAGCCGGCCCGACGCACCGTGCGAATGAGCTGCGTTTTTTCCTGATCGGTTTCCAGCTTTTTCCGCAAGCGCGTGACCTGAATATCAACGCTGCGCTCGGTGGCTTCCTCCCCGGAATGGGTGAGATCAAGAATATCCTTGCGCGACAGCACCTGATTGGGTTTTTCCATCAATGCCTTCAAAAGCTTGAATTCGGCGTTTGACAGAAAAACCGTTTCACCCGCTTGATTGACAACGGTTTCGCGCAGCGTATCAATGATCCAACCATCGATGACATAGCGTTTGCCGTTTTTCAGGGAAAGGCTTGAGGCCTGCCTGCGGGCGCGCAAAATCGCTTCAATGCGGGCTGCCAGTTCATTGGGCTCGAAGGGTTTGGACAAATAATCATCGGCCCCTTCTTTCAGCCCGCGAATACGCTGTTCGGTTTCAGATTGCCCGCTTAAAACCAGAACCGGAACACCCAGGCGGCGGGAAAATTGGCGCACCAGAATGATGCCATCAATATCCGGCAGGCCAAGATCGATGATGGCCAGATCAAAGCTTTGTTCGGCACCTTTTTCAAGGGCATCAGCCCCATTGGCAACGCTATCCACATGATGCCCACCCCGGGCGAGAAAGCGGGCGATCATCTCCCGATTATCTGTATCATCTTCAACCAAAAGAATGCGTCCGCATTCCACATGATCTGCCTTTTCGGCGTGTAAATAGGCAACTTTGTTCATGAAAATCCCCATCTTCATATTTGCGACTGCAAATCTTCAATTTCAGTTCAAGCTTTGTTTTCCCCATCCAATTGGGCGCAGATCATTTCATACAGATCTTCGGGCACAACCGGTTTTTGTAACAAGGCATTAACGCCCCAAGCGCGATATTCCCTGACAGTTCTTGGCTCGATGATGGCACTGAGCAAAACTATGGGTGTGATTTTATTGTGCAATCTGAAAGTTTTTGCGAAATCTTCACCGCTCATTTCCGGCATTAAATAATCTGTAATCACCAAATTTATATTGGGATTATTTTTTATTATTTCAATGGCGCGCGGTCCGCTTTCGGCACACAATGTTTTGATACCCATTTCATTGAGCATTCTTCTTAGAATTTTCCTTACATCCTCCTCATCATCAATAATCAGAATTGTTTCTTTGTTGTTTCTATATTGATGTTTATCTGAGAATTCAGGCTGATTTGCAGCTATATTATGATCTTTTGTGGCAGGCAGATAAATTTCGAAACAAGCACCATGGGGCTTGATGTTATGCACAAGAATGGTCCCGCCATGGGCCTTGACCACGCCATGTACCACCGACAATCCAAGCCCGTGGCTTTTGGATGAGCCCTTGGTCGTGAAAAAAGGCTCATAGATGTGATTTTTGGTTTTGGCGTCGATCCCCGGCCCGGTATCGCTGATCACCAATCTCACATGATCATCGCCTTTGAGCTGGAATTGTGATCGGATTGCTGCCCAATCGCCTTTCTGATCGGTTTTGATGCTTAATGTGCCGCCATCCTGCATGGCCTGCACCGCATTCCAGCATAAATTCATAAAAAGCTGATCGATCAGTGTTTTATTGCACCGAAGGCGGGTGTCGGCGCAGCCCGGGGTCCATAAAACCTCGATTGACGGGGGGAAGCTGTCTTTGATGAGGGTTAGGGTCGCGGTAATCAGATCATCAAACACCTCGATAGACCGAGTGCTATCAAGCTTTTGGCCGAAAGCCAGGATCTGGCGCACCAGATTGCGGGCCTTTTCCATGCCTTTGATCACGCGATCCATATCATGATAAACGGGTGACTGTTTTTCGACCGCTGATCGCGCCAGATGCGCATAGCCCAGAACCGGGGTCAGCAGATTGTTGAAATCATGGGCGATCCCCCCGGCAATCTTGCCCAAAGATTCAAGGCGCATGGACCGTTCTTTTTGGATCGTCCGCTCATCCTGCTCTTTTTGCCGTCGAATCCGGTCTGTTACATCGCGATGCACGCTGACGATCCTGACGATATCCCCATCCCGGCCGATGACTGGCATGGCCAGGCAATCCATATAAATCGCATCAGGGCTGGCCGGATCGCCGATGACATATTCTTCTTCATGACGGCCCGTTTTCTTAACATTATCGGTAATCTGGATCAGATGCAGCTTGCAGGCTTCATTGGCCGGGCGTTTATCATGCAGGCCCAAAAGGCGGCTGGCGCTGGCATTATATTCTTCGATGCAGCCTTGGGGATCGGTAATGATCACCGCCTCCCACATATGCTCGATGATCTGATTTTGCTGCTTGATCTCCATTTCCGCGCGCTGGCGTTTGGTGATATCGCGATGCACCCCAATCATTCCGATACGATTGCCATGTTCATCGAAAAAGGGCTGAACATTGCAATCCATGACCACCAGATGCCCATCCTTATGACGCAGATTAAGCTCGCCATTCCAGCTTCCACCGGTTCTCAAGGCATTCATGACAAACAGCTTCATGCTGCCGGTATTTTTATACATCTGAACGGTTTCGAGCAGCCGCTTGCCCTTCAGCTCATCAAGCTCATAGCCGAAAATATCGATGGTCGCAGGATTGCAATCGGTTATTTTGCCATTGTGATCGGCAATCACCACAGAATCGTTTAATTGTGAAATCACCCGATCCTGGCGTTCCAATCGCGCCCGATCATGGGCGCTTTTGGTCATATCGCGGAAAATGCCGATATAGCCGATATGATGACCTGAAATATCGCGGCGCGGCAGGCAGGTGCTATGGATGATTTTTTCCTCGTCATCCTGCCCTTTGATGTGCAATTCACATTCATAGCGCCCATGATCGGCAATGGCGCCATCCATGGCTTTGGTAAAGGCTTCAAATTCCATCGTCGCGGCCATGCCATGTGGCGGCAAAAACATGGCATTGGGGTCTTTGAGGGCAAAGCTGAAAAGCTTGAGAAAAGCGGAATTGAAATAGATCAGCCGATAATCCAGATTGGCGACAACCACGCCATCCGATAGCTGCTGAATGATCGCCGTATCCTGCGCGCTGCGTTCTGTTTCAGAACGAAGATGAGTGACATTTGAGCATTCATAAACATAGCTGCCATCGCCTGCCAAGCGACGATCCAATTGCACAATGGGGCCATTGGGGATTTCAATCTCAATAGAGGATGTATCGGAAGCGCCAATTTCGGCCTTTAACTCAGCCGCAACGATCTCTGGCCTTGCTGTGCCATAAAGGCCCCGTTTGCAATCATAGGCCACAAATTGATCGATCGGCATCTCATCCTGATAATAATGCTCAGGATAACCCATTATCTCGCGAAAAATTTGATTGGACCAGATATATTTGAAATGCTTGTCAAAAATGATAATGCCGCGACCGATATGTTCAAAATAGTCCAGAAAGCGGGACTCGGATAATCGCGACAGAACATGAGGGTCATTCAGCATTTCAATATCTTTGCATAAGTGACAGCAGCCTGCAGTGACAATTTATTAACGCGCAAAAATGTGCAAAATTCAACCTCTGGATTTTTAATAAGGCTGTAACTAAAGATAATATTCAATCTTAAGGCGTATTTAAAATGAAAGATGGGATTGATCATATTGATTGATCAGTGTTTTAAAGTGTTCGGGCAGGGGGGCCCTGATATCGATCAAGGGGCGATCAGCATAAAGCGGTAATTCAATACGGCGGGCATGAAGATAGAGCTTTTGATCATTTGAAGGATGCGCTGAGTCTTGATCCCCTGGGGCTGCGGTGCGCACTTTCAGGGCCGGATCATATTTCGGCTCGCCAAGGATGGGGCAGCCGATTTCTGCTAAATGCACCCTGATCTGGTGGGTGCGCCCGGTGCGGGGGTGAAGCTCAAGCAAATGAAACCCATCCCAGGAGTCCAGAAGACGATAATCGGTGATCGCGCTTTTTCCTTTAGGGCTGACAATCATTTTCCAGCCGCCTGCCTTGCTGCTGATTTTCAACAGGGGATGATCGATGATCCCTTTGGTTGCGGGGGGCGGGGATGTGGTGATGGCGAGATAGGTTTTGCGCGCCAAACCCTCGCTGAAAATCCGCCCCAGCTTGCGCAGGGCTTTGGGATGGCGGCCTAAAACGAGACAGCCGCTGGTATCGGCATCAAGGCGATGCGCCAAAGCCGGAAGCCGGGGCAGGCCAAAGCGCAATTGATCGAAATCATCCTCGAGGGATGCTTTTCCGCGCGGCCCGCTATGAACCGCAAGGCCCGCAGGTTTATTGAGGATGATCACCAGATGATCACGAAATAAAACGCGCGAGAGCAGATCCGTCATGGTTGGCTGGCCGATCATTGGGCGGGAAGGGATATTCATTTGCGTGCAAATGCATGAGCCTTCCTAACAAAAAGCTCGACAGGATCCTATGGGCATATTCAGATGCTATGTCACGGAAATCTTCGCTTCTGAAGGAAAGATCAAATGATCGGCAAATGGCACTGGCATCTGCAACAGATCATGCGCCGTATCTGGGTGCGGGCTGTTTCCTATGCTCTGCTCGGGGTGCTAACGGCTTTGGTCTCGGTTCCTTTGGGTCCCATGATCCCCCAAAATATTGGGGCTACATTCGGGGCCGATGCCGTTGATCGGGTTCTGGGCATTCTGGCCACATCGATGCTGGCGGTTACCACCTTCTCCCTCTCGATCATGGTCACCACGCTTTCAGCGGTCTCCAATGCAGCAACCCCCCGTGTTGCAAGGCTTTTACACGAAGACAAAACCAGTCAGATCGTTCTGGCAAGCTTCATCGGATCTTTTCTTTATAGCATCGTTGGCATCATCACCTTGCAGGCTGGCGCTTATGATGATGGTGGGCGGTTGCTGCTGTTTCTGGTCACGATTGCTGTCATTGCGATGGTGGTGGGTGCCTTATTGCGCTGGATTTCCCATCTGATGGAATTTGGCCGGATGAGCGATGCCATCAATCGTGTGGAGCGGGCAGCCATTCACGCCTTGCAATCCAGAAGCCAATCCCCCGGGCTGGGCGGATGCCCTTATGAGGGGCCACCCCCGGATGACAGCCTGCCGGTTTCGTCTCCCCTTTGTGGATATGTTCAGCATATCGATATGGAGCGATTGGCTGAATTTGCCAGCACGCGGCACTGTCGCATCTGGCTATCGGTGCTGCCGGGCAGCTATTGCTATCCCGGTCGCCCCTTGTTCAGCCATTCGGCCGACGATTTATCTGAGGAAGAGATCAACCATCTCAGCTTTGCCTTTACCATCGGCAAGGTGCGAAATTATGATCAGGATCCGCGTTTCGGGGTCATCGTCCTGTCAGAAATCGCCTCGCGCGCCTTGTCGCCTTCGGTCAATGATCCGGGCACAGCCATCGAGGTTTTGGGGCGGATCGTTTCAGTTCTGCTTGAATATGATCCCGAGCAACAAAAAGAGCCGAAATATCCGGATCTTTTCGTGCCTCCCATCAAGCCGATTGAACTGCTCGAAGATGCTTTTCTGCCCATTGCGCGTGATGGAGCAGGGCTGATCGAGGTGCAGATCCGTTTGCAAAAATCCTTGCAGGCCCTGCGGATCGCTGCCCCCGATATTTATAAGAAGGCCGCCCTGATCATTTCGGCGAAGGCTTTGGATCATGCCAAAATCGCCCTTGCCCATCCCGAAGAAAAAGCCCTGCTGGATTCTTTGGTGCAAGATACCAGCGATTGAATGCTCGACAGCCGCTTATGGGCATCCGCACTCTAATCAGAAATTCAGTAGACGAGACATCAGAAGGATAAATATAACAAAACAAAAAAGAGAGAAGACCAATTTAAAACTTGAGAAAGCACATTTGATAGATTCTGTAAAAGTGGGGATATTCTTTATTTCTGACAGCTTTTTTTTATACGAAAATCCATAGATCACAGCAAATATCAAAATTGTTGCGACAAATACAAGGTCTTCTATCCCAAACAAGGCAATATCTAGGGGCATGATCCACCCTACTGTTGATGTCGAAGCATTATAGACCATGGCTCATAAAAGAACCACGGGAACAAGCAATTGATATTAGAAACTACTAAATGCGACCGCAAGTCTGACTGGAACCCGGGACTCATCTTTAAAGGGCTGAGCGTGGGAAAAAGAACTTCCCGGCCCGGGGGTCGGGATGACGGCTATTGGTATAACGATCAGGAAATGAATGGCGGGCCGAGAACGACGAAACTGAGAACTACGTCTACACTATAACGCTCTAATGCCGCACTGTGCGACAATCCGAACTCCACACCATGCTTCCCGCGCCAGCGAGGCAAGCCTCATGCAAAATCCAGACCCGGCGGTGACAACAAGCATGGCGATGCTAGCCCACGAAAACCCTCTTGATCCCAAGGCTTCGGAAATGGCACCGCCAAGAATGGTTATATTCTATGCTGTGACGGTCAACGCCTAACCCACGTCGACCGCTGGACCGGGCGCGCGGGCCGATGTGGTCCGAAGGGGTTCCGCAAATCCGCCAAAGACCGGCCCCGACCAATCTGGTACCTGGTTCACAGAAGAAGCCGCAACGGATTGCTGCAACATCGCACCTAAGGCCGCCACATGCGCAACAAATCAGTATTGACTTGCACATGAAAGTGAGATACGTGCACCATACAGCATAAGTCATGCATCAAATCACGAGCGGGGCGCATGGAGCACTTTTCAATTATTCAAGCCTTGTGCCGGGCGGCCATGAGCGAGCCAACGCCGGCACTGCGCAAACAAGTCGAGCGGTTAAAGGATGCCCTCGCCAAGGATGGCGAGGAAAAACAGGCAGCATCGCTCGCGAGGATTCTTTCCACGGCTGAGCGAATAAAGGAGATGGCTCCGAGCCGAATCGAGCGCTCCCGAGCGAACCTGTCTGGTGAGACGCTGGGCCGCAATACGCCGGTCCCTGTTGATCGGGAAACGTCCGCCGCCTTGGCAGAGATCATTTTTCCATCTGAAGTCGAGAGAGCGGCCCCGCTCTTTAATTCAACTGTGACGCAGGCGGTCGGGACAATCGTCGATGAGTGGACCGATTTCGAGGCGCTCGCGACCGTCGATATCGTACCCTCAAAGACGTGTTTAATCTACGGAGCGCCTGGCACGGGGAAGACACGTCTGGCTCTTTGGATGGCCGGCAGACTGGAACTGCCTGTTGTCCTCGTAAAGTTGGATGGCCTTGTATCTTCATTTCTTGGTACGACAGCACGCAATATCGGAAATCTCTTCGCGTTTGCCAATCGATATCGTTGTGTTCTTCTGCTTGATGAATTCGACGCAATTGCAAAAGTCCGCGACGATCCGCAGGAGGTCGGCGAAATCAAGCGCGTTGTGAATGCTCTTCTCCAAAATCTAGATGTCAGGCAGAATATTGGATTGACGATAGGCATCACCAATCACCAAAAGCTGCTTGATCCAGCGGTCTGGCGCCGTTTCGAAGTTCAGCTTGAGATCCCTAAGCCCGATTTTGAGGTGAGGAAGGCGATCGCCGCCATGTTTATGCCGCCTGTAACTGCTCCCGACAGCCATTTGCGCCTTATTGCTTGGTTCACCGAAGGTTCGACCGGAGCGGAGATCGAATCGCTGGTGAGAACATACAAGAAGGCCACCACGGTTCGCGAGGATGATCGACGGGGATTGCTGGATACTCTTCGCCAATTTGCGACGCTCAACGCGGCCCGAATTCAGAGTGAGCGTCGAACGCTGCTGTTCGACGATCCCGCGACTCTATTCCGGGCTATGCGCGACGACCCCATTCTCGCATTTTCGATGGCCGACATAGGTGAAATCGCAGGCCGGGATAAGTCGACTGTAAGTCGTCAGCTTGGGCGACAGGCGAGCAAAGGTGATGGGAGCGTAAACAATGGCTAGTCCGATCCAGATCGTTCTCAATCCGAACAACTATGAGGAATCCCGAGAGGCAGGCGGTGGCGGCGGTCGCAAGGATTTCTTCGCTCACCGTGATCGGGAGTTCGAGGCTCACAAAGCAGCTCTGATCGATCAGATCGACGCTATTTCCGGGGTTCTTTCCGCGCAAGCACAGGGACCGATCGGATACGTCAAGGTAATCCTCAAACGCGATGCCTGGGCGAAAAGCCATCGCCCCGTGGGTGCGCTGTTTCGCAGCGATCGGGTGCCTGTAGTCGGGGGTGGAGATATTGGCGTGATGATTGTGGAAGGCCGTCCCTCGGCTTTGGCGGTGGTAAAAACGGAAATTGCCAATTCCGAGCCGCAGACCAGAATGCGGTACGACAAAAAAAAGCGGAAAGAGATGCCGAACCCGTCGGCGCAGAGGAGCGAGACGGGGGCAATAGACCGGATCGAACTTTATGGCGCTTCCGACAAGCGCAACTTTTCGGTCGAAGAGGCTGTTGCATGGCTGAGCAATCCGATGACGGGAAGCGGGTATCAAGTCGAGTTGTTCGATGTTCTGCCACCGCGTGCCGAATGGGATCGCCTCGACCCCGCCCACCGACGTCTTGTCGAGTCTTTCGTTGTTGGCTTCAGCGCCCTTGAACAAAATCTGTCAGTGGAGCGTTTGCCGAACTGGCGGCAGCGCCTCCCGATGCTTTCTGTGCGCTTAGACCAAGCAAGCGATGGCGCTGTCCTACGGCTGACAAGCGTGTCGTCCAAGGAACGCCGTGAGCTTGCGCCATTCGATCCGGAGGTTCAACACCACAGCCGCTTGCTGGCATTTCTGGACGCGCATCCCTTGGTCCGCCGGATCGAGTTGCCCGGCATCGTGGTGCGTTCCGCTCGCCCAGTAGCGCCCGGCCGCATTCGGCCGTCTCAGGCAGTAATGCCCGTTCGTGATAGCCGCAGGACTCATCCAAGGATGGGCGTCATCGATGGCGGCATAAGCCCGGCGTTGGCCGACTGGGTTATCGATCGATGGGACGTGCTTGCCGACGAAGATATGGATCTATCTCATGGCACGTTCATTGGCGGACTTGCAGTCGCTGGAGCAGGTATCAATGGTGCGGAAACTTGCCCCGAACCCGACGGAACGGAACTAGTTGACGTGGCCGTCTTCCCCAATGAGCAAAAGGCTGGGGCCTTCGCATCATACTATTCGGGTGGCCTTCCGCAATTCTTCGACGAGATGGATGCGGCTGTCGCGGATGCGCGGGCACGGCACGGTGTCCGTGTCTTCAATATGAGTCTGAATATCCTTCAGCCCGCCGCACCCGATCGCTACAGCCCACATGCGGTCCGACTTGACCAGATTGCAGAAGAGAACAATGCCGTCGTGTTCATTTCTGCCGGTAACATTCAGCCACAAGACCTGCGCCCGGAGTGGCCGACCGATTCAGCAACGGCCCTTTCCAACCTCGCACTTGCGCGAAACGACGGGCTCTTGGCGCCAGCGGAGAGCGCAAGAAATGTTGCCGTTGCTGCACTGAATCCGCCAGGGCATAGCGGTTGCCAGCCTTTCGCCCCAGCTCGTTTCAGCCGTCGGGGGCCTGGGCTTCGCTCAGGCGGGAAACCCGATCTTGCGCACATAGGCGGAGCGGGCACGCAGCACGCGACACTGGGGCATGGTCTTTTCTCCATCCTTCCAGATGGCACAGTAGTCGACGGTTGCGGCACCAGCTATGCCTCGCCGTTAATCGCCAAGACCGCAGCGGTGCTCGACCATGCCATCGAGGGCGAGGTCTCTCGTGAGACCCTCATCGGTTTGCTGGTCCACCACGCGGAGATTCCGGAACCCTTGCGTCCGAAAATGCTGGCGCCGGTGGCACGGCACCTTGTCGGCTTCGGTATGCCGCCGTCTGCTGAACGTATTCTGGAGACGGGTGATCATTCAATCACCTTGGTCTTCGCCTCGCGTATCCAGCACGGTCAGCAGATCAATTTCCGCTTCCCATGGCCGGCGTCCTTGGTCGGACCTGGCGGCAAATGCCGAGGGCGGGCGAAGCTCACACTCGTTTCCACCCCTCCGCTGGATGCCCGGTTCGGCTCCGAGTTCGTCCGGGTCAACGTGAATGCGGTCCTACAGCAGGAGCAGGACGAGGGGAAATGGAAGGGCCGACTTGAACCGCTTTACCTCCCGTCTTCGCGTGAATCGCCGGCGGTCGAGGCGGAACTAATCGAACATGACCTGAAGTGGAGCCCGGTGAAGGTCCACGCCAAGACCTTCCCGCAGGGAGTTGGGCCCTCGTCGAACTGGCGACTGTTTGTTGAGTATCTCACCCGCGCTGGAGAGGTGATGCCGGAGGGAGGCGTGCCCTTCACTGCGATTCTGACCATCAGCGACCCAGAGGCAGAAAAACCGGTCTTCAACGACATGCGCCAAAGTCTTCAGGCGATCGGTACACAGATCGCTGACATTCGGACGGCAGCGCGCATCACGCCGCGCGTCTAGTAGAAAAGAGGGATAAATTACCTTTTAATCAGTAGGCCGCGATCGACGTCAACAACCAGCTTCGTATCCGTCAAAGGAAGAGATTTACGGCGATCCACGGCCATCTTCAGCAAGTCGGCGCGGGTCAAGAGGTCGGGATAGATCTTACTGTCTGACATAGCCAAGCGCCATCGTACATGGCAGTTGCTCGGTGTCCTTCGTGTGGAAGACACTGTTCAGACGTCGCTGTTCTGAAAATGGGATGGCCATTGTTGTCCATACTGGCGCAGACAGGAGCCGAGGAATGCGGGCGCAAGCCGCCATTCGGCTTGCTTCATCATGCACTTGCGGTTTAGTCTGCGCGCGTAAACGGCGGTTCTGTCAGCTCATTTTCGTAGGGCGTTCGGCAAGTCCGTCGCCGCCTGACAGGACATAGGATTGATGATAGCCGCCACCGCGATCCCTACCACAGTGCCTGCCCATCGGCCGCTTGCGGTCGAGCACGCGCATGCCTTGCTTCGCACGTCGCGCGCGGGGCATCTCGGGTGCGGTGCAGCTGCGTGTGAGGGGCGCGAGGGCTGGCAATGTCGCGTCTGACGGATCTGATCGCCCGGGCAAAGGCCAAGGACAGCGCTCTGGGAGAAGAGCTCGAGCGGGAGTTCAAGGCACTGGCGTCTCGTCGGGCCTTCGGTCTGAACTTCGAACGGCACCGACCCGAGAGCGTGGAACTGCCCGGCCGCCCCGTGCGGCGGGGCGACAAGGTGCGTATCCTGCCGCCGCGAGGTTCTGCCCAGCGCGCAGACCAGCGGCTGTGGCGCGTCAAGCGAATTGACGGCGAAGGCGAGGCGCGGATGGCGCTGGTCGAGCTGATCGATACCGAAGCGCCAGAGACAGTGGATGTCGCGGTTGCCGATCTGGTCGTGGTTGCCGAGTTCCGGGATGAGATGCCCCTAGATTTATAGACGCTTTGCTTGGTAACTATGGAACCAAGGAGAAGCACAGATGTCATCGCAAAATCGATTTACGGATGAGTTTAAAAGGGACGCTGTAGCGCAGGTTGTTGATCGCGGCTACGCGGTCAGGGAGGTGGCCAAGCGGCTCGGGATCAGCACTAAATCTCTGTACAGTTGGAAGGCACAGTTTGCGAAGCCAGCCAAGATGCGGGAGGTGGAGGCTGATCTGACCTTTGAGCTCCGTCGGATCAAGAAGGAACTGGCCCGTGTCACCGAGGAGCGTGACATCTTAAAAAAGGCCGCAACATACTTCGCGCGAGAGTCCCGTTGAAGTATGGTTTTATTCGGGCTCATCGATCGGAGTTTTCAGTTCGGGCGATGTGCCACGTGCTGATGGTCCATGTCAGCGGCTTTTACGCATGGCTCAAGAAACCGTTGAGCCGGCGCGCGCAGGAGGATAAGCGACAGACCGAACTGATCCGTCAGGCCTGGATGGACAGTGGCAAGGTCTATGGCTATCGCAAGCTCCGTGACGATCTGTGCGATCAGGGCGAACACTGCTGCGAAAACCGCGTGGCACGTCTGG
>NZ_JARKVQ010000009.1:0-139765 GCF_029946565.1 Iodidimonas sp. MBR-22
AAGACGCTCCAACGTCTGAACACGAGTAGAATCAACACCGTGCATCATGTCCACAAATTTAAACCGGACAGCAGTGGGCTTGACCCGGGGTGACGTAAGAGGGGGCCCGGGGTGACGATATTTGTGGCCCGGGGCGACGTAAAAAAGGGAGCCGGGGCGAGGACAGAAAAACAACCTCGCACCCTGCCAGATTGGCGGCTTGTGGAAATGCGTTCATCCGCCTAGCCTTTCCAGCCCTAATAGAATTGCGATGGAGAATGGCAATGAAAGCGGCGCGCGTCCATGAAACCGGCGGTCTTGACAAGCTCATTGTCGAGACATGCGAAAGCCCCGCCCTTCTACCGGGCCATATCAAGCTGCGGGTGCGGGCCTGCGGGATCAATTTCGCCGATATTTTGCTGATCAAAGGGCTTTATCAGGAAAAGCCGCCGCTGCCCTTCATTCCGGGGGGAGAAATCGCCGGCGAGGTGATCGCCGTGGCTGATGATGTGACGGGCCTGAAGCCCGGTGATCGGGTGATGTCGATGATCGGCACGGGCGGTTTGGCCCAGGAAGCGGTGGTGCCTGCGGCCATGGCTCTGCCCATTCCGCCATCGGTGGGTTTTGACGTGGCGGCAGCTTTTTCGGTTGCTTATGGCACCAGCCATGTGGCGCTGGCGCATCGGGCAAAGCTTAAGGCCGGTGAAGTTTTGCTGGTGCATGGTGCAGCCGGCGGCGTGGGGCTGACCGCGGTTGAAATCGGTAAGCTGATGGGGGCCACCGTGATCGCCACGGCTTCCAGCGATGAAAAGCTTGCGGTGGCCCAATCGAAGGGCGCCGACCATCTGATCAATTATGAAACTGATGATCTGCGCGCCCGGGTGAAAGAAATCACCAAAGGCCGGGGGGCCGATGTGATCTATGATCCGGTGGGGGGCAAAGCGTTTGACGACAGCCTGCGGGCCATCAATTTTGAAGGGCGGATCATCGTGATCGGCTTTGCATCGGGGACCATTCCCCAAATCCCGGCCAATCTTTTGCTGGTGAAGAATATCTCGGTGGTGGGGCTTTATTGGGGCTCATATGCCAAAAAGCGGCCAGAGGTTTTGATGGGCTCGATGCAGCAGCTTCTGGCATGGCTGGCAGAAGGTAAGATCGCCCCGCATATTTCCCATCATGAGCCCTTGGATAGTGCCGTGCGCGCCTTACAGGCTTTGGATGAGCGGCGCTCCACCGGCAAGGTGGTGGTGACCATGGAGGATTGACCATAGGATAAGGGGCCCTGCCCCTAAAGCGGATAGGTGAAAACAAGCCCCGCACTTATAATAATGATCGATCCCGCGATCCATTCAAAAGCAAGGCGGGCGGCAGGCTTTGATTTTGCCGCCCATAAAGCAAGGGACGGCACGAAAAAGGCGAGAAAGCTGATCGCCACCGGCAAAGCCAGCATATCGCGTGAAAAAATCAGGGTGGCGGCCAGCGCGAAATAAAAACTGCCCGCAGCAAAGCTTGCGGAATAGGTCCAGCGCATCTGAAGCCGCCATAATGCAAGGCCGGTGCCCGCAATAGCAGCGCTAAGGCTAAGGGCATGAAGGCCGAGGCGGGTGCCATAAAGAAAGGCGACAACGCATAAAGCCGTGCTGGCAAAAAACAGAGCCCGACCCGCAGCCAACTGTGGCCCCATCAGCACGAGCCGACCAAAAATCAGAAAACCCGCCGCAATAAGCGAAGGATAGATCAGCCATATCCCCCCGCGCAAACGGCCGCCATATTCCTGCGGACCAATCAGCAAAACCGTGATCAAAGGGATGAGCAGGACGAAAAAACCACAGGCCAGCAGCCGAAAACGCGGGCGATCCGCAAAAAGCCCGATGCCAAGCCCGGCGATCCCCAGATAGGGGGTCAAGCCCATCCCCCCCACAGCGGGCCAGATGGGCAGGGTGCGGATCATCAAAAAGCCCATCCAAAAGGCAATGGCAAGGCCGATACCCGCCGGATGGGGCTTATCGCGCATGGGGGCAAAGGCGATGAAGGCAGCAGCGATGGCAGCGGGCAGAAAAAGTGCATCAAAAGCTGTTTTCGATAAAAGAAAAGCGATCACAAAAAAGGGCTTTCAGACTGAGGCGGGCTTTTTGCCCTATCGGCTATAGGGATGTTCAGCATGATCTATGGTTTTTACGCATCTATGCTGATAGAGCGCAATTGAAACCATGCCTGATCAATCAGCCTTGATCGACTTTTGTCAATCGGGCCTTCAAACCACAAGGAAAGAACGCGACCCATGCTGATCCGTTTGTTCATTGTTCTGGGTCCGGCTTATATCCTGTCGCAGTTTCTGCGCAATTCCATCGCCGTGCTCGGGCCGGAACTCTCGGCAAGCCTTGATGTGGGGTCGGCGGGTCTCGGCACCATGACCGGCGCTTTTTTTCTGGGCTTTGCCGCCATGCAATTGCCCGTGGGCATGGCCCTTGATCGCTTTGGACCGCGCCGGGTGATGGCCAGCTTCATGATCATCGTGGCGCTGGGCTGTGCGGTTTTTGCCATGGCGGATAATCTGTTCATGCTGATGGTGGGGCGGGTTCTGATGGGGGTGGGCTGCGCGCCCCTTTTGATGGGGGCAATGGTGATTTTCGCCCGGGCGTTCGAGCCGGATCGCTTTGCTTCCCTCACCTCATTGCAACTCGCCATTGGCAATAGCGGGATTTTGCTGGCGACCTCGCCTTTTGCGCTGTTGATCGAACAGATAGGCTGGCGGATCAGCCTGTTTGGCGCGGCCGCCCTCGCCTGTGGATTTGTGATCCTGATGCTTCTCGCCTTGCCGGAATCCTTGCGCGGGCGGCCTTTGTCATCGGGGCGGAGCGAGGGTTTGATCCAAAGCCTTCAAGGTGTGGGGCAGGTGCTGGCGGATCGGCGCTTATGGCCTTTGATGCCGCTTTTATTTTGCGGCTATGGCTCGGTGGTGAGCATCACGGCCCTGTGGGGCGGGCCTTATCTGGCCGATATCTATGGGCTTCAGGCGGTGGATCGCGGCAATGTACTTTTGTTGATGGCATCGGGATCGGTGATCGGGCCTTTGTGTTTTGGCCCTCTTGATCGCCGCTTCAACAGCCGCAAATGGATCGTGGTGCCCGGCTGCGGGATGGTGATGGCGATCTTCATGCTGCTGGCATTTTGGGGGCGACCGCCTTTATGGCTTTTGCCCGGCCTGTTCTTTCTGATCAGCGCCGGCACCGGCTATTTCAGCGTGGCCGTGGCCCATGCCCGATCCCTTTATTCCTATGAAACCATTGGCCGGGGCATGACGGTGAGCAACATGCTGGTGATGGGGGGTGTGGGTATTTTACAGCCCTTGAGCGGGCTGGTGGCGCGCTGGTTTCAGGGGGATACAGCCCCCCTCGATGAGATGGCGGCCTTGCCCGAAACTGCCTATCGTGCGGTTTTCGGCTTTTTGGGGGCGTGCTTGCTGCTCTCGCTTTTCAGCTATCTGCGCGCCCCCGATAGCAAACCCTTCAAGCCACAAGAACCGCCTGATCCGGCATTTCGGCCGGAACATAGAGATGGCTGAGAAATTGATGGGCTGAAGCCTGCCAGCTAAAGCCTTCGGCATAATGGCGGCAATCCTCGGGCCGGGCAGTGAGCGCCATCCGGATCGCCGTTGCCAGATCATCGTCAAGCCCGCCAACAAAGTCGTGATGATCGGGTTTCACCCCCCGCCCATCGGCGCCGATCACATCGAGCGGCCCCTCAACAGGGAAAGCCGCCACCGGCACGCCGGATGCCAAAGCTTCGAGCATTACCAGACCAAAAGTATCGGTGCGGCTGGGAAAAACAAAAACATCCGCCGCCGCATAAAGCCGGGCCAAAGCCTCGCCGCTGTGGCTGCCGGTAAAAATCGCGCGCGGATAGCGGGCCGAAAGGGCGGCGCGCGCCGGGCCATCCCCCACCACGATCTGGCTGCCGGGCAGATCAAGGCTCAAAAACGCTTCGATATTCTTCTCAACCGCTACCCGGCCAACGCATAAATGCAGGGGCCGAGGAAGATCTGCGGGCAAAAGATCATCGGGATAAGGCAAATCGGGGCGAAACAGAGCGGTATCAACCCCGCGCGACCAATGGCGGATATTGCCAAACCCCTTTGATCGAAGCTTTCTGGCCACAGTGGGGGTGGCCACCATGATGCCTGCCGATGGCGCATGAAAACGGCGCATCGCCCCATAAAGCCAGCGTTCGGGGATGGGCGAGCGTAAAGCGACATAATCGGGAAAATTGGTGTGCCAAGCGGTGGTAAAGGGCAGATCATGGCGCAAACACCAGCGCCGCGCCGCCCATCCGATGGGGCCTTCGGTGGCGATATGAAGGGCATTGGGGGCAAAATCAGAGATTATGGCCCCCATGCGACCGGGGCGGGCCAAAGCCAGCCGGATATCGGCATAGCTGGGGCAGGGAATGGTCAAAAACAGATCAGGGCTGATGATCAGCACCTGATGGCCCAGTTCTTCCAGCGCCTGTTTGGTCATCTGCAGGGTGCGGACAACGCCATTGATCTGGGGATGCCAGGCATCGGTGGCGATACAGATTTTCATGCCGCCACCTCGTGTTTTGCGGATTTTTTAGAAAAATAGGGTATGAGGCTCCGGCCGCCGGTGCGGGCTGAGATTTCATCGGCCCAACGCAGAATTTCCAATCGCCCATCGCCATGCTCCACAAGGGCCGTGCAGCTTTCCACCCAATCGCCATCATTGCAATAAAGCACATCGCCGATCATGCGGGTTTCAGCATGGTGGATATGGCCGCAGATCACCCCATCCACCGCGCGATGCGCCGCCTGTTTGGCAACGGTTTCCTCAAAGCGCGACATGAAGGCAACGGCGTGTTTGGTTTTGTATTTCAAAAAGGCCGAAAGCGACCAATAAGAATAACCGAAAAGCCGCCGCAGATGATTGAAGCTGGTATTCAGCCGCAATAAAAGGCCATAGGCATGATCGCCCAGATGCGCCAGCCATTTATGATACAGCACAATGGCATCAAAAGCATCGCCATGCAAAACCCAGAAGGTGCGGCCATCCGCAGTTTGATGCATCGCTTCCTTCATGATCTTTACACCCGCGAAATCCAGATCGATATAATCGCGCAAAGCTTCATCATGATTACCGGGGATATAAATGACTTCGGTCCCTTTTTCGGCGAATTTCAGGATTTTACGCAGAACCGCATGATGCTGATCATCCCAATACCAGCTTTTTTTCAATTGCCATCCATCGATGATATCACCCACCAGATAAAGCTTTTCGCAATCCACATGGCGCAGAAAATCGATCAGATAATCCGCGCGGCAGCCACGAGTTCCCAGATGAATATCGGAAATGAAGATACTGCGATAATGCCGCTTTTCCGATTTTTTGGGCTTTTTCGGCTTCCCGGCCTTTTGCCCCTGATCAGAATATTGTGCTGCGAGATGGGCGGGGTCAGCCACTTTGGGGGAAGATTGGGAGGATGGGGACGTTTTTGATCGTGGCAAAGTGAGAAGCGACATCAAAGGAAGCGTGAGGCCCGGTTTGAAGCTTTGGCTCATATCCCAGATCCTGTGCAATGGGTTGCCGGGAGAAACAATCTGTCGATACCCTAACTAAAGATGGGGGGTTAAAGTTTTATGGCGGCCAGATGAGGGAAATATAACAGGCTTCAAAAGCGCTTAGCCCATATGACCAAGCTAGGACACGGGTGAGACACGCGCCTGTCACGGGGACTTGTGCGAAAAGTGAGGCGATTGAGGTTGAATTTTTCCAGAATGTGCTTAATTCTTGAGATGTGGAACAGGTTTCCCCCCTTTCCACCGCCCTCCGTGGGCGTTTCCTCCCTGAACTTGGGCCGTGGCAATCGCCATGGCCCCTTTTTTTTGCCCCCATTTCACCCCCCTATACATGGCCGCGACTTTGGCGCGCGCGGGTGGCCCATGATAGCATCCAGTATATACCCCAAATATCATTCAATAAATAATCCATCTATAATAAGCATTACATATTTTTTATTGTGTAATAAGTGATCTCAAAAAAGTTATAATCAATATAGTTATATTAAAAAAAACCGTGCAATATTTTCTATCTGTGTATATGAAATGCGTTCAATTTTTATCAAAAGAGGAAAAAGCAAATGATTTCTCGTCATAGCAAATTGAATCTTGCGATTCTGTCAACGCTGACTGCTACATTTGGCAGCACGCATGCTTATGCACAAATCGAAGAGATCATTGTTACTGCAACGAAACGAGCTAAAAGCAGCCAAGACATTCCTGTCTCTGTGATGGCGCTCAATGGCGGTGATCTCGATCGGTTAAATGTGGATAATTTCACGGATTATCTGAGAGAACTGCCCGGGGTAACGGCGGGCGGCAGCGGTCCGGGGCAAAGCACCATTTATATCCGGGGCCTGGCCTCAACCACGCCGAATCTCACCACCGCAGGCGTTGCGGGTCTCGCCCCCAATGTTGCTTTTTATCTCGATGAGCAGCCTTTGTCGCAACCGGGGCGCAATCTGGATGTTTATGCCGTTGATATGGAGCGGATCGAGGTATTGCCCGGGCCGCAGGGCACTTTGTTTGGGGCCAGTTCCCAAGCCGGGACCATTCGCCTGATCACCAACAAGCCGGTTTTGAACGAATTTCAGGTCAAGGCAAATTTCGGCGTCTCTTTCACCAAGGGCGGCGAGATGAGCAATAAGGCGGAAGGGGTGATCAATATTCCGCTGATCGATGACACATTAGCGGTCCGCGCTGTGTTCTATAATGATGATCAGGGCGGCTATATCGATAATGTGGCGGGAACACGCGATGCATCGGAATCGGCGCGTTTCCGGCCCGAAGGTACGATGCGCGCGAATGGCGTGCCGGTTTCTGCCAATCGGGCGGGTTTTCAATCCACCGATGATCTGTCCAATGTCACCTTTCTAAAAGCCGATAATGCTGGATTGGTGGAAAAAGATTTCAACGACACGACCTATAAAGGCTTTCGCTTCAGTACCTATTGGGCCATCAATGCCGATTGGTCACTGACGGTGGGGCATATGCGTCAAAGCCTTGAAAGCGATGGCGTTTTTTTTGATGATCCCGAATTGGGCAATATGGAAATCCAGCGTTTTGAAGAAGATGAGCTGGAAGATGATTTTCACAATACCTCATGGACGCTGGAAGGCCGTCTGGGGATGCTTGATCTCGTTTATACCGGCGCCTATACGGATCGGGAAACCGATCAGCGGGTGGATTATTCCGATTATCTGTTCGCCGGGCAGTATCTGCCCTATTATATCTGCGATAGCTCGGTCACCTATCCCGGCGCTGCGGGGCCGGTGGGCACCTGCCAGCCGCCCAATCTTTTTGTGAATTCGGCGACTGATACCGAGGTACAAACCCATGAATTGCGCTTTACCACACCCGATATTCATCGGGTTTATGCAACATTTGGCGGCTTTTACAGCGACCTGACGATCAAGGAACGCAATGATTTCCATTATCCGGGATCCTTGCAGGCCGATATTTTCGGCTCACCGGGCTTTTTCCCCAATTTCCCCTTCACCACGGGCTTTACCTCCGATCCTGGCCCCTTTCCGGCGGGGGTGATTTTCCGCAATGATATCAAGCGCACAGATCAGCAATTCGGTCTGTTTGGCGAAGCCACATTCGTTGCCATTCCCGA
Organism: Iodidimonas sp. MBR-22; assembly: GCF_029946565.1. NCBI lineage: Bacteria > Pseudomonadati > Pseudomonadota > Alphaproteobacteria > Iodidimonadales > Iodidimonadaceae > Iodidimonas > Iodidimonas sp. MBR-22. Next base: position 7,668 of record NZ_JARKVQ010000009.1, read on the forward strand.
TACTTTGGAAGTGATTTTGGGGGCACGCTATTATGATATCGAAGTGGATATGGAGGGCAGCGCCAACGGCTCCTTCTGCAATAGCTTCCAGCCCGATATCAATGCCTTTGGCACGGATATCAGCGATGTTTTCAATGGCGATGATCAATTCACCTTTCGGGGAAGCTGCAATACCGATCTTTTGCAAACTTTTACCAAGGGCCAAAGCCTTGACGAGATCATGGCCGCAGGCTTGAGCGAAGCCCAGGCCAATCAGGTGCTTAATACTTTGGAAAATGCCCCGGATAAGGCCAAAACCGATGGCGTGATCTTCAAGGCCACCATCAATTGGACCCCAACACAGAATGTTTTGCTTTATGCCACCTTTTCTGAAGGCTTCCGCCCCGGTTTGCTGAACAGGCCCGGCGGCGCGCAGGGGCCGGGGAATTTCACGGTACCGTTCGCCCTCGATACCGATGAAGTGACCAATTATGAAATCGGCTGGAAGCTCGATCTGTTCAATAACGCCGTCCGCTTCAATGGGAATGCCTTTTATGTGGATGTGGAAAATCTGCAAACCACGATTTTCGATCCATCCATTACCAATCTGTTCTTTTCAGATAATGCCGCAAATGCTGAAATCTATGGGATGGAGGGGACTATATCATGGTTCCCCATGGCGGTTCCGGGCTTATCCTTTAGCGGCGCCTTTTCGCTTCTCGATACCAAAATCACCAAGGTGCTCACCCCCACCGATGATGTGCAAAAAGGCGATGATCTGGCTTTTGCGCCCACATTCCAGGGCAATTTGCGGGCCCGCTATGAATGGGATGCCTTTGGTGATTACCGGGCGCATGTGATGCCGCAACTGGTCTATTCGGGGAAGTCTTTCAGCGATATCATCACGATCAATCGGGCCGAAATCGATAATAGCGCGACTTTGGCGCTGGCCGCCGGGCTCACTTCGGCGCAATGGTCTTTTGAGGTTTTTGGTGAGAATCTGACCAATGCCCGGGCCGAACAGGCGAATAATTTTGTTTTTGATCGGCAAAGAACCACCCCCAGCAGACCTTTGACCATCGGCTTTCGCGTTGGCTTTCAGATGTAAGTCTTTGACGATGTGAAGTGATCAGCCTTATCGTGCCGTCCCGTTCGCGGGGCGGCATTTTGCTGAAAAAGGGATGGTATCATGCCAAAAATCGATGCGAAAAGCCAAATAGACGATCAGGCCCAACAGGATTTGCAATCCGCCAAAAGCCTGATGAAGGCGGGACAGTTTCCGACTGCCCTTCAGGAATTGGATGATCTTCTGGCCAAAATTCCCGATCATCCCGATGGTCTTTACATGGCGGCGGTGTGCCTGCGCTATCTGGGGCGCAGTGATGAAGCCGCCCATAAGCTGGTGCGGCTGAAAGAAGTGGCCCCCGATTTTGCCCGGGCTTTTCAGGAAGAAGGGCATCTTTTGCGGACGGTGCAGCGGCCCGAAGAGGCGCTAAAGGCTTATGAGCGGGCCTGTCGGCTCAATCCGGCGCTGATCGCAAGCTGGAAGGCCCAGGCCGATCTTTTCGAGCAGCTCGGCCGATTGGGGCCGGCCCGTCAGGCACGGGGACAGGCGCAAAAGCTGATGGCCTTGCCAAAAGACCTGCTGGATGCCAGCCTGTTGCTGCATGAAGGAAAGCCCCTGAAAGCTGAAGTTTTGTGCCGGGCTTTTTTGCAATCCCACCCCCATCATATTGATGCCATGCGGCTTTTGGCGGCCATCGGCGTGCGCATGGGGGTTTTGGAAGATGCCGATTTTCTTTTAGAAAGCGCTTTGGTTTTCGCCCCCGATCAGATCGATATCAGGCTTGATTATATCGAAGTGCTGCGCAAGCGGCAAAAATATGCAGCCGCCCGGGATCAGGCTCGGCTGCTTTATGATAAAGACCCGAATAATCCGGTTTTTCTATCCCATTATGCCATCGAATCCCTCCAGCTTGGCGATTATGATCTGGCTCTTGATCTTTTTGATCGGGTATTGGCGATCCTGCCCGATGATCCCGCCACCCTCACCTCTCGCGGCCATGCCTTGAAAACCCGGGGGGATCGCGATGCTGCCATCACATCCTATCGCGCCGCTTTTGCTGCCCGCCCTGATCATGCCGAAGCGTATTATGCCCTGGCCAATCTCAAAACCTATCGCTTTTCCGATGCTGAGATAGCGCAGATGAAGGCGCAGGAACAATCGGCCTGGATTGGCCCCCAGGAGCGGATTTATTTCTGCTTTGCGCTGGGCAAGGCTTATGAAGACCGGGGCGATTATGAAACCGCCTTTCGTTATTATGCCCGGGGGAATGATCTGAAATCCCGCCAGATATCCTATCGCAGCGATCAGATGGAAGCCGAATTAAAGGTGCAGGCCGACATCTGCACCCCCCAATTGATGCAGCATCAGGCCGATAAGGGCCATATGGCACCAGATCCGATCTTTATCCTCGGCTTGCCGCGCGCGGGCTCAACGCTTGTAGAGCAGATACTGGCCTCGCATTCTCTGGTTGATGGCACCTTGGAATTGCCCAATATCCTTGCTTTGGCGCATCGCCTGCGGGGGCGAACATCAGGCCGCGCAGCATCGCGCTATCCGGCCATATTGCAAGAATTAAGCGCGGAAAAGCTCGAAGACTTAGGCCGCGATTATATCGAGAATACGAGAATACATCGCCAGAATGCCCCCTTTTTCACCGATAAGATGCCCAATAATTTCCGCCATATCGGGCTTATTCATCTGATTTTGCCCCGTGCCAAGATCATCGATGCCCGGCGTCATCCCATGGCCTGCTGTTTTTCGGGCTATAAGCAGCTCTTTGCCGAAGGTCAGGAATTTACCTACAGGCTTGAGGATATGGGCCGCTATTATCGCGCCTATGTCGAGATGATGGACCATTGGGATCGGGTTTTGCCGGGCCGGATTTTTCGTATCCATCATGAAAAGCTGGTAACCGATACCGAACATACGGTGCGTGCGCTTCTCGATTTCTGCGGCTTGCCCTTTGAAGAGGCGTGCCTTCAGTTCCATCAAAACAAGCGATCCGTGCGCACCGCAAGCTCAGAACAGGTGCGCCAACCGATCAGCGCCGAAGGGCTGGCCCAATGGCGGCATTTCGAGCCCTGGCTCAGCCCCCTGAAACAGGCTTTGGGCCCGGCGCTGTCTTCATATCCCGAATTTTGAGTTGAGCCAAAGCTTTACATCCACAGCTTCAGGATCAGGGTATTATTCTTGGTGGCCAGCGCTTTTCTTGCCTTGCGCGCCACCGGCACGCCAATGGATTTGGCATGGCGGATCAGTGCAGCCGTCACCTCGCCCGCCGAAAAGCGTTCTTCTTCATCGGGGCCAAAGCGCACATGCACCTCGATTTCAGGATCGTTCAAAATCCGCAAAGCCGTGGGCTGGGCTGGCGGCAATTCAGGGCTTTGGCTGGTGGCATGGGCATGGATCGCCTGAGCCAGTTCGGCCAATGAAAAGCCGATTTCACGATATTCCGTAGGCATTGAGCGGTTCCGCCGGTGATTGGTTCAAATTTACATTAAAGTCTAATCTATTAAGGGGAATTTACCAGCCATTGAAAAGACGTGATTGCGCTTTTTTCCGGTTGATCATCTGGCACCGCAGGTTCGTGTTAAATCCCCCATGCACACCAAACATTAACTTATTTTTTCTACGACTATACTCAACGCACATAAGATAAATCGGGCAAAATGCTTATATTTTTAAATATAATTTTAATTATCTTGTTGGTCTGGGCCGCGATCAGCGATCTGCGGGCGCGGATCATTCCCAATGCTATCCCTTTGCTGGCCATTGTTCTTTTCCCCCTTGGCGCTCTTTTGGGTTTGGTTCCGGCATGGCCGATGCACCTGCTGATCTTTGCGCTAAGCTTTGCCTTGGCGGTGGCTTTGTTTGCTTTTGGCATCATGGGCGGCGGCGATGCCAAGCTGATTCCCGCCATGGCTTTGTGGGCGGGGCCATCGGGTCTGTCTTTATTTGTGCTGATCATGGCGCTGTCCGGGGGGATTTTGGCGCTGATCATGATCATCCGCCAGAAAAACCGAAATAATTCCGATTCCTCCCCCGATTCTTTCCCCGATTCCTCCCTGGAAGGCGTGCCCTATGGGGTGGCCATCGCCTGTGGCGGCATCGCTTTTTTGCTGCCCCCCTTCCTTGCCTTTCTGCACGCAACACCGAGCGGAGTTTAAATGATGCCCATCAGATCCATCCTTCTTGTGATCGCTGCTTTGGCCATGGCCGGCATCACCGCCCTTGTCGCCCGCTCGATGCTGGGCTCTTCGCCGCAGGAAGCCCCACAAGTTCAGGCTGAAAAAGCCCCCACAAGCCTGAAGCTTCTGGTGGCTAAAACCGCATTGCCCATCGGCACCATCATCAAGCGCGACCAATTACGCTGGCAGGCCTGGCCCGATGAAGGGCTGCATGATGGCTATCTGGCCGAAGGCAAGGTGAACCCTGATGAATTTACCGGCCATGTGGTGCGCACCGCCCTTTTGGCGGGCGAACCGATGACCCGCGCCCATCTGGTGGCCCCCGGTGCCCAGGGCTTTTTGGCCGCCGCCCTTACCCCCGGGATGCGCGCCATCACCCTATCCATCAATCAGGTGAGCGGGGTTTCGGGTTTTGTTTTCCCCGGTGATCGGGTGGATCTGATCCTGAACCATCAGGTGGCCGATAGCGAAGGCAAGATGCGCCATGCCAGCGAAACGGTGGTGGAAAATCTGCGGATATTGGCCATCGACACCCGAACCAATAGCGCGCCAACAGATGCGAATGGCGTGCAAACCCCGCAAATCGGCAAAACGGCGACGGTAGAGGTGACCCCCAAAATCGCAGAAAAAGTGGCGATTTTGAGCAATCTGGGCGAACTCACTTTAAGCCTGCGCAGCCTGGCCGGGCAGGATGGGGCCACCGCCTCGAACAAAGCGGGTGAAGGAGCCGGTATGGCCAAAAATTCCTATAGCTGGGATGCCGATGTCAGCAGCCTTTTGCCGCCGGTAGACCCCAATCAAAACAAAAACAGCGTGAAATTGAGCCGTGGCAGCGAGATTTCCGTCCTCGAATTCCCAAGGGAGCCAGGCCAATGATCCGCAACAGGCTAAAAATCCGGCGATCGCAGGCCACCGCCTTTCATATCCTTTTGCTGGCCCTGATGACGAACATGATGGCGATGATGATCGGTTCGGGCGCGGCATCGGCGGCGGACAGTGTTACCCGTCTTGATACCAATGGCGATGTGCTGGCTTTGGAAACCAATAAAGGCGTGCTTTTGCGGCTGGATCGCCCGGCCACAGATATTTTCATCACCAATCCCGGGATCGCCGATGTGCAGGTGAAATCGCCCCGGCTGATTTATGTGTTCGGGGTCTCGCCCGGTGAAACCACCCTTTATGCCTTGGGCGATGATGAGCGGCCGATTTATAGCACCACCTTGCAGGTGACCACCAATCTCGCCCAGCTCGATCATCTTTATGAGCAGCTTTTGCCCGATTCATCGATCCAGGTGCAGATGGTCAATGGCATGGGGCTTTTGAAAGGCGTGGCCCCCAATGCCGCCGCCGCCGAAGCCGCCGAACGCTATGCCAAATCCTTTCTGGGGATGGATGTGGTCAATCAGATCAGCGTGGTGCAGCCTACACAGGTGAACCTGCGGGTGAAATTTGCCGAAGTCGGCCGCTCCACCCTCAAACAATTGGGGGTGAATTGGGAATCGCTTTTTGATATCGGCGATGCCACCATCGGCCTGTTTACCGGCCGCAATTTCACCCAGACCATTGTCGATCCCGTCACCGGCCTGCCGGGCACCCAGTTCATTGGCGATGGCAGTTCCGACAGCCTGCTGTTTCAGGGCAGCACCAGCAATGTGCAATTGAATGCGGTGCTGGATGCGCTGGAAACTGAAGGGCTGATTTCGGTGCTGGCGGAACCCAATCTCACCGCCGTGACCGGGCAAACCGCCACTTTTTTGGCGGGCGGAGAGTTTCCGGTTCCGATCCCCGATGAAGATGGCATTGCCATTGAATTTCGCGAATTCGGGGTAAGGCTCGCCTTTACCCCCTTTGTGGAATCCAACGAAAAAATCACCTTGCGGGTGGCGCCTGAGGTGAGCGAATTGAGCAATAACGGGGCGATCAATATTTCCGGCATTTCGGTCCCCGCCCTTTCCACCCGCAAAGTGGAAACCACCGTGGAACTGGGCAGCGGACAAAGCTTCGCGATTGCCGGATTGATGCAGAACAACCTGTCGCAGGATGTGCGCAAATTCCCCGGCCTTGGCGATATTCCCATTCTGGGCGCGCTGTTTCGATCCGATGCCTTTCGCCAGCGGGAAACCGAACTGGTGGTGATCGTCACCCCTTATCTGGTGAAGCCCACCGATGCCCGGCGGCTGGCCCTGCCCATGGATGGGGAAACCCTGCCCACCGATATCGAACGCTATCTGCACAATGATATGATCAGCTATGCCCCGCGCAAGGCTGATGCCCCCGGCGCGGGCCGCGAAGGCCCCAGCCTTGTGGGGCGCGCCGGATTTCGGCTGAAATAAGGATAAGGACAGGCATCATGACCAAGGCAGTTCACCCCTTTGCACCCCGCACCCCCCGCGCGCCCCTATGGCGGGGGATCGGGCTGGCCTTTTGTGTAGGGGCTTTGGCCGCCTGCCAATCCTCATTGCCCGCCGCCTATGACGGGCTGGAGCAGGAAGCCCGCAATGAAGTGCAGATGGTGCGTTTGGCCCACAGGATCGATCCATCATCAAGCCAATCAGCCCAATCCGGCGATGACAGCGGCCTTGATGATGCCCAGAAATCTTCGATCATCCGCTTTCTGGCCGAAATGGATGCGGGCTATGGGGATCATATCAGCTTAGTGGCGGGGGATGGCTTTTCCCCCAAGGCCGGCGAGGATCTGCGCCGCATCCTGCGCGCCCATGGCCTGCAGCAGGAAAGCGCACCGGCCAGCATCGGCGAAGTGCCCAAAAGCCGGGGTGCCCTTCTCGTGCTGGATCGTTATATCGTTACCGCCCCCCAATGCCCCAATTCGGTTTTGCAATTGGCGCGCAATTATACCAATGCGCCCTCACCGCAATTTGGCTGCGCCAATGTGATCAATCTGGGGCAGATGGTGGCCGATCCGCGCGATCTGCTCACCGGCAATGGATCGGGCCAAACATCCACCGGCAAAGCGATCCAAAGCCTGAAGGCATGGCGGGATGAAGTGCCGATCATATTGGTGCCCCAGGGTGTCAATCAGGGCGGCGGCACTGGCTTTGGCAGCGGCGGCGGATTTTAAGACATCGCGGGAGAGATCATCATGGCTTCAGCAGCCGAACGCCTCGATCACGGCATGGAAAAACGGGAAGCCTTTGGCGCTTATCTGTGCGATCAGGAAACCATCCAGATTCTGGAGCCTATCGCCCTTGAACAAGGCTGGCTGCCCGAACGCATCCACAAGGGCGGCATCGCTAACGCCGTGCGCTCATTATCGGTGATGCGGTCGCCGGAATTTCTGGTGGTGGATCTATCGCAATCCGATGATCCACTGGCCGATATCGGGGCGCTGGCCGATGTGTGCGAGCCGGGCACGCTGGTTCTGGCCGTGGGTAGCCGCAATGATGTGCAGCTTTACCGCGATCTTTTGGCTTCGGGCATTCATGATTATCTGCTGAAACCGATCAATGGCGATGATCTGCGCGCCACCATTGCCATGGCCTTAAGCGTCCGCGCCGAACCGGATGTGCCCGCAAGCCAGCCTTTGACCAAAAAAAGCGTGGCGGTGATCGGGGTGCGCGGCGGCGTGGGGGCCAGCGGGCTTGCATCGGGTCTGGCGTGGATTTTAGCTGATGATTTTTCCATCGATGTGGGCCTGCTCGATCTTGATCTCAATTTCGGCACCAATGCCCTTGTGTTCGATCTGGAGCCGGGGCGGGGCTTGAGCGATGCGTTGGAAAATCCCAATCGGGTGGATTCTTTATTCATCGAACGCGCCATGCTCAAGGTGAGCGATCATCTCTCGGTGCTGGGGTCGGAAGCCCCCTTGGGCGATCCGGTGGCCCCCGATTCGGCAGCCCTGATGCATTTACAGGAATCGCTGGGCGAGCATTTTGATCTGGTGTTGATCGATCTGCCGCGCAGCATGGCCAGCAGCTATCCCGGCCTTTTGAGCACGATCTCAGATGTTGTTCTGGTGACCGAACTCAGTTTGGCCGCCACCCGCGATACGATCCGCATGATGGGGCTTTTGAAACATCATGCGCCCCAGGCCCGGGTTCATCTGGTGGCGAATAAAGTGCCGCCTTTGGCGCAGCAGGAAGTCTCGCAAAAGGATTTTGAATCATCCGTGGAACATGGGATCGATCTGCTCATCCCCGCCGATCCCAAAAGCATGCTGGCCGCAGCAAAACAGGGAAAGCCCCTGCCCCAGGCCCTGCCCTCCTCAAAGCCGGTGCAGATGATGCGCAATCTGGCGCAGATTTTGGCCGGAGATGAAGCGCAGGCGGAAAGCAAATCCTTCTGGTCGAAATTGATCCGTAAAGCCCCATGAAACAAAGCACCCCCTTCGCACGCCGGCATCTATCCGCCCGCAAAAGCCTGTCATCGGGCTTTGGCCGGGCGAATGGTGAACCCGTCGATGCCGATAGCGCCGCCTTAGCCGCCATCAACAGGCCCGCCGATCCGGCATCCGCTTCATCATCAGGCGCAGGCGGGGGTGAAAGCCCTTCATTGGATGATTTGAGCGATGTGCTTCTGGTGCGCATCAAAAGCCATTTCACCCCCGAAGAGGTGCGCATGTCATCGCGGGTGGATCTGGCCCAGAATGTCGAGACCTATGTGCGCGAAAGCAGCCAGGAACTGGGGCTTCTAATCGATGATGCGGATGTCCGCGATCTGGGCACCTTTTTGCTCAATGAATTGATCCTGTCGGCTGGCAATACCGATGATCCGCTGGATGGCAAGGCCCCGAAATCGGCCAAAACCGATACCGTTCTTCATGCCAAAGAAATGGTTCAGCCCCTGTTGATGGAGCATATCGATCCCCAGGCCGCCAGCGAATTGCCGCGCGCCGAACTGGCCGATCAGGTGGGCGATGTGGTGGGGGAATTGCTGGTTCAGGAAAAGATCAATCTGAATCTGCGGGAACAGCGCGATCTGGTGACTTTGCTGCTGAATGACATGCTGGGATTGGGGCCGCTGGAACCCCTGCTTGCCGATGATGAGGTGAGCGATATCATGGTGAACGGCCCCCAGCAGGTTTATATCGAGCGCAAGGGCAAGCTGGAACTGACCGATGTCACCTTCCGCGATAATCGCCATCTGCTCAATATCGCCCAAAGAATCGTTACCGCCGTGGGCCGCCGGGTGGATGAAACCTCACCCATCTGCGATGCCCGCCTGATGGATGGCAGCCGGGTGAATGTGATCATTCCGCCGCTGGCCATCGATGGGGCCTCGATCTCGATCCGGAAATTCGCCAAACAGAAAATCACCCTCGATACCATGCTCAATTTTGGCAGCCTTTCGCCCAAAGTGGCGCAGGTTTTGAAAATCGCCGGGGCCTGCCGCCTCAATATCCTGATTTCAGGCGGCACCGGATCGGGGAAAACCACCATGCTGAACGCCGTATCACAATTGATCGATCGCGGCGAACGGGTGGTGACCATCGAAGATGCCGCCGAATTGCAGATGCAGCAGCCCCATGTGGTGCGCCTTGAAACCCGCCCGGCCAATCTGGAAGGCAAAGGCGAAATCAATATGCGCGATCTGGTGAAAAATGCCCTGCGGATGCGCCCGGATCGCATTATCTTGGGCGAAATCCGGGGGGGCGAGGCCATCGACATGCTCCAGGCGATGAACACCGGCCATGATGGCTCGATGGGCACGATCCACGCCAATCGCCCCCGCGAAGCCCTCACCCGCCTTGAAAACATGGTCAATATGGCCGGGCTCAATCTGCCCACCAAAGCCATTCGCGAACAGATCGCCGCCGCCCTCGATCTGATCATTCAGGTCAGCCGGATGCGCGATGGTGGCCGCCGCACGGTTTATGTGACCGAGGTGGTGGGGATGGAAGGCGATGTGATCACAACGCAAGATCTCTATCGCTTTGAATGGACGGGTCAGGATGAGCAGGGCAAGCTGCAAGGCGATTGGGTGTCATCGGGCGTTCGCCCCCATTTCATGGCTCGGGCGGAATATTTCGGGCTGGGCCGGGCTTTGATGCAGGCGATGAGCTGATGCCCATGATGAGCATGACAGCACAGGAAAGGGGCAAGGCATGACCGGCGCAGATAATGGCCTGTTGATGGGTCTGATCTTTATGGCCAGCTTTTTGATCTTTGCCGCGCTGGCCGGGGCGATCATCTGGTCGGGGCCATCGAACAAGCTGATCCGGGCCCGGCTCCATCGCTTTCAGGATCGTTTCGGCACCAGTGGCAGCGCCATCCGGGCGCGGTCGATCTTGGCCTCACAAGATAACAGCTCGCCCCTTGAAGCCCTGATCGGCAAGCTGGTTCCCAAGCCCCAAACCTTTAGAAAACGCCTGAAACAAACCGGGCGGGATATTCCCCTTGGCCGCTATGCGATGATCTGTGGAGCCGTTCTGATCGGCGCGATGCTGGTCTTCATGATCATCTTGTCCCTGCCATTCGGGCTATCCCTGCTTTTGGGCGTGATCATCGGCATTGGCCTGCCGCATCTGGTCATCTCGAAGATGATCGCCAAACGGCAGAAGATGTTTCTCACCTTATTCCCCGAAGCCATCGAACTGATCGTGCGCGGCTTGAAATCGGGTTTGCCGATCAATGAAACGATCAATATCGTCGGCTCGGAAATCAATGATCCCGTGGGGGTGGAATTTCGCCAGATCGCTTATCAGGTCAGCCTTGGCGAAACATTGGAAAAGGCCTTATGGGCGGCGGCGGGGCGGCTTGATTTTCCCGATTTCAAATTTTTCGTCATCAGCCTTGCCATTCAGCGGGAAACCGGCGGCAATCTGGCAGAAACGCTTAGCAATCTTTCGAATATCCTGCGCACCCGCCATCAGATGAAGCTGAAAATCCGGGCTTTATCATCCGAAGGCCGGGCCAGCGCCATGATCATCGGCTGCCTGCCCTTCATCATGTTTGCCATCATCTATGCCATGAATGCGGACTATGCCAGCATCTTCTTCACCGATCCCCGCGCCATGATCGTTTTGTTCGGCGCCCTGATCTGGATGGGGATCGGCGGTTTCATCATCTCGAAAATGATCAGTTTTGAAATATGAATGAGCTTATCCCCTTTGGCCTTAGCGCTCTTGATCTCGTCACCATCCTTGCAGGGATAACGGCGTTCATCGCCGTGTTGGCGGTTTGGCAATCGGGCATCGTTGCCCGCGATCCCATGAAGGGCCGCATCAAGCAGCTTCAGGAACGCCGTCAAGCCCTGCGCGCTGGCCTCATCACCGAGCCCAAGCGCCGCACCAGCCCGATCCGCAAGGCACAGGGCCTGAATGTGATGCGTTCGGTGGTGAAAAAGCTGAAGCTGGCGCAAAGCGAAACCACCCAGAAAGTATCGAAAAAAATGATGCAGGCCGGTTGGCGGCAAAAAGATGCGGTGATCATCTATCTGTTTTTCAAGATGGTTCTGCCCGCACTGATCGCCATCTCCAGCCTTTTACTGGTTTATGGCTATGATGCCTTTGCCGATAGCCCGATGCTCAAGGTTTTGCTCCCCCCCGGGGCCATTCTGATCGCTTTCATGGGGCCGGATCTGGTGGTAAAAAACCAGATCCAAAAGCGCATGGCCGCCATCCGCAAAGCCCTGCCCGATGCTTTGGATCTGATGGTGATCTGCGCCGAAGCGGGGCTGACCCTTGATAGCGCCTTTCAGCGGGTGACCGGGGAAATGGGCAAAAGCGCCCCGGAACTGGGCGATGAATTCGGGCTCACCACGGTGGAACTGGGCTTTTTGCCCGATCGCCGCCAAGCCCTGATGAATTTGGCTGAGCGGGTGCCCCTGCCATCAGTGCGCGGGGTTGTCACCACCCTCGTGCAAACAGAACGCTATGGCACGCCTTTGGCCATGTCTTTGCGGGTTTTATCGGCAGAATTTCGCAATGAACGGATGATGAAAGCCGAAGAAAAAGCCGCCCGGCTGCCCGCCACCATGACCGTGCCGCTGATCCTGTTCATTCTGCCCACGCTTTTTGTGGTCTTGCTCGGCCCCGCCGCTTGCCAGATTTCGGATGAATTGATCAACCGCTGATGGCAATCGAACAGGCGATGGGGCCATGGCTTTATTTGTGACTTGCCCCGAAGGCTGCCAGCCTTTACCCCATGGCCAGTTTCAAAAAGCACATATGGGCAGATGATGTTAAAACCCTTTCTGGTCGGTCTTTTCATGGCCGGTGTTTCCGCCATTCCCCTCGCCCATGCGCAAGTTTCCATGGATATCAGCCTGCGCACTGCGGTGGATAACCAGCCCCTTTCAAATATTCCGGTCATTCTGGAAAATCTGGAAACCGGGCAGGTGATCACCGGCACCACCGACCGGCGCGGATTGGTGCGGTTCAATGGCTTGTCCACCAGCGGCGAATGGATTGCCCGCACAGAACCCACCGAGGCTTATCGCGCCGCCCGCACCGAGGCCATCAACCTTCGGTCGGGATTTGACAGCAGCCTATCGCTGATACTGATGCCGGCAAGCGAACTGGAAGAAATCAGCGTCACCGCCAGCCGCAGCTATGGGCGGCTCAATCGCAGCAATGCGGAAATTTCCGCCAGCTTCAGCGCCGATGAGATCGAACGGCTGCCGGTGGAAGGCCGCAGCCTTGAGCGGGTGCTGTTTCGCCTGCCGAATGTGACCCAGGCCACCGGCTTTTTTAATGAAGCGCCTTCGATTGCGATCAATGGCGCCAATAGCCTGTTCACCAATTATATGATTGATGGCCTTGATAATAATGAGAATTTCCTGGGCGGCATGCGCTTTCCCGTGCCCATCGGGGCGATTGAGGATGTAACGGTTCTGGCCAGCAATTATTCCGCTGAATTTGGCCGCACGGCCAATGGGATTGTCAATGTCACCACCAAATCGGGGGGCAATGAGGTGGAAGGCGAGCTGTTTTTCGTCTCCCGCCCCGGGGGGGCCTTGTCCTCGAATAACGGCTTTAATCCCCGGGATCTGAGCGGCAATCTGGTGAGCAATGATTTCCAGCGCTATCAGGCCGGATTTGCCGTGGGCGGCCCGATCATCGAGGATCGGACCTTTTATTTCATCAATTTGGAATATACCCGCGACGACACCAATAATCTGCTGAATGTGCCGGAATTGGGGGTGGCCGAACAGATCAGCGGACAGAATGATTTTCTGCTGACCACGGCGCGCATCGATCATCGCTGGACAGACCGTTTATCAAGCACCTTGCGCCTCAATCATGGCCGGGTAACATTGGAACGCCCCGGCGGCGGCATTTCGGGTGGCACAATCTTTCCCTCTGCGGGCAGCGAACAAACCCGATATTCCACCAATGCCGCCTTGACCACCACCTATCGCGGGGATCGCTTCACCTATAGCGGATCGGTGCAATATAGCCGCTTTGATTGGAATTTCACCAAGCCCTTGGCCGATAATGAGAATGCCCAAGCCACCCTGCTCGATCCTTCGGGCCGGGCCATCGCGACCATCGGGCATCCCGGTTCCGTTTTTGACGAGCGGGAAAATACCGTGCAATTCCAGCAAAAGCTTTCCTTTGAAAGCGGCCGCCATCGCTTCAGCTTCGGCAGTGATGTGATTATTTCGGATTTCAGCCTGAAGGGCGGCGGCAATCCCAATGGCAATTTTCTGCTGATGCTCGATGAGGCGCAGCTTGGTGCCTTGCGCAACAGCAATCTGGGAAGCGATTTTTCCATCAATGATCTGCCGGCCAATCTCGATGTGATCCAGGCAGTTTTTGAAACGGCGCCACAGGCTTTTGGCACCAGCCAGGAAACCTACAGCCTGTTTGCCGAAGATCAGATCATGGTGACGCCGGATCTGTCTGTCACCCTTGGCTTGCGCTGGGAATATGACAGCCTGTCGAAAGGGGCATCGGGATCGGGGGATTTCAATAATATCGCCCCCCGCATCGGAGCCAACTGGTCCTTCAGAAAAGATATGGCTCTGCGCGCGGGGGTCGGTCTTTTCTATGAAAAAGTGCCCTATACCGTTGTCTCGGATGCCTTGCAGTTTTCCACCGATACCCCGGGCTTTCGCGGGCAATTGCAAAGCCTGATCGATCAGGGGCTGTTGCCCGCCAATGCCGATATCGATCAGATGACGAATGCCGGAACGCGGGCCATCGATGCCGCCGATCTGTGCAATGGCTTTGGCGATTGCCCCGATCCCGCATCGGTTCGGGATCGCCAGAATGCGCTAAGCTCCAGCGAATTGCGGATTCTCAATCCCGATGGGCTGGATAATCCCTATGCCTTTCAGGCGAGCCTGGGCTGGCAATGGGAAATGCCTGGGAATTATCTGTTGTCCATCGATGGCATGTGGTCGGAAGGGCATAATCTGGTGCGTTTGCGCGATGTGAATGCCCCCGCCCCCTTCACATTCAATCAGGCGGCTTTCGATGCTTTGGGTGCCGAAGCCGTGGCCGCCTTGACCCCCGAACAACGTCAGGATCTGGGGCTGGTGCGCTCATCGGATGCCGCCAATGCCACCCGCCCCGCGCTTTTGGCGGATGGCTCCATCCCGGCGGGCGGGGCGCGCTCGATCATCATGTCGGAAACCGATGGCCGCTCGCGCTATCGGGCGCTAACCATCAGCATGGAAAAACCCCGCGATGCCGATCCCTATTCCTTCCTCATTGCCTATACCCTGTCGCGGCTGACCAACAATACCGATGATGTGAATTTCCGCGCCAATGATTCCAATGATTTCGCGGCTGATTTCGGGCCTTCGCTCAATGATCGCACCCATGCCCTCTCCACCCTCTTTTCGGTTTATCCGCTGGACGGGCTGACCCTGAGCATCGCCGGGCTTTTCCAATCGGGGCAGCCGATCAATTTCGTTCCCGATGCGCGGGTTTTCGGCACCACCGATCTCAATGGTGATGGCTTATCCTTCGCCGATCAATTCACCGGCAATCCTGATAGGGCGCCGGGCTTTGATCGCAATTCCGGGCGGCTGTCCTTTGCCAGCACCATCGATCTGGGGGCG
Organism: Iodidimonas sp. MBR-22; assembly: GCF_029946565.1. Classification (NCBI taxonomy): domain Bacteria; kingdom Pseudomonadati; phylum Pseudomonadota; class Alphaproteobacteria; order Iodidimonadales; family Iodidimonadaceae; genus Iodidimonas; species Iodidimonas sp. MBR-22. Next base: position 22,869 of record NZ_JARKVQ010000009.1, read on the forward strand.
GCCTATGAAATCCCGCTCTTTAGCAACAGAATGGAACTGCGGATGGATATATTCAATCTGTTCAACGCCAATAATGACAGCGGCTTTCCGGTGAATTTCACCCAATCGAACCAGATCCAAACCGCCGGACAGGATTTTGTGCAACGCTCTGCGGCCCCGGCGCGGACGGTGCAGCTTAGCGCGCGTTTTCTGTTTTAGCCTGAGCCATGATCGGGTGATATTCGGGGTTCATTCTTATAGTCTGAAGGACGCATTTTTCTTGAAATAATGTCCACCATCACTTGCACTAAACCATATAGTGTATAGGATGGTGGACATAATGAGTGAAAAAACCAAGGCCAATCTTCCGATCCCGGTCCGCCGTGCCCTGCGAAAGCTGGGCGCGGATATCCGCGATGCGCGCCGCCGTCGGCGTATCCCGACAACCGTGATGGCGGAGCGGGCGATGATCAGCCGCATGACGCTCAATAAAATTGAAAAGGGTGAACCCAGCGTCAGCCTTGGCATGTACGCCACGGTCCTTTTTGTTCTGGGGATGACGGATCGTTTGTCTGATCTGGTTGACCCAAAACATGATGCCATTGGCCTGAGCCTTGAGGACGAACTTTTACCGCAGCGCATTCGCAAGCCCAAAAAACCAAGCAATACCAAAGAGGGCGACTGATGGATCGCGAAATTTTTGTCTATATTGATCTGCTTAGGGAGCCGCATTTGGTTGGTCGGCTTTGGTCGCGTATCCGCAAGGGCCGCGAAAGCGCTTCCTTCGAATATGATGCGACCTGGCTGGAACATGCCGAGCGCTTTGCGCTTGAGCCTGCCTTGGCACTTGCGCCGGGACCGTTCCACACGCCACCGGAAAAGGCACTGTTTGGAGCCATAGGCGATTCCGCGCCGGACCGTTGGGGTCGCGTGCTGATGCGCCGGGCAGAGCGCCGCCGGACTGAACGTGAAAACCAGACCCCGCGCACGCTTTTTGAAACCGACTTTCTGCTTTTGGTGGATGATGACGCGCGACAAGGGGCGCTGCGTTTTAAAACGGCGCTGGATGGGCCTTTCTTGGCACCTGAAGAGTCCATGCGTATTCCGCCTTTGGTCGCATTGCCCCGCCTGTTTTCAGCCGTTGAACGGGTTGCCAATGAGGAAGAGGATGATGAAGACCTTAAACTGCTGATCGTGCCGGGTTCATCTTTGGGTGGGGCGCGGCCCAAGGCATCGGTTCGGGATCATGACGGCCAGCTTGCCTTGGCCAAGTTTCCGCACCAGCTAGATGATATCAATGTGGTGCTATGGGAGGGGGTTGCGCTTGCCCTTGCCAGGAAAGCGGGTATCACTGTGCCGGAATGGCGCATTGAGCAGATTGGCGGCAAGCCGGTTATTATCATTCGTCGATTTGATCGTATCGGCGGCGAGCGTATCCCGTTTCTGTCGGCCATGAGCATGCTTGGCGCGAACGACAACGAAATGCATTCCTACCTTGAGATTGCCGATGCCCTCCGGCAATATGGCGCTGCAACCAAAGAGGATTTGAGCCAGCTTTGGCGGCGGATTGTGTTCAGCGTTCTCATTTCCAACACTGACGACCATCTCAGGAACCACGGGTTCTTATATGGCAGCTATGAAGGGTGGCGCTTGTCCCCCGCCTATGACCTGAACCCGGTCCCGGTGGATATTCGTCCGCGTGTGCTGTCCACAGCCATTGATATGGATGATCCGACCGCCTCAATTACTCTGGCATTTGAGACGGCTGACTATTACGGCCTGAAAAAAGCAGAGGCCCAAGCCATTGCCATTGAAGTTGGCCGTGCGGTGGCCACATGGCGCAAAGAGGCCGTAAGCTTAGGCTTGTCGCCAAGGGATATCGGGCGCATGGCATCCGCCTTTGAACATGCGGATTTTGAGAAGGTGAAAGCGCTGGTTTGAGGCCCTCGGATTTTGAGGCCCCATGATGAAGCCTTCCGCCGGTCAGGATTTTGTGCAACGCTCTGCGGCCGCGGCGCGAACGGTACAGCTTAGCGCACGTTTTCTGTTTTAGCCTTTGCCGAGACAGAATCTGTCGCAAATAATGTCAAAAACATGACAATAGAGATGCCTTTTTCTTGATATTAGAGTGCATTTCGTGAACACTGTGTCTTGAACGGAAGCGGGAGCCATCTGGCTCTCGCCATACGTTCTTATGTGGCTGTTTTTAATGGCCGCATATCCTCGCTGTCGTGACTCGGGCCGGGTGCCAGTGGCTACCCGGCCTCTTTTTCAGCCCCACAGCAGGCACATGCACCATCTAAAAACCGTTCAGGCGAGGGCTTCTTCTCCATCAAGGGTGCACGCCACGGCATGAACGATGGCCGCAATCCGGACCGCCGTTTGAATGGCTTCCGCGCTCAATCCACCCTTCCGCAGCACCGCTTCATGGCTATCGATGCACATGCCGCAGCCATTGATGGCGGATACCGCTAGCGAATAGAGCTCGAAATCAACCTTATCGATGCCCGGATTGCCGATCACATTCATCCGCAGCTTTGCCGGCATGGTTTTATAATCGGCATGGGATGATAAATGCACGAAGCGGTAATAGATGTTGTTCATCGCCATGATCGATGCCGCCGCCTTGGCCGCATTGATCGCTTCATCGCTCAGCTTTGTGCTCACCTCTTCATGAACATGCGAGATCAGCGTGGCATTGGATGAAGCCAGCGCACAGGCCAGCAGGGTCCCATAAAGCTGCTGCTGGCTCAGCCCCTGTTCCCGCGACAAGGCCGAAAGATTGAGCTTGATGTCTTTGGCATAATCGGGGATCAGCGCTTTCAAGTCTTCGAGTGCCATGGGTTTTGCTCCTGTTATGTCTGTGAATTTTTCACGAAAAAGCCCGGCCAGAGCAGCGCGCCGACCGGGCCTTTTCATCTGCTTGCAGAAAGATCAGGCGACTTCTTTGGCCACGTCGATGGTGTCTTCGCCGCTATGCCAGTTGCACGGGCACAGCTCATCGGTTTGCAGGGCATCAAGGATACGCAAAACCTCTTCGGGATTGCGGCCCACGCTCAGATCATTGGCCTGCACCATCCGAATGATCCCATTGGGATCCACAAGGAAACTGGCGCGCAGGGCCACGGCTTCATCCTTTTCCAGAATGCCAAGAGCGCTGGACAATTCTTTCTTATTATCGGCAAGCCAGGGGAATTTCACCGCGCCCAGATCTTCGCGGCTTTTCCGCCAGGCAAAATGCACGAAATCGGTATCGGTGCTGGCACCCAGAACCACGCAATCGCGATCCGTAAATTCATCGGCCAAGGCATCGAAAGCCAGAATTTCGGTGGGGCAAATGAAGGTGAAATCCTTCGGCCAGAAAAAGACCAGCTTCCATTTGCCGGAAAAATCCTGATCCGTCAGGCGCGGAAAATCGCCATCGGGCAGATCGGTATTGCTGATGGCCTTCAGATCGAAGGCGGGAAATTTATCACCAATGGTCAGCATATCTTTATCCTTTGTGCTGGAGTGGACACGCAATGTGAACACCCTTTATGTGACACTGTTGCAATTATTGATCAAACAGATATTTTGAATGTCATTAATCGATTGAGGCGATCATGATCACACCCACGTTGAAACAATTGCGCTATCTGGTGGCTTTGCACGATCAGATGCATTTTGGCCGGGCCGCCGAGATGTGCCATGTCACGCAATCCACCCTCTCATCGGGCATTGCCGAGCTGGAAAGCCTGCTCGATGTGGCTTTGGTTGAGCGCACCCGCCGCGCTTTATGGTTCACACCCTTGGGGCTCTCGGTGGTGCATAAGGCGAAAAAGCTGCTGCGCGAAGCGGACGAACTGGTGGAATTGACCATGGCCACCAAAGAACCTCTGACCGGCACCATCCGCATGGGGATCATCCCCACCATTGCGCCTTTTTTGTTGCCCCGGGCCATGCCCATTTTGCGCCGGGCCTATCCCGGTTTAAAACTGCATTTGCGCGAACAGATGTCGGAAACCCTGTGCCACGAGCTGCATGCGGGGAGCCTCGACATCATCCTCTATGCCTTGCCCTATCGCTGCGGCGATGTGCATCTGGAACCTTTGTTCGACGATCATTTCCTTGCCGCTTTCCCCCCCGGCGACACGCCCTTGCCCGCAGAGGTGCAGCCAAAGGACCTTGATCACGAAACCCTGCTTTTGCTGGAAGAAGGCCATTGCCTGCGCGATCATGCGCTGGCCGCCTGTTCCTTGCCCGGCATCGACCCCACCCGCTCGATCCTCAGCACCAGCCTTCATACATTGGTGCAGATGGTGGATAATGGCATGGGGATGACCCTGATCCCGGAAATGGCCATCGAAGGCGGCATTCTGAACGGCACCCATGTGCGCACCGTGCCCTTGGCGGGAAAGGCACCGGCCCGCACCATTGGCCTTGTCTGGCGGAAAAACGCCGCCCGCCACGCAGATTTCATGCTGCTGGCCAATGCCCTCAAGGACTGGCACGAAAAACGCGGATGAAGGCCTTCGTGAAAAAATAAGCAGATTGATCTTCAGGAAGCCCAGATTGATCCTCAGGAAGCATTGCCATTCCGGCCACGGACCAGAACCGTTATGATCCCTGCAACGCCAATCGCCAATATGCCGAGCCCTATTTCAATCATCCCGAACCAGCCCGCGGCAAAAGCCATAGCAAAAATAAAAAGAGCAACGAACGCCCCCAGATATTGTCCGCGCTTTTCGGCTGCCAGTTCACCCTTCAGGCCAAGGCGCTCCATCTCGCGGCGATGATCGGATTCCTTGCCCCAATTGGCGATGATTTCTGCTGCAGCGCCCGGCACCAGATCATCATAAGCTTCCAAAATATCTGGCGGGGGAATGGGACCCTTATAGCTTCGTGCAACCATAACTAAGCCGCCATCGGCGCTTTCGTCATTGTCTGCATTCACCTCCGAAGGAACGGATTCCATGCCTTTTTCTTTGGAATTGTCACCGGATGATTGCTGATCACTCACAAACGATATTTCTTCCGAACATTCCGCAGGCTGCGTTGGCCATCCTTGCCAATCCGATCGAAATCATCAGCCAAGGCATCAGCTTCATCAGCAGGGGCTGGGCGGGGGCGCGGCTCATAAAAACTGGTGAATGCCGCCAACCCGGAACGCAAGCCGGAATAAAAGGCTCGCGATTTACCGCGAGCGGCCCAATCACCATGGTCAGATTTGAATGCGATCTTATTCATAGCTATCAAAATAATACGATCCTGATAGTCCGTCCAGCGAAAATGGCGCATCTAAAAGCCGAAGCTTTTCTGAGGCCAAAAAATAAAGGCCGAAAAAAGGAGCCAAAAACACAGTCTTTGGCTCCTTTTAAAATTCGCTTAAACCTCAATCGCGATAGGCAAAGGGCTGATCGCCGCCCAAATTCATATAGCGATCCCGCAAAAGCGTTTGCCGGGAGACCAATTCGATTTCATCGCCATCAATGAAAACCGCATCCGGGCTCGACATCACCTCCAAAGGATCGCCATCCCAGATCACCACATCGGCGCGCTTGCCCGGTTCCAGTGATCCAAGTTCCTTTTCCACCCCATAAAGCCGCGCCGGATTGATGGTAATGGAGGCCAAAGCATCAGCCCAATCCATGCCATTCGCCACCGCATTCCCGGCATATTGCAAAACAAGCCGGGCATTATGGGAATCCGCCCCCGTATCGCCAATGGCCACCAGCACGCCCGCTTGGGTTAAACGCGCCGCATTTTTCTGGGTCGCGGCCAGATGCGAGAAATCCGACGGCAGATTATCGAAGGGCTGCATGATCACCGGGATTTTTGCCGCCGCCAATTGATCGGCCAGCATCCAGCCTTCAGCCGCGCCAACAATCGCCAGATCAAGCTTCGGCATGTCCTTTTTCAGGCGGATCACCTGCAATAGATCACCAGCCCGGCTGGCATGGATCAAAAGCTTTTGATCGCCGCGCACCACCGGGGCCAAGGCTTCAGCATCAAGGGCGCTGACCACCCCCGCCCATTCAGACGGATTGGGGGCCTTGGCATAGCGATTGGCATCTTTCAGGGCATTGACCAGCCAGATCACTGCCCCCGCGCGGGAATTTCCAGCTTTATCACCCCCATCGGCCCCCAGATAGGCGGTCATGAAGGCGCGGGGCCGGGTCACCAGATCCATGCCTTCACCCAAATGGATGAGCACGCCCTGGCCTGCCAGCACATGATCCCCGCCCGAAGCCGTAACAGCGGCGCGGGTGATCCCCTCGATCCGGGTGACGGGAACAAGGCTGGAAGCAGGATTAATGGCATAGCTCACATCAAAAGCCGCATGAAAGGGCACATCACCGCTGACGCTGCCATCGCGGGTATCTTCCACCGCGCCCACCTCGACCAGACCGATCTGGGTGAAGGCGGCGAAAATGCCCGGGGTCACCGGGCGGCCCTCGGCCTTGATCACCCGATAGCCATCGGGCACGGCCAACGCGCTATCGCCCACCGCCTCGATCACCCCATCCTTCAATAAAAGGGTGCCATCCTCGATCAGGCCCGCCGGGCCCATGCTGTGGATGGTACCGCCGGTAATGGCAATGGATTGGGCATCGGCCTGCCCGGCAAAAAGCGACAGACCGGCCATCAGGGATGTTGCCAAAGATGTTGCCAAAGCTTTCATTTCGCATCTCCCGCACCGGGTTGGCCCAATTCGAAATCCATCACCGGCTGCACGGCGCGATCATTCAAATCCCAGACCAAAGCCCCATCCACATAAACCTTTTCCGCTTTTGCATAGCTGGAGAAGGGATCATCCGTCCATAAAACCACATCGGCATTCTTGCCGGGTTCAAGGCTGCCGGTTTGCGCATCGATCCCTAAGGACCGCGCCGGATTAAGGCTCAGCCATGTCCATGCGGTTTCCTTGCTGATCTTCAGCCCTGCCTTATTGGCATCGGCCATGGCTTTAGCGGCTTCCTGATTGAGCCTTTGGATCCCCACTTCGGAATCGGAATGAACGATGGCGCAGGCCCCGGCCTGATGCACGAAGGGGATATTTTCGCGAATGCCATCATAGGCTTCCATCTTAAAGCCCCACCAATCCGCCCACATGGCCGCACAGGTGCCATTTTCAGCCAGCAGATCAGCCACTTTATAGGCTTCGACCGCATGATGGAAGGTGCCCACCTGATAGCCGAATTCCTTTGACATATCAATCACCTGAGCCATTTCATCAGCGCGATAGCAATGCATATGAACGATGATGTCGCCATCCAGAACACCTTTCAGGGTGTCCAACTCAAGATCGCGGCTGGGTGCCTTCACCTTGTCTCCGCGCGCGGCCTTGGCCTCATACTCATCCCATTTCACCTTATAATCGGTGGCTTTGATCCAGCTTTCGCGATAGCCCGCAAAATTGCCCATCCGGGTTGCAGGCGAACGCCCCTTGCTACCATAAACCCGCTTGGGATTTTCCCCACAGGCCATTTTCAAACCATAAGGCGCATCGGGAAATTTCATCCCCTGAACCGTGCGCGCCGGCACGTTTTTCAAGGTCACTCCCCGCCCGCCAAACAAATTGGCCGAGCCGGGCAAGGCCTGCAAAGCGGTGATCCCACCAGCCAAAGCCCGCACGAAACCGGGATCTTGCGGCCACACCGAATGTTCGGCCCACACATTGGCGGTGACCGGGGCCGTGGCTTCATTTCCATCGGAATGAGCCCGCACCCCGGGGGAAGGATAAACCCCCAGATGGCTGTGCACATCGATAATCCCGGGTGTGACCCATTTGCCTGCGGCATCGATGATCACCGCATCCGCCGGGGCTTTGATATCTTTGCCAATGGCACTGATTTTGCCGTCTTGTAGCAGCACCGATCCATCATTGATGCGATTGCCCGCACCATCCAGCACCACGGCATTGCGAATGAGCGTGGGTCGGCTTGCCAGCGGGCGATAGGTCGAGGGATAGGGATCAGCGGCAGAGCGCGCCGTATCTGATCCCTTGCCTGCCGATGCTTCCGCCGTTGCGATTGAGCCAGACGCGCCCCCATTGCCAAGGGCGGTCGCGCAACCCGATAGGGTGAGCGTCATGGCTGCGGCGATGGCCAGTCCCGCTGTTTTGTCTTTCAGCCTTTTATCTTTCAGCATGTTGCCTCCTCAAAAGATGATTGAAGCCCCGATTTTATGATCTTGTTTCCCGCTCCGGGTGGATGCCAGCGGCCTGCGCTTCGCCCACCTCTTCATAGCCCGCCAGTTCCAGATCATCTTTCAGGGTATCGAGATGCATCAGCCGTTTCACCAGCGGCGCAATCATCATGACCAGAACCCCCACACCCAAAGCCACAAAGCCGATGGTGGTGTAGATTTCCAGAACATATTCCTTGGCCATATCCGTCCCCCCGGCATGGCCGCCGCTGCCCGTGGCGCTGGCGATCAAGCCGGCAACGAAATTGCCCCCGGCGGTGGCAAAAAACCACGCCCCCATGATCAGGCTGGCCATATGCTTGGGCGCCAGCCGGTTCATGGCCGAAAGCCCCACCGGCGATAAGCACAGCTCACCCGTGGTGTGCAGCAGATAAATCAGGAAAATAAACACGACCGGGGTCGCCGCATTGACGCCCACCAGATGGGCCCCCACAACCAGCACCAGAAACCCCAGCCCCAATTGCACGATCCCAAGGCCGAATTTGGCCGGGGTGGACGGTTCCAGCCCGCGCTTGGCCAAAAATACCCATAGCCCCGCAAAAACCGGCCCCAGCAACACGATATAAATCGGGTTCAGCGATTGAAACACCGATGCCGGAACGCCCATGCGATCCACATAACGATCCGTGAACAGATTGAGCGACGACCCCGCCTGCTCGAACAATCCCCAGAAAAGCGGCTGCAAGGCGATCAGAAACACCACAGCGAAAATCCGGTCGCGCTCATGGGGGCTGAGCTTGGTCATCGCCTCATAAATCACATAGCCCAGCAAAATAATGCCAGAGCCCAAAAGCAGGCTGCCCACCGCGCCTTGCATCTGAACCAGCATCCAGATGCCGCCAACCGAAAGCAAAGACAGCAGATAAAGCGTCCATTCCAGACTGAGAAGACCAGCGATTTTGCGCTTCAACCGCGCCGGATCGGGGGATTCACCCCGGCCCAGCAGCAAAGGCGTTTTCCACACAAAAACCAAAAGACCGAGCAGCATCCCGATGCCCGCAGCGCCAAAGCCATATTTCCAGCCATAGGTTTGGCCCAGATATCCGGCAACGATGGTGCCGATGGCCGCCCCCACATTGATGCCCATATAAAAGATCGTATAGGCCCCATCGCGGCGCGCATCGGTGAGGGAATAAAGCTGACCAACAATCACCGAAATATTGGCTTTCAAAAAGCCCGAACCAACGATGATGAAAGAAAGGGCCAGCCAGAAAATATTGAGGGCGGGATCATCCTGGCCACCCGTGCCTTCAAAAGCCATCAGGCCATGGCCGCAGGTGAGCATGATGGCCCCAAATAAAACCGCCTTGCGCTGGCCAAGATATTTATCCGCCAGATAACCGCCCAGCACCGGCGTGATATACACCAGCGAGGTATAGGTGCCATAAATCAAAGAGGCCGAGCCATCGGAAAAAAGCCAATGCTGGGTCAGGTAGAAAATCAGCAGCGCCCGCATCCCATAATAGGAAAAGCGCTCCCACATTTCTGCCATGAACAGAACATATAAACCTTTTGGATGCCCGAATAATTCGCCCCTGCCTCCCGAGGCTGCGGAACCGATGCTGTTATCAGCCATATATCCCTCTCCAGATTCCCACAATGCGGCCTTGTTCGTCGGCCATGTTTTTTTCTTTCTAAGCCCGATCACAAGTGCAATCGAACCTGACCATAAAAAGAACCACAGAAATCCCGCTTTGCACAGCCCCCGAGTGGCGGCATGGCTGACATTTTTATTTTTACGCGAATATGACATGATATTTCACAGTGAAGTGATGAGGCAACATCGCGCATGGGGATGACATATTCTGGCACTTTAGCTATAGTGATTGGTGCAAGGTCGGGTTTTTACTCGCGCCTTGTGATCATGAAGCGCACGACGTTCCCCCTGTTCCGACCCACTTGCCTTGGGCTTCATGATCTTCTGTCAGGCCTCCGCAGCACCCTCTGCGGGGGCCTTTCTCTTGATGCGCGCCTTTTTGGGGTGATCGCGATCCCATCTCCAGGGCCTGTCATGTCTTGTCTTGTGATGGTCATGGGCTCATATATCTAGGCATGTTCACGCACCACCAGAGAGGCCCTATGCCCCCATCCATCACCAAACCAGCCCAAAGCAACAGCGCCGCCGATATCCTTGCCGATCTGATCGAGCGGGCAAAAAAAGCCGGAGCCGATGGCGCCGATGCCTTGGCCATATCGGATCGCAGCATCGGAATCAGCTATCGATTGGGCGTTCTGGAAGATGCCGAGCGATCCGAAAGCACGGCTTTTGGCTTGCGGGTGATGATCGGCCAGCGCAGCGCCACGGTCTCCACCTCCGATCCCAATCCCGATGGCCGCGCGGCTTTGGTGGAGCGCGCCATCGCCATGGCCCGGGTGGCCCCCGAAGACCCATGGATCGGCTTGGCGGACCCGGCTTTGCTGGCCCGGATCAGAAATGCTGAGGGCCTTGAACTCCATGATCAGAACGAGATCGACGAGGCGACGCTCACCGCTTTGGCGCAAGAAGCCGAAGACGCCGCCCGCGCGGTGCCCGGTGTGACCAATAGCGGGGGCGCGGGGGCCGGGGCATCCAGCATGCGGGTTGATCTTGCCACCAGCAGCGGCTTTCTGGGTGGCTATGATGGCACCAGTTTTTCCGTTTCGGCCTCGGTTCTGGCGGGCGAAGGCACCGCCATGGAACGCGATTATGATTTCAGCACGGCCCGCCATTTTGCCGATCTGGCCTCGGCGGAAAGCGTGGGGCGCGAAGCGGGCCAGCGCACGGTGCGCCGGTTGGGGGCCCGCCGCCTGCCTACCGGCAGCCTGCCGGTCATTTTCGATCCCCGGGTTTCAAATAGCCTGCTCGGCCATTTTGCCCAAGCTGTGAATGGCGCGGCCATTGCCCGGGGCACCAGCTTTCTGCTCAAAAAAATGCATGAGCCGGTGTTTGCGCCGGGCATCCGCATCCTTGATGATCCCCGGCGGGTGCGGGGCCTTGGCTCCCGCCCCTTTGATGGCGAAGGATTGGAAACCAGGCCGCTCACCCTGATCGAGGATGGTATCCTGCAAAGCTGGGTGCTTGATTGCGCCACCGCCCGCAAGCTCGATCTAAACTCAACCGCATCGGCCACGCGGGGGATTTCATCGGCCCCCGGCCCCTCCACAAGCAATTTATATATGGAGCCGGGCACATCCACGCCCGAAGATCTCATCGGCTCCGTGAGCCGGGGCTTTTATGTGACCGAACTGATCGGCATGGGGGTGAACCCGGTGACCGGCGATTATAGCCGGGGCGCGGCAGGTTTTTTGATCGAAAACGGCCAGATCAGCCATGCCGTGAGCGAAATGACCATTGCCGGCAATCTGAAGGAGATGTTTGCCACACTCACCCCGGCCAATGATCTGGCCTTTCGCTTTTCCACCAATGCCCCGACCCTTTTGATCGGCAGGATGACCGTCGCCGGGACATGAGCCAGCCCGCCCCTCTCAGCCAAAACCTCGAGGAATTGGAGCAGATCGTCAGAGACGCCGGAGCCCTGGCCCTCGGCTATTTCGGGATGCCGGTCAGGGCTTGGGAAAAAAATCCCAATGATCCGGTGAGCGAAGCCGATCTCGCGGTCAATGATCTGCTCCATGAACGCCTGCAGATAGATCATGAAACCGGCTGGCTATCGGAAGAAAGCAGGGATGATCCCGAACGCCTCTCGAAAGCCGCGACATGGGTCGTTGATCCCATCGATGGCACCCGCGCGTTTTTGCGGGGTGATCCATCCTTTGCAGTTTCAGTGGCTTTGGTCCAAAATGGCCGACCGGTTCTGGGGGCCGTTTATCGCCCTGCTTCTGATGAAATGTATCTCGCCCAAACAGGCTGCGGGGCCAGCCTGAATGGCAAAAGCCTGAAGGTGAGCAAGCGCAAAAGCCTTGAGGGCTGCAAGATATTTGCCGAAAAAGAGCTGATGCACGATGCGCGGCACTGGCCCCTTCAATGGCCGCAGATGCGCTATCTCTCCTTGCCCGCTTTGGCTTTGCGGCTGTCATCCATTGGCGCGGGGCGGGCCGAAGCCATGATCAGCCTGCGCCCCAAATGCGATTGGGATCTGGCGGCAGCGGATCTGATTTTGCACGAAGCCGGGGGCATTTGCCTTGATGAAACAGGGGCGCCCCTCAATTACAATCAGCCCAGCGCCCGACAATCTGCGATCATTGCCACCACCCCCCATTTGCTGAATGCCATCCGCCAACGCATCGATCCGGCCTTAGCCGGGATCAAGGCTGCGGGCCTTACCAAAGGCCATTGATCAGCCACATAGCCTAGAAGAAAACGCGCAAGGCTGCCACCAACCGGGCATCGCCGCGCGGATCATTGCGATCGCTGTCTTCATAATTCAGGCTGAATTCAAAAGCCTGATAGCCCGCCGCCAAGCCCATCCCCCAATCGGTTTTATTGGCCGCCCCATCAAACAGTTCATAACCCACATGCGCCACCGCCGTGAGCCAGGGCAGGCGGGGGATCGGCACTTCGGTTTCCAGATAGCTGTATAAAACATCGCGATTGCGTAAGCTCCAGCGGCCATCAGGGGCATAGGAAACGCCCGCCGCCGCCACAAAAAGCCCCAGATCGCGTGAGAGGCGCGCGCGTATCTCAGGGGTGACAAAGCCATCGCCGCCCACAAATCCATCCGCCAGCACCGAAAGATCAAGCTGATAGGCCTCGAGCGGCAGGCTCAGCCCGACGATCCCACTGATGCGCGCATCATTGCCCATGAAATCATCAATGCTGGCCACCGTAAGCCCGCTATAAAAATGTCTGCCAAGATCGGCAAAAATCCCAAAGCTGGCCGATGGATCTTCATCGGATAAGGAAAGCCCGCGATCCACCAGATCGCTCATCACCGCCGCATCCATGGAAATTTTCACATCCTGCGCTTTGGCCATGGGGGCCAAAAGGCCGATCAGCCCGAAACAGGCAAGCGCCTTCAGTGCTGCACCCCTCATGGGGCCGCGCCCTCCTGTTGGGGCATCTGAAGCACCAATTGGGGATCGATGCGGGTATCCAGCCAATTGATCCGCCAATCCACATGCGGCCCGCTGGCCCGCCCCGTGGCCCCCAAGGTGGCAACAGGCTCGCCCTGTTTCACCTGATCGCCCACTGCCACATCAACAGATTTAAGATGCATCAGGGTGGAACTGACCCCAAACCCATGATCGATGATCAAAATGCCGCCTTCCAGCAGAAAATCGGGCGCGGCCAGGCGCACGATCCCGGCTGCCGGGGCCACCACCGCAGTGCCCGGCGCCGCCGCCACATCCAAACCATAATGGGGCGAGCGCGGCTCACCATTCAGGATTCTTTGGGAGCCATAAACGCCCGAAATCCGCCCCTTGGCGGGCAGAATGAAGCCTTCGCTCCAAGCCATCAGATCGCTCATTTCCGCGCGGGCCGTGCGCACCAGCCCGGTTTCATGGCGGCGACGCTCATAATATTCCGGCGGCGGGGTTACGGTATCGGGGGGCAGGCCATCCACCCGTTCCACCTTGAATTCACGATCTTCCAGTGTCAGATCATGCTGCGCCACCCGACCATCCGGGCTTTTTATCCGCAAGATGTGCGAAAGCGGGGCATCGCGCCCAAAGCCGATGACAAAGCGCCCATCAACCGCCACCCTTATGGGCTGATCATTGAGGAAAACCGACGATCCGGGGGTGGTTTTGCCGATCACCATGCCCCCTTGCGCTAAATGACCGCTCAGCAGATCAGGCAAGGACGCAAACAGATCAGAAGCCTTGGCACAGGGGGCGGCCATCATCAGAATGACCCCCATCATCATCAGAAACAATCGCACCCATCGCCTCCCTTATCCGCATCAGACATCATATCACAGCACCAGAATGCGGCGAGATGAAGCCAAGATCAAGGGATGGCCGAATGCAGGAAATAGTCAGGCCCTTACCGTCCGGGTGGACCGGACCCTAATTCCCATCATGCTGGCGAATGAAGGCCTTGACTTCAGGGGCGATCACCTCGCGCCAGCGGCGGCCATTGAAAATGCCATAATGGCCAACCTTGGGGGCCATGAAATAGCGCTTTTTCGCCGGATCGAGATTGCTGGCCAGATCGAGCGCCGATCTGGTTTGGCCGATGCCTGAAATATCGTCGCGCTCGCCCTCAACACACAGGATGGCGGTGCGGGTGATCGCCTTGGGATCAACCCGATGCTCATGATGCATCATCTCGCCTTTCGGCAGGGCATGGGTCTGGAAAACGGTTTCGATGGTTTGCAGATAAAATTCCGCTGTCATATCCATGACCGAGCGATATTCCTCATAGAAAAACCGGGTCGCATCCGCGCTTTCGCCATCGCCTTCCACCAGATGATTGAAGAATTCATGATGCTTCATCATATGATCGCCCAAATTCATGCTCATGAACCCGGCCAATTGCAAAAATCCGGGATAAACCTTGCGCAACATGCCCGCATTGGGCGGCGGTACATGGGTGATCACATTGCGCTCAAACCAGCTCAAAGGCCGGGTGGTTGCCAATTCATTCACCGCTGTGGGATTGGCACGGGTATCGATCGGCCCACCCATCAAGGTGATCGAAGCCGGGGCGGCACGGTTTTTTTCAGCCTCCATCCGGGCCACGGCGGCATAAACCGGCACCGCAGGCTGACACACCGCAATCACATGGCATTTCGGGCCGATATCTTCGAGCCAGCCAATCACATAATCGATGTAATCATCGAGATCAAAACGCCCCTCGAACAAAGGGATATCGCGGGCATCGCGCCAATCGGTGATATACACATCATGATCAGGCAAAAGCGCCTCGACCGTGCCGCGCAAAAGGGTTGCAAAATGCCCCGACATCGGCGCCACCAGCAAAACCTTTGGATCATTTGGCCGCCTGATATCCCGCACGAAGCGCTTAATTTGCCCAAAGCCCTTGCGATACATGATTTCTTCGGTCACCCGCACATCGCGGCCATCGATATGGGTCCAATCCAGATCGAAACGCGGCTTTCCATAGCGCCTTGTGCTGTGTTCAAACAGATCAAGAGCCGCCGATGTCATCCGGCCCATGGGGGTAAAGCTTAAGGGATTCATTGGGTTACGAAAAAGAATTTGCCCTTGATCCGCCAGATAACGGGCTGGAGCCACGGCCGTGTGCTGAAGTTCGTATAATGAATAAAGCATTCCGCAAACCAATCTGTAAAAGCGTTAATCGACCCTCAATCTTAGGGGCAGAATCTATTGCAGTGCAATAATAGGGCAAGCTTAGCTGTAAGGACAGACTCATTTTTTCATCATGTTTCATCGCAGGCCACAAAATTCTAGCAGCGCTTCCTTGCGCAAAGCTTAATCCGCCTTGGCTGTAAGGCATGAGTGCAGCGGCGGTGACGGATAAACCTGAGATAGTTGTCTGTAATTTTTATTCTTGTATCAAGAGTTGATACGGATCATAAAAAATACTGTATATTTATGGCATTTAAGCCGCAATCCGCCTGACCGATCAGTGCCGAGATGAACAAGAAAGCGCATGATGGACGAACAGGACCAGCGCATTGACGATAAAAATGCACGCGATGTCATTAGCTTAGCCAGCAAGGACGCAGAGCGTTCAGCGCCTAGAATCGATGTGCTGCCGGCATCATCCGTCTCGCAGATGATGGAAATGGCCACCCAGGGCTTTGTGGTGCATCGTGGGGCTGCGCCCCTCTATATCAATCAGGCGATGAAAGATATGCTGGGGGTGAGCGACGATCGCCCTTTGCTGCAAAAGTCGATTCTGGAATGGATTCACCGCCATGATCGGGAGCGGGTTGCCGATAGTGTGAAGCGCCGGATGCGGGGTGAGGCGGTTGATGAATTTGACCGTTTTCGCCTGTCCCGGCCCGATGCCGCTGAATTTTGGGTGAATTGCCGGGCGACTTTGGTCGATTGGCCCGATGGACCGGCGATTCTGGCCTCTCTCACCGACATCACCCAATTAAAACAGACCGAGCGCGCCCAGGAACGATCCGATGAACTTTTCAAGCGGGTTTTTCATGCCACGCCCGATATGATGTCTCTTACTTTCATGCGGACTGGCATTTTTCTGGATGTGAACGATAATCTGTCCAACGCCGTCGGCCTGAGCCGACGGGCCATCCTGGGGCAAAGCATCTTTGATCTGGAAATCTGGGAAGATCCCACTATTCCGCTCAAGATTGCCGCCACCCTTAAAAGCGATGGCTGCATCCGGCATATGGAAGCCAATGTGAGGCGCCGGGATGGCTCGACCTTCCCCGTCAAATTTTCCGCAGAACTGATGATCGTCGATGGAGAAAAGGTGGTTTTGCTCATTGGCCGCGATATCACCGATGAAAAAAGATATGAAACCGAATTGCGCAAAAGCCGGGATGCCGCTGAACTGGCCAACCGCACGAAATCGGAATTTCTTGCCAATATGAGCCACGAATTGCGCACCCCTCTCAATGCCATTCTGGGTTTTTCGGAGATCATCAAGGATGAAGTGCTGGGGCCACTGGGAGATCGCCGCTATAGCGAATATGCTGCCGATGTGCATCGGTCGGGCACCCATCTCCTTGAGATCATCAACGACATCCTCGACCTGTCGAAGGTCGAGGCGGGACGACTGGAGATATACCCATCCAGGGTGGATATCCCCAATGTTGTGAGCCAATGCCTGCGGCTGGTGCAGGAACGGGCGGATCAGGCGGATGTCAGCATCCACAGCCTGATCACACCGGATAATTTCTCGATGACTTTGGATCGCCGCCTGTTCAAGCAGATCCTGCTCAATCTGCTGTCCAACGCCATCAAATTCACCGGTAAGGGTGGATCGATCCATCTTGAAATCAAAGCCAAAAGCGATGGTGGCTGCCATGTCAGCATCACCGATACCGGGATCGGCATGAGCAAAGAGGATATCACCCAGGCCCTTACCCCCTTTGGGCAGGTTGATGGAGCCATGACCCGCCGCCATCAGGGAACCGGGCTGGGGCTGCCCCTTGTGGCCGCATTTGTGGCGGCCCATCAAGGCAGGCTCAAAATTGAAAGTAGGCCGGGGAAGGGCACCATGGTCCTGATCGACCTGCCCGATGCCGATGGCCCGGAAAACGCGGATATAATCTGGAGTTAATTGAATTCCAGCAAGAACAGGATCATCGTCACATCAACCCCGTTTGATGACAAAGGCAAGGCCAGAACATCATAGCTGCGATAGGTGCGCGGCGACCATTTAAGGGGAATATTCCGGCGATAGATGGGGGCCTTGCGCCTTATCAAGACATCACAGCGTTCGATCACCCCACGACCGCCCTTTACTTCATCGATATAATGCCCGGTCAGATCAATCCCCGACATCGCGACCAGCCTTGTGCCAAACAGGCGCACACGCAAGCGCCCGCTTCCTGCCTCGATATCCATCAGGCACAAATCGGGCAGCAGGCCAACCATTTCAGAAGGATTGAAATCCTTGCGTTCGGGCATCACCCTCCCCGCCCGGCGGCTTTCCCACAAAGATAATAAGGTGCGCACAGACCCTTCGGGAAGATCCTCCGCTTTGACATCGCTGACAAACTCAGAACCACTAAAATCCAGCAGCATCAGCACCTCCCCGGGCACCGCCTGAAACATGCACGAAAAAAAGTGTCTCTTATTCAGCGGGAAATTGCAAATCACGGCCCATCAGAGCGAGCGCCTTAACGCGATCAAAGGACACCGAAAACGGCCTTCGCCCCGCAGCTTCGATCTTCTGACCGCCCCGTTTTTCAACCCTCAGATGTGGCGAGAAAACCTGTTATTCTGCGGGCTGGAGGCCTATGTCTAAAGCCTGATGTGGAAAGCTTGAAGATGACCAGAAACGATCAAAACATCCCCAACCACCCCACCCATCCGGCCTTGAAATGGGATGGGGATGCGCCGCTCTCGATCCATTATGAAGATAAATATTATGATACGACTCACGGCCCGGCGGAATCCCAAGCCGTGTTTATCGCCCCTTGCCGGCTCGATGAATTATGGCATCAAGGCGATTTTATCAGCATCGGCGAAACCGGCTTTGGAACCGGGCTCAATTTCCTCAAAACCTGGCAGGAATGGATAAAAGCCCGGGCCAGCGCCCGCCTGCATTTCATCTCGGTGGAAGCCTTTCCCCTTAAAAAAGCCGACCTCGCCCGCGCCCTCAGCCCCTTCACCGATCTGAAGCCTTTGGCGGATCTTTTGCTCGCCCAATGGCCGCCCGCAACAGCGGGCTTTCACCGCCTGATCTTTGAAAATGGCTCGGTGCATCTCAGCTTATGTTTGGGGGATGCGGCTTTGATGCTATCGCGCCTTGAAGCGCGGATCGATGCCTGGTTTCTGGATGGCTTTGCCCCGGCCCGAAATCCCGCCATGTGGAGCCCCGAACTTTATCAGCAGATCGCCCGCCTGAGCCACCCCGATACCCGCCTTGCCACCTTTACGGCAGCGGGCCATGTGAAGCGCGGCCTTGAGGCGGTGGGGTTCAGCATGGAAAAGCAATCCGGCTTCAATGGCAAGCGCGAACGGCTTCAGGGGCGCTTTGAAAAGGCTGAAAGCGGCCCTGAAAACACGTCCCCATGGTATCGCCTGCCGTCGCCATCCAAAGGCCCGGTGGCGGTGATCGGCAATGGCATTGCCGCCCATATGATGCTGGCAGCCTGCCATGATCACGGTTTAGCCACGATCCAGATCGCCGCGCCGCCCCTAGCCCATGCCCCGCCTTTGCCCGCGGCCCTGCTGGCCCCTCGGCTCGATCTGGGATCATCGGCATGGGCGCGATTGTCTCTAGCCTCTATGCTTTTTGCCTGGCGCTTTTATGATCGCCTCGGTGTTTGGGAGCATCCGCGCGGTGTGCTTCAACTGCCAACGGGCAAAAAAGGCGGCAGACCGGCCCGGGATGTGACCCAGATATTGAACTGGCCCGATGATCATCTGAGATTGATGCATGCCGATGAGGCCAGCACGATCAGCGGCTTTCCATGCGATCAAGATGCCCTTTACTGGCCAAAGGCAGGCTGCATCAATCCTGCTGTTCTCTATGATCGGGGGCCAAAGGCGGATCGGCTGATCTCAGCCGATGCCGATCACCTGCGGCCTTTATCGGGATCATCAGGAACAGGCCAAGCGGGTTGGCGGATTTGTGATCAGAGCCGCAAAATTCTATGTGAAGCGGCCACAGTGGTCATCGCCGCCGGGCCGGGATCGGCGGCGCTTTTGCCCCCATCCTTGGCCGCCGTGCTCCCCATCAGCGGGCAAAACGGCCAGATCAGCCTTTTGCCCCCGCATCCTTTGCCCAAAAAGAGCCTTTATCATGAAGGATATCTCAGTCGCACCGTGAAAACAGCCGCAGGTGAGCGGCGGCTGTGCGGTCATCCCTTGGCCTTTTCCGATGAAACCAGAAAGGCGCTCGGCCTTGATAGGGGGGCTGTGGTGCCGTTTGAAATCTGGACCGGCCAGCGGGTGATCACCCCCGATCATGCCCCGCTTGCCGGGCCGCTTTTTGATGAGGCATGGTTCAAGGATGCCTATGCGGGGGCACGGATTGATAAAAACCGCCGGGATCTGCCTTTGTGCGCGTATCATCAGGGGCTTTATCTGTTCACGGGGCTGGGGGCGCGGGGATTTCAAATCGCGCCTTTGGCCGCACAGGGGATTGCCGCACAAATTGCCGGCGCGCCATCCCCTCTCGAAATCGACCAAAGACAGCATTATCATCCGGCGCGTTTTTTGATTCGCTCCATCATCCGCGGAGATGCGTGATCCCTTTCCTGATCTGCAAGCAGTTGATCGCATCGATCTTTGGCCAATCCCATCTCCGGGCACAGGTGATGGCTTTGGCCGCCCTCATGGCTGTCTCGGCTTTTGCCGGGCCGCTTTGGGCACAAGCTGCCCCGTCTGCGGAAAGCCCGGCTATCAGCTATCAATTAAAGATTGAGGGCGTGGAGAATGGGCTCAAGGATCAGCTGACCCAACTCTCCGTTCTGAACCGGGAGAAGAGCACGCCGCCGCGATCTTATGGGGCCCTGCGCACCCGCATCGAGCGGGATCTGAAAAGCTTTCAAAAGGCGCTCAGATCCTGGGGCTATTATAATGCCACCCTCACCGATCAGATCGATAGCAGCCAATCGCCCGTAAAAATCGCTATCATCATCTTTCCCGGCCCCCTTTATAAAATATCGGATATCAGCCTCAATTTCATTGGGTCTGCCCCCGATGAAACCCTGAAACAAAAGCTTTTTGCCGAAATGAGCTTAAAGCCGGGCGATCCGGCCCGGGCTGCGGCCATCGTCAATGGGGAAGATCATATCGCCAAAGCCCTGCCGATAAACGGCCACCCCCTTGCCCAAAAAGCCACAAGGCGGGTGGTCATCGATCATGCCAGCAGCAGCGCAGCCATCACCTATCGCTTCGAACCGGGACCGGAAGTTCATTACGGCTCCGTTCTTTATGAGGGTTTGAAAAGCGTTGATGAAGAGTATCTGGATCGGCTGGTGCCCTGGAAGCCGGGCGAACCCTATGATCAGGCCAGCATCAATCGCTTTCGACAAGCGCTGGTCTCAAGCCGCCTTTTTGGCAGTGTTCGGATCAATTTCAAAGATCCCCCGTCCGATTTACGCCAACAAAAGGGGCCAATCAGCCCGCCTTTGGAAATCAATCTGGTGGAAACCAACCACCGCACCATTGCCATTGGGGCCGGTTTCACCACCACCGAAGGCTTTGGCGGCGATCTATCATGGGAACATCGCAATCTTTTAGGGTCTCAGGAGCGCTTAACGCTCAACGCTCGGATCGCCGAAATCGAACAATCCCTGATCGCCGATTTCCAAAAGCCGCATTTCCTGCGCCATGATCAATATCTAACGGTCCGATTAGGGGCCATTCGCGAAGATACCGATGCTTTTGATAGCCTTGAACTCAATGCCCGCCTCGGGCTGGATCGGGCCATTGGCCGCTATTGGCGATTGGGTGTGGGCACCGAGCTTGGTTTTACCAGTGTCGAGGAAATTGACGACCGTCGCACCTTTCTCCTCACCTCGCTCCCCCTCAATGCAACTTTTGATCAGCGCGATTCACTTTTAGATGCAACCCAAGGGGTCCACGCCCGTCTGGCCATCGCCCCCCATCTGGCCGAACAGAGTGGCCTGTTCAGTTTTTACAAGATGGAGTTCGATGCCAGCAGCTATCTCGCCCTTGATCAGCAAAAAAACTATATTCTGGCCGGGCGGGTGGCTTTGGGATCGATTATTGGAGCAGAAACAGACCGCCTGCCCGCCAATCGTCGCTTTTTCGCGGGCGGCGGGGGATCGGTACGCGGCTTTGGCTTTCAGGATGTGGGCCCCCTCAATGCCGAAGGAGACCCTTTGGGCGGACGCTCGAAATTTGAAGCCTCGGTGGAAGCGCGGGTGAAGATCAGTAAAAGCATCGGCATCGTGCCCTTTGTGGATGCGGGCGAAATCACCGGCAGCACCACGCCGCAATTTGAAGATTTGCGCTGGGGGGCGGGGATCGGCTTTCGTTATCATACCTCTTTTGCGCCGGTGCGGATCGATCTTGCCACCCCGATCAATCGCCGCCCCGGCGATAACCGGATTCAACTTTATATCAGCCTGGGGCAAAGCTTTTGACCACCCGCAATGCGCCCGCAAAACCTCGCCAAAAGCGCCCCTTGCGCACTCTGTTCCTGGGATGCGGAGCGCTTATCCTGCTGCTGTTGCTGACGACCATCGCTGGCCTTTTCTGGCTCAATAGCGATGGGGGCAAAAGCTGGATTCTGGCGCGCATCAATGATGCAGTGGGCACGAACTATGTGGAATTGGGCGGGCTTTCAGGCGATCTTTTCTCGCGATTTGAAATGGATCGCCTGCAGCTCCGCGATGATCGCGGGGTTTATCTGGTGCTGGATGGGCTGACCATTGCATGGCAGCCTCTGGATTTACTCGACAAACGCCTGACGATCCCATCCCTTGAGATTGCCCATGCCCGGTTGGATCGGCTGCCGGTTTTCGGCCCCGAAAAACCCGAAGATCAAGCCTTCAGCCTGCAGGATCTGCGCTTGCCCGATCTGGCCATGCCCCGGCTTCCCGATCTGCCGCTCGCCATCGAAATCGGCCGGATCACGATCAAAGATATAGCCCTCGATCCCAGCATCGCTCAATTAACGAGCGGTCGTGCTGTCACTTTGTTGGCCCGGCTCGATCACATCCGCCTGGCCGATCAAAAGGCCATGGCCAGTTTGGTGATCGAACAAACCGCCCCCAGCCCTGATCTGGCAACAGATCGTCTCAGTCCTGATCTGGCAACAGATCGCCTCAGTCTTGATCTGGATTATGAGCAAAGCCAGCAAAAGCTTGATCTGCGCCTTGATCTGCACGGCCCCCAAAATGGCCTGATCACCGCCCTTTTGGCGATGTCCCCCAATGAATCTCTGGATATTCATCTGGAAGGGGCGGGCCGATTGAACGCATGGCAGGGAACATTTTCAGCCAGAATGGGAGAGGCAAAAAGCCTTGAAGCCCGGATCACCGGCAATGAAACAGCCCTTGTGATCAAGGGCCATGCCGATCCAGCGGGGCTGATCGATCCCCCTTATGCCGCGCTTTTGGGGGCATCTGTGGCTTTTGTGATCACCGCCGGGCAGGATCAGGCGGATCATATCCCCCTTAAGCTTGAGCTTGATCTGGCCGCAGGCACCGTGGCTTTGGAAACGGCTTTGGCCAAAAACGGTCCGATGCTCTCAGCCCTCACCTATCGCCTCGATGCGCCCCAAAGTGCCGCCCTTTTGCCCGATGGATGGCCACTGACTTTTTCCGGCATGGCCATCGATGGCCGGGTGCAGCCTACAACACAGGGCCTTGTGCTCGATGGGGGTTTCAACCTCGATGCGCCCGCGTCGAATGAGGGCGCAAGCCCCGATCCGCAGACCCGTGATCCTCAGATTTTGGCTCAAAAGCTTGATGGCCGCTATCATCTGGGGATCGAAGGCTCTGAAATGAGCCTGAAGCTCAGCGGTCAAATCCATGATCTGATCATCGCTGGGCTTTCGCAAACTACCGATCAACCCATGACGGTGGATTTCAATCTCGATGCTGTGGCCAATGAAAAAAGCCGCCAGATCACCCTTGGCACCGCATCGCTCAGCACTGGAGGCGCGCGGCTCACGGCTTCAGGCACCGCAAGCACCGATCTTGCGACCCTTGATCTTGAACTATTGGCCGAAATCGCCGATCTGGCCAGCCTCCCCCTTCCTTTGCCTTTCCAAGGCGGGCTGGAAAGCCGCTTTCTGGTCAACCGCCAAAATGCCGATGCCCCCATCGGCCTCACCCTCGATGGTCGGGGGCTTGATCTCGCATCCACAGATGCCACCCTCACCGCGCTTTTAGGGGCGGAACCGGTCATCAAGGCGCAGATCGATCTGGAGCCGGATCAGCAGATCACCATCAAAAACGCCCGGCTCGATGCAGCGGGGCTGAAGCTCGATATCAAGGGCGCGGCCGATCTGGCCGATGAAGGATTTGATCTGGATTATCAGATCCGCCTGCCCGATCTTGCGCGCTTTGGCTGGCTTGATGCCCCGGATATGCCCGGCACCGCAGAAATGGAAGGTGGGCTTTTATTGGATGGAACGCTGGGCGGGCCGTTTTCCGCCCCCCAACTGGCCCTGCACAGCCACCTCGATCAGCTTGATCTGGCCGGGCTGGTTTTGCACAATCTGCAATTGGATGGGCTGGCCAGCCTGTCTGATCCCGAGGCGGCGAATGAAACCGGGCCAATGGGCGAGATCAGGCTGAGCGCCGAAAGCAGCCTTGGCCCCTTGCGCATCGAAGCCCGAGGGCACAGGGATGCCGATGGCGCGTTCAGCCTGCCGCTGGCCTTTGTCGCATTGGGGGCGGCAAAAATCGAAGGCAGCCTGATCTATGGCACGGATTCTTTGCTGCGGGGCGAATTCAACGGCCAATCGGGGGATTTATCGGATTTACCCGAAAGCCAGCGCTATGGCCTTGAAGGCGATCTGAGCCTTAAGGCCGCGCTTTTCGCCCATAATGAAAAGCAGGCCCTAAGCCTTGAAGCGAGCGGGCAATCATTGGTTCTGCCCATCCAATCAAAGCGGCTCACCTTGCAGCGCCTTGATCTCAAGGCCGAGGCCTTTCTTACCGATGGCCTGCCGCGCATCGATGGCACGCTTTTATTGAGTGATTTTCTATTGGGCTTCACCCAATTGAGCCGCCTTCAGATCAGCGCCACGGGCGACCGCAGCCGCTTGCAGCTTGATGGCAAGGCCGATGGCCATTGGCGCGGCCCTCTCGATCTGGGGGGATCGCTCATCTGGTCACAGGAAGCGCAAAGTCAGAAGGCCAGCCTTTCCCTTGACGGTTTGCTGTTTGGGGAAAAGCTGAGCACTGAAAAGCCGCTATCGATGCAAATGGCAAAGGATCATCTGACCCTTGATCCCTTCCGCATCGAATTTTCCGAAGGGGCGATCAGCGGCGCCATGACGAAAGGCGAGGCTGAGGTCGATCTCAGGCTCGATCTGGCGGATATGCCCTTATCGATCCTCAATGTGATGTCCCCACAAATCCTGCCCACCGGCACTCTTGATGGCCAGCTTTCATTTACGCAGGAAAAAGATCAAAGCCGGGGCACGATGCGCCTTTTCCTGCATGATCTCGCCCCAGCGATCGGCGGCTTTACCCAGGTACCGCCCCTGCAGATCAGCATCAAAGCCGATCTCAAGGATGATCTTTTAATGATGATGGCCGAAGGCTCCGCCCGCGATGCTCTGGAAGCCAATGCCCGGCTGACACTGCCTTTGCGCCTTGATCTCGTCCAACCAGCCTTTGATCTGCCCGATGATGCCCCCCTTGAAGGCGAGATGATCTGGCAAGGGGCGCTGGCCCCGCTGTTCATGATCCTTGATCTGCCGCAACAGGAAGCCTCGGGCGATCTGGATGCCACCATCAAAATTGCAGGGACCGTCGAAAGCCCCGAACCCAAAGGCACGATCAGCCTGAAAAATGGCCGCTATGAGCATTTGCCCAGCGGTTTTATCGCCACCGATCTTGCTTTGGATGCGCGCCTTGATGGTTTGAAGCTGACCATTGAAAGCCTTGCAGCCCAGGATGGCAATGGCGGCCGGATCAGCGGCGCGGGCTCAGCCGGATTATCGCCGGAAGGCGAGATGCTGGCCGATCTCGACCTTTCCCTTGATGGGGTCACAGTGGTGCGTCGGGTGGAAGCACGGGCGGTCACCTCAGCACAGTTGAAATTTGAAAAAAGCCCCGCGATCCATCGCCTTTCAGGCCGGATCGATCCCACACGCGCCGATATCGATATTTCAAAATCCCTGCCCGATGATGTGACCAGCATCGAGGTGACAGAAATCGACAGCCGGGTGGCCCAATTGGACGGAGAGAGCGATGATGCTGGCGATCAGGGCCTCTCAGCCCCTGATGACCGGCCCCTCGCCCTTGATCTCAAGATCGCAGCCCCCCGGCGCATTTTCATCCGGGGACGGGGGCTCGATTCCGAATGGGCCCTTGATCTGGATATTGATGGCAGCGCCGACACACCCTTGATCAGCGGCAGCGCCCGTCTTGTTAAGGGGGCCTTTGATTTTGCCGGTCGGCGGCTGATTTTGGATAATGGCCAGATCTTATTGACCGGCAATGCCAATCCCGATCCCTTGCTGGATATTACCGCGCGGGATCAGATCGATGGTCTTGCCATTATTTTGCAGCTTTCCGGGCCTTTATCCGCGCCCGTAATCAGCTTGCAATCCACCCCCTCCCTGCCCGAAGATGAAATTCTCGCCCGTCTGCTTTTTGGCGAGCAGGTCTCAGATCTCACCCCATTGGAAGCCATGCAACTGGCCTCGGCACTCGCCAGCCTTTCGGGCGGGGGCGGGCTCGATGTCATCGGAGCGGCGCGCTCCACCCTTGGTCTGGATCGTCTCAATATCGATATGGGGGGTGAAGACACGGGTGGCACCCGGCTCACCGGGGGCAAATATCTCACCGATGATATTTATCTGGAAATCAGCACCGAAACCGGCACCGGCATCACCACCGGAACCATCGAATGGGCGCTGACCCGGAATCTGGGGATTCGCAGTGAAATGAGCAGCAGCAAAGACAATTCTGTCTCCCTGCGCTGGTCATGGTCCTATTGAGAAGATGGCCATAGGCTTTTTTCCGCATTGCCATGAAGGTCTGTTTCTGACAAAGGGCGCTTTACTGCATTCTTTTTGCTATCATCGGCTTGATCAGTGATCAATCACTGCGTGAACGGCCCAAAGGCCCTAAGGCCCTAAGCGCCCCTTGTCGCCTTCGTCTGCATCTTGTCCTTAATCCCTTTGCGGAGTTTCTTATGCGTATCGCGCTTCTCGCCCGGAATCCCGATCTTTATTCCCATAAGCGCCTGATGGAGGCGGCTGTTTTACGCGGCCACGAGATCGATTGGGTGGATACCATGAAGGTCTATCTGAAGATGGGCGAAGTGCGCCCGGAAATGCGCTATAAAGGGGCCGAAATGCCCCATTATGATGCGGTGATCCCGCGCATCGGGGCATCGATCACCTTTTTCGGCACCGCCGTTTTACGCCAGTTCGAGGTGATGGGGGTTTATCCCCTCAATGAATCGGTGGCAATCTCCCGTTCCCGCGACAAATTGCGGTCGATGCAGCTTTTATCAAGGCGCGGTGTGAAATTACCGGTCACCGGCGTTGCCCATGGCACAAGGCAAACCGAAGATCTGATCGATATGATGGGCGGCCCGCCTTTGGTCATCAAGCTGGTTGAAGGCACTCAGGGTGTGGGGGTGGTTCTGGGCGATACCATGCCCGCCGTGAAAAGCATGATCAATGCCTTTGCGGGCCTTGAAGCCCATATATTGGTGCAGGAATTCATCGCCGAAGCGGGGAATGAGGATATCCGCTGCCTTGTGGTGGGGGAAAAGGTGGTGGCGGCCATGCGCCGCAAAGGGCCGGAAGGTGATTTTCGCTCCAATCTGCATCGCGGCGGCTCGGCTCATAAGGTGAAGATCACCCCTGCCGAGCGGGCCACGGCGGTGAAGGCGGCGAAGGTCATGGGGCTTAATGTGTGCGGGGTGGATATGCTGCGATCCCATCGCGGCCCTTTGGTGATGGAGGTCAATTCCTCGCCCGGACTGGAAGGGATCGAGACCGCCACCGGCCTTGATATTGCTGGCAAGATCATCGAATTTCTGGAAAAGAATGCCCGCCCCCATCGCACCCGCACCAAAGGTCATGGCTGAATGGCCACAACAGCAGACTAAAAGGCATCAAGAACCGGCATGACAAGAACAAAAAACCACAAGGCCAGCGCCAGCCGCCCGCCTTTTTACATCGCGGGCCATGAAGTGGACCCGGGTGAGCGCATCCATATCAATGTGCCACTGCCCAGCCAATCGAGCTATATGCCAATTTCCATGCCGGTGCATGTGCTGCATTCCCGGCATCATGGCCCCACCCTGTTTTTATCGGCGGCGGTGCATGGTGATGAAATCAATGGCATCGAAATCATCCGGCAGGTGATGGCCCATGCTGCCCTTGGCCGCCTGCGGGGCACGCTGATCGCGGTGCCCATCGTCAATGTCTATGGCTTTACCACGCACACCCGCTATCTGCCCGATAGGCGCGATCTCAATCGCTCTTTCCCCGGCTCGCAGCATGGTTCTTTGGCGGCCCGGCTGGCCCATGTGTTCGCCAGCGAAATCGTCGATCGCTCAACCCATGGCATCGATCTGCATACCGGTGCCAATCACCGCACCAATCATCCCCATATCCGCGCCAATCTCGATGATCCCGATACCGAACAGCTTGCCCGCGCCTTTGGCACGCCGGTGATCATCAATGCCAATATGCGCGATGGATCGCTGCGCCAATATGCGGCAGACAAACAGATCAAAACCCTGCTTTATGAGGCGGGCGAGGCCCTGCGTTTCGAGCCTTTGCCGGTGCGCGCGGGCGTGCGCGGCGTGCTGAATGTGATGCGCTTTCTGGGGATGATCCGGGGCAAGCCGGTGCTTGATCATCAGGTGATCAAAGCCAGTGATTCGCAATGGGTGCGTTCGTCATCCAATGGCCTTTTGCGGGTCGAGGTCCGGCAGGGCGCGCGGATCACCAAGGGCGAAACGCTGGGCTGGGTTTCCGATGCCGTTGGGCAAAATCATACCCGCATTTTATCCCCGGTGACCGGGATCGTCATCGGTCGCACCAATCTGCCGGTGGTGAATGAGGGGGATGCGCTGTTTCACATCGCCCGGTTCAATGATTCGATGAAGGTGGAAAGCGCCATTGAAAGCTTTCATTCCACCCATATCGAGGGTTTGGGCCAAGGCGATTATCCTGATATCGTTGAAATGTGAATCTGCAACTGGAAACCCCTCACGTCACGGTTTATGCTGATCGAAAGGATGGCAGGATCTGATCGATTCCGCTGCGTCCTGATCAAACGGGGGGATAACGCCATGACCCAGAAAACACCCATGGTGATGATCCATGGCATGTGGAGCCGCGGCAATTGCTGGGCCCATTTGCGCGCCCATTTCGAATCTTTAGGCCATCGGGTGCTCACCCCCACCTTGCCCTTTCATGATGTGCCGGCGGCCAGCCCGCCCCCCAGCCGATTGGGCAGCGCATCGCTCAATGATTATACCGATGCCCTGGAAGCCGAGATCAAAGCCTTCGATCATGATGCCATCATCATCGGCCATTCCATGGGGGGGCTTTTGGCGCAAAAAATCGCCGCACGGGGGCTTGGCTCGCGCCTGATCTGTCTGGCGCCTGCGCCTTCTGCGGGGATGAACCCCTTTTTGCTGGGGCCGCTCAAAAGCTTTTATAAAACCACCCTGCGCCCCGGCTTTTGGAACAAACCCCATAAGCCCGATTGGGAAACCGCCCGGTGGAGCGTATTCAACGGCCCCGTGCCCGAAGCCGAAGCCCGCAGGGTTTATGAGGATTATGTGTGGGAATCGGGCCGCGCGCTTTTCGAACTGGCTTTGTGGATTTTCGATGGGGAACAGGCGGCATCGGTCAATCGTGATCGCATTCGCATGCCCGTTCTGGTGGCCGTGGGGGCCGAAGATCGCATCACGCCAAAGGAATGGGCGCGATCTGCGGTGCGCAAATTTGAAGGCCGCGCCCGCTATGCGGAATTTCCCAAGCTGGGCCATTGGCTGATCGGCGAAACCACCGCTCCGCTGATCGCCCGCCGCATCGAACGATTCCTCGAAACCGATCTTTGATCGGTCGGGCCTGAAAATTGGGCCTGGGAATGAAGGATTTGGGCATGCGCCAGACATGAAAAAGCCGCCAGTTTCCCGGCGGCTCTTCATAAGGAGGGAATGCCCCCTTATTTCTTACCACCCGGCTTTGCCGAGGCGGGCTTGGGGGCGCCCGGTTTGCTTTGCGACTGCGAGGGTTTGCCGGTTTTCATCGTCATGGCATTGTCCTTTGGACAGGGTGCCCGAAGACCATCTTCGGACCCCTTGAATCTGGGCTTTTCCCACGGATTTTGTAGACGGTATTTTTGCATATCGAAAGGCTCAGCCATGCGCTTTTTGCACGGCTTTAAAAGCCCTGCCCGTGCAAGCCGCGCCAGTGTTTCATTCTGCGCATCATTGATTTGACCTTTGCCAAAAAGCCGCTATCAGCTTTTGGATCCCGCCTTTTGTTGGGCGGTTTTGGAAAGCTTCATCATGACCCCTGCGCCAGCCCCTGCTCATAGCCACCTTCCCTTTGGGGGCGAGCCGCCCTTTTCAGGATCGGGCGCGTTTTTCATCGCCCGCCCCGATGCCTTCAGCAAGGCCGAATGTGCCATCCTTTGTGGCCTGATGGAGGACGCCACCCCCAAGGCGGGCCGGCTGACCGGGGGGCAAACTGTGGAGAGCATTCGCGCCTGCGAGATTTTATGGCTCGATGATCAGCCCGAAACATCCTGGATCTTTGAACGACTGGCCCGGATCATGTCGGATATCAATAACAGCGCTTTTGGTTTTCAGGTCGAAGGCTTCAATGAAGGGGCGCAGCTCATCCGCTATGATGGCCATGAACGCGGCACCTATGATTGGCATGCCGATCGTGGGCGGGCACCGGGCACCCGCACCCGCAAGCTCTCGATCTCCGTGCAAATCACCCCGCCCGATGATTATGAAGGCGGCTGCCTTGAACTCAATGGCGAAGGCAGTGTAATAACAGCACCGCGAACGGAAGGCACGGCCATCGTGTTTCCCAGCTTTGTTTTGCATCGAATAAGCCCGGTCACAAAAGGGCGGCGCACCGCTTTGGTGGCTTGGCTGCATGGCCCGGCTTTTCGCTGATCAACCGGGCCATGGGGCGCGCATAAAAGGCTTAACGATGACAGACCATGACCAAACAGCCCGATCCAAAAGCGCACAAGCCGATAGCGCGGCTTTTATGCCGACTGACCATCCGGCCATCGCGCATGGCCGCATCGGAGTTTTGATCGTCAACCTGGGCACCCCCGATGGCACGGATTATCGATCCATGCGGCGCTATCTGAAGGAATTTTTATCCGACCATAGGGTCATCGAATTGAACCCTCTGGCCTGGAAGATCATTCTCAATCTTTTCATTCTGCCTTTTCGTCCGCAAAAATCGGGCAAGGCCTATGCCGCCATCTGGAATGAAGCCCGCGACGAAAGCCCTCTGCGCACCCTCACACGCGCGCAGGGCGAAAATCTGGCCCGGGCGCTGAGCCATGAAGATCGTATCGTGGTTGATTGGGCCATGCGCTATGGCCAGCCATCCATTGCCGAAAAGATCGATGCCCTGAAAAAGAAGGGCTGTGATCGCATCGCCGTCATGGCTCTTTATCCCCAATATTCCGCATCCACCACCGCCAGCGTTTATGATCAGCTTTTTCGCCATCTGATGACTTTGCGTTGGCAGCCTGCGGTGCGCACCCTGGCCCCTTATCATGATGATGGCGATTATATCAAAGCCCTTGTCGCATCGGTGGAGCGCAAAATTGCCGAAACCGGATGGGAGCCGGACATGCTTCTCGCCTCGTTTCACGGCATTCCGAAAAGCTATTTCGAAGCGGGCGATCCCTATCATTGCCATTGCCAGAAAACCGGACGCCTGCTGCGCGAGGCTTTGGGCTATGATGAAAACCGCTTCATGGTCACCTTTCAATCCCGATTCGGACCCAAAGAATGGTTGCAGCCCTATACCGATCAAACCCTTGAAGCCCTGCCCGGCATGGGGAAAAAGAAAGTGATGGTGATTTCACCGGGCTTTGCATCGGATTGCGTTGAAACTTTGGAAGAAATCGGACTCGAGGGGAAAAAGCTGTTTTTAGATGCTGGAGGCGAGGCTTTTGCGCGGATTGATTGCCTCAATGATCATCCCGATCATATCGCCTTGCTGGCCAAATTACTGGATAAGGAATTAAAGGGCTGGCTTTAAATGATTCTATTTTATACAAATAATTGAAGGATTTTTCATTGAGGCTCCCATGGCACCCTTCTGATTGTTGAGCCTTGGGTCAAATTCTCTGGGCAGCAAAATCGTCATGTGGTTTATTTTTAAGGCATTTCTGTGGACGATCGGGGCAATGGCTGCGTTGATCGCCATTGCCGTGCTCACATTTGGAACGCCTGATCTGGATCGGGATCTGCTGGCCAATTATTATGCCCCCAAGCCATCGAAATTCCTCAGCTTACCCAGTGGCACCAGCCTTCATTATCGGGATCAGGGGCCATCCCTCGCCCCGGCTTTGCTCTTGCTTCATGGCACGGGATCATCCCTTCATACGTGGGAGCCTTGGGTTGAGGCGCTTTCCCATAGCTATCGTGTTATCAGCATGGATCTGCCAGCCCATGGGCTGACAGGGAAAACCGCTGAAAATGATTATAGCACCGAAGGCATGGTGCGCGCCGTTCATAGCCTGATCAGCCAATTGGGGATCGAACGTCTGGTGATCGGCGGCAATTCCATGGGTGGCAAGATCAGCATGGCTTATGCCCTTGCCTACCCTCAGAAAATCGCCGGATTGGTGCTGGTGGATAGCGCCGGTTTCGTCCCCGAAAACAGCCCTGAACCCACCCTGCCCCTTGGCTTTAAACTGGCGAAATTGCCCGGCATCTCCTGGATCATGGAAACGATCACGCCCCGATCAATGATCAAACAAGGGCTGGAAACGGCGATGGCCAATGATGATCTGGTCACCAATGCCATGGTGGATCGATCATGGCACCTGCTTTTGATGGATGGATCGCGCAAGGCACTGCTCGATTATTTCAGCCATATCAATGAACGGGTCGATCCCTCAAAGATCACGGCGCCGACCCTCATTCAATGGGGGCGTGAAGACAGGATGATCCCCTTATCTGTGGGCCGGGCCCTGGAGCGGGCCATGCCCAATGCCACCCTGGTGGTTTATGACGATCTGGGGCATATCCCGATGGAGGAAGATCCCCAAAGAACAGTGCAGGATGTGCGGATGTTTCTGGCCTCGCTTCAGCCCGAAGATGCATGGGAGGGTGCAGCCCCCCGAAACGCATCCAAAAATTCAATCACACCTGCGGCCAATTTCTGATTCCTTGCGAAGCTTGGGGGCCTAAGATGCCCCTCAGGCTGCCCGCTGATAACGCTGGCGGCGGCGACTGCGACGGATGCTGATGCGGGCGGCTGAAGTGGTGTTGCGGATCGTGTTTGTAGTAAATGACATGGCTTTGTTCCTTTGTGATGATCGCGAAAGAGCTGCGGGCTTTGTCTTAAGCCACGCGCTGATAACGCTGGCGGCGGCGACTGCGACGGATGCTGATGCGGGCGGCTGAAGTGGTGTTGCGGATCGTGTTTGCGGTGAATGACATGGCTTTGTTCCTTTGTGCTGTCGCCTGATGGCTTGATGGTGTTTGCTTGTGTGTTGTTGTTTCGGTGTATTAGTTATGTAGTACACTAAACCCGAAAGCAAGTGTTATTTTACGTCCCCCCTGCATTTTTTTACGCAGGATGGCCAAGCCATTCAAAAAAATAGAGATTTATCCAAGCCGCCCGCGAAAGGGCTGGCCGGTGATGAGGGTGATCAGATGACCGGCAAACAGCAAAATCAGCAGAATCGCCAGAAATTGCAGGGCCCCATAGGGGATCAAAGGGGGCTTCCCCGGCACATAGGCCCGCCGCCCGCCCAAAGTCGCCAAGCCCAAAAGACCAAGGGCGGCCCCCATCAAAATCAGTGTCATGGTCATATCCATGGGGAAAAAGTGCCACAAACCGCGCCGCGATCAAGGATTGATTTCAGGCTTTGAACATTTGCGCCCCCTTTGCGCAGGAAAAATCTTGCGCAGGACTTTAAAGCGGTATTATAAGGCCCCTCTCGCAGGCGAGGGCGCGTAGCTCAGGGGTAGAGCACTGTGTTCACACCGCAGGGGTCGCAGGTTCAAATCCTGCCGCGCCCACCATGCCTGTTCAGCGGGGCGCCTGTTCAGCGAGGCACCTGTTTAATGGGGTTTCGATTTGATCGAACGCCCATAAAGCTTTGCCAAAGGCATGGCGCTCAGCCCATGCAAAATCACCGAAAAGCCCACAGTCAGCATGACACAGGCGCGAATTTCCTGGGCTTGGGGGATCGGATAAATTTCAAGAATCATCAGCGCAAAAAGCAGGGATGCCAGCCCGCGCGGCCCGAACCATCCCATCAAAAATCGTTCCTTCCATGGGGCCTTGCTGCCGATCAGTGCCACAAGAATGGCCAAAACCCGAACCACGAAAAGACTGCCCAGCGCATAAAGAACCGTTGCCGGACCCGCAACCGCCAGCCCTTCGGGCAAAAGCATCGCGCCAAACAGCAAAAAGGCAAACATGGTCAGAATCTGGCCTTCTTCCTCCATGAAATCGATCAATGAGCCACAGCGATGGCGCACCGTGCAGCCAAGGGTGATGCCGGCCGCAAACGCCGCCAAAAAGCCATTGCCGCCCAAGGATTCGGCCAGCGCATAAGATAAGATCGCCAAAGCCAGCAAAATGATCCCTTCGATTTTATCATCGATCTTTTTGCCGCTGATGGCCCGATCAAGCCACCGCCCCCCGATAAGGGCCACAAGCCCCCCAAAAAGCGGCCCCAAAATGATCTGCTTGCCGGCAAAGACGGCCATCGACAGGGCCGATCCATCCACCCCGTGCATTGATGCGCTCCCCTCCGCGCTCCCCGCCCCACCGGTATGCGCCACCGAGGCGAAAATCGCCAGCATCACCACCGCAGGCAGCGCCAAGCCATCATTCAATCCGCTTTCAGCAATCATCACCTGACGGGTTTTGAGGGGGATATCGGGATGGTTTAAAATGGGCTGGCCAAGGGCGGCATCGGTGGGCACCAGCATGGCCGCCAAAAGCAACGCGGGCAAAAGACCGATCCCGGGAAACAGCCAATAAGCCAGCCCGGCCCCCAGAACCAGGGCCACCGGCATCCCGATCATCAGCATCCTGATCGCCAACTGACGTTCCTTCAGCAGCGTTTTGATATCCAACCGGGCTGCATCGCTGAACAAAATAAGGGTGAGGGTCAATTCAGCGATCATCAAAATCGTGCCGTCCATCGCCTCAAAGGTCACCAGATCAAGACCAGCATCCCCCAGCGCAAAACCGAAAAGACTGAAAACAAGGGGAATGGTGAGCAAGCCGCCCCCAAGGCGCTTGCCAAAGAGACCGAACAGCAAAACAGCGGCCGCAACAATGGCCAATTCATTGGCAGACATAAAAATCCTGACCCTTAATCACAAAACAAACAGCTTCACTCAAAATAGCAATAAAATGGGTGCATTTCCGGTTTAAAAAGGCAATTATATGACACTATGCAAAAAATAACCTTTTCATTTGGATGCTATTTATGAATTCCACTTTACTGAGTGGACTTTTGAAAGACTATGATCCGGGCGGATATTATTGCGAATTGCTCGGCGGCCTTGATGCCAGCAAAAATCAGGAGCAATTGCGCGCTTTGGCCCCGGTCATGGAAAAAATCAATGCCCTGACCGTGGGCGATCTGCGCAAGCGCACCGCCGCCGTGACCCGCGAGCTTTATAATCTGGGCATCACCTTCACCGTATATTCCCAGCGCGATCAGATCGATCGGGTGCTGCCCTTCGATGCCCTGCCCCGGGTGATCACCCAAAAGCAATGGGCCCATATCGAACGGGGATCGATCCAAAGGGTAACCGCGATCAATCTGTTTTTGGATGATATTTATCATGATGCCAAAATCCTCAAAGACAAGGTGGTGCCCAAAGATTTGGTTTTGACCAACAAGAATTACAGCCCGCAGATGGAGGGGCTTACCCTGCCCCATAAAAGCTATGCCAGCATTTGTGGGGTGGATCTGGTGCGTGGCGCGGATGGCGAATTTCTGGTTTTAGAAGATAATGCCCGCACGCCTTCGGGGGTTTCCTATGTGGTGGAAAACCGCCATCTGACCTTACGCACCTTTCCCGATCTGGCGCGCGCCACCAGCATCAGAACGGTATCCGATTATGGCCAAAGGCTGGTGGAAAGCCTGCGGCAATTGGCGATGAACCCAAGCCTTGAAAATCCGCAGGTGGTGCTGCTTTCTCCCGGCACCTTTAATTCGGCCTATTTCGAGCATGTGTTTCTGGCCCGGGAAATGGGTGTTCCCCTTGTGGAAGGCCGCGATCTGCTGGTGGATAATGATCGCGTTTATATGAAAACCATCCTCGGCCTTGAACCGGTGGATATTATCTATCGGCGGATCGATGATCAGTTCATCGACCCAGAAACCTTCAACCCCAAAAGCCTTTTGGGGGTGCCCGGCCTGATGCGTGCCTATCGGGCCGGCAATGTCACCCTCACCAATGCGATTGGCACCGGCATTGCCGATGACAAGGCCATCTATGCCTATATGCCGCGCATCATCCGCTATTATCTGGGGGAGGATGCCATCCTGCCCAATGTGGAAACCCATATCTGCCGCGAGCCCGAGGGCCTTGCCTATACCCTTCAGAATCTGGAAAATCTGGTGGTGAAGCCGGTGGGCGAATCGGGCGGCTATGGGGTGGTCATCGGCCCGCGTTCAAGCAAAAAAGTGCTGGCCGATCTCAGGCGGAAATTAAAGGCGGCACCGGATAATTTCATCAGCCAGCCCATGATCTCCCTTTCGGTGGCCCCTACCTTGTGCAGCCGGGGTGTGGAGCCGCGCCATGTCGATTTGCGGCCCTTTGTGGTCAGCGGGCGATCCACCTGGGTTTTGCCGGGCGGGCTGACACGGGTGGCGCTGAAAAAAGGCTCGCTCATCGTCAATTCAAGCCAGGGCGGCGGTTCAAAGGATACATGGGTTCTTGCATAAACTTCTCGCCAGACACGCTGAAGAAATTTTCTGGATGTCTCGTCAGGTCGAGCGCATGAACAATATTGCGCGGATTTTGGATGTTCAGGAAAGCTTTGGGCATCAAAAAGATGGCACCCATAATTGGCTGTCCGTTTTGAAAATCTACGCTGATGACGAGCGTTTTCTGGCGCAGGATTTAAAGCCCACGGCGGAAAATGTTCTCTATTTTTATATTCTCGATGGCGACAATCCCACATCGATCTATGCCAATCTGAAAATGGCCCGGCAAAATGCGCGGGCCCTGCGCCCTCAGATTTCCACCGAAATGTGGTTCCATCTCAATACATTCTATAATTCCATGCGGGGGATGAAACGGCGGGATATCAGCGAGGAACGGCTCAATCTGGTGTGTGCCCGCATCAAGGAAGCCTGCCAGACCTTCAGCGGTATCACCGCCGAAACCCTGTATAAAGACGATAGCTGGTATTTTTCCAAAATCGGTATGAACCTAGAGCGGGCCGATCAAACCTCCCGCCTTCTCGATGCCAAATATGAAGCTTTGCAGATGGGGGATGCCGATATGGGTTCGGCGTCCGATATGTCGCAATGGAATGCGCTTTTGCGCTCGGCTGCGGGCTTTCATGCCTATCGCCGGGTGCACAGCAAGGGCTTCAGCGCCGAAAGTGCCGCCGGATTTCTGCTGTTTGATGAACGCTTTCCGCGCTCGGTTTCAGCCTCGATCTCTGAGGCCTGCCTTGCTTTGAACGATCTGCATGAAAGCTTTGGCAGCGATCAGAAACGCATCGCCCTCGATGCCATGAAAGCCTTTCAATCCCATGTGCGCCAAAGCGCGATCAAGGATGTGATCGCATCGGGGATGCATGATTATCTTGATGATCTGCAAAAGCATCTGATCGATATCACGTCGCTTTTGGAAGAAGAATTTTTTGCCCCCTAGAGCATCGGGGCCATTCCGGTTAGTCTGTGTTCCCTGTTGGCGGAGACATGCGCTTTACAGCCATCCGCCAGCGCGTTGAGTTTTGGAAATCAGGCCATGCGGCTATTTGAATGCGATAAATGCCAGAATCTGATCTATTTTGAAAATGTGCATTGCGAACGCTGTGGCTCTCGCATCGGTTTTCGTGATGATCAGATGCGGCTAACCGCAATCGAACCCATCAGCGGCGAAAAACAGGGATGGGCGCAGCTTTGGCGATCTGTGAGAGACCCTGAGGATCATTTCAAGCTTTGTGCCAATACCATCTATGATGCCTGCAACTGGCTGATCCCGGCGGAAAAATCCGATGATTATTGCACCGCCTGCCGGTTCAATCGCACGGTGCCCGATCTGGGCGATCCGGCATCGGTTTTGCTCTGGGAAAAAGTGGAAGCCGCCAAGCACCGGCTGATTTATGGGCTTTTGCGCCTGCGCCTCCCCATCATCAGCAAATTCGATAATCCCGCAATCGGGCTGGCCTTCGATTTTCTGGCCGATCCCAATATCGCGGATTATGTCACCGAACATTCTTCGGTGATCCTGACCGGCCATGCAAGGGGGGTGATCACCATCAATATAGCCGAAGCCGATGATGTGGTGCGCGAAGAACGCAGGCGGCAGTTTTCCGAGCCCTATCGCACGCTTTTAGGGCATTTTCGCCATGAAATCGGCCATTATTACTGGGAACGGCTGATCCGGGATGGCCAGCGAATCGATCCGTTTCGCAGGCTTTTCGGGGATGAGCGCGCTAATTATCAAAAGGCGCTTGAAGCCCATTATAATCAATATACCAAACCCGATTGGGAAGAAAGCTATGTCAGCGCCTATGCGGCGGCCCATCCTTGGGAAGATTGGGCGGAATGCTGGGCGCATTATATGCATATGGTCGATACTTTGGAAACCGCGCATCATTTCGGGATGCGGGTCTCACCGCGCACAACGACCATTGCCAAAACCATGACAACAGCGGATTTCGACCCCTATGGCGAGCCCGATTTCCAAGCCATCATCGGAACATGGCTACCCCTCACCCATGCGGTCAACAGCCTCAATCGCTCTATGGGGCAGCCCGATCTCTATCCCTTCGTCCTGTCGCAAAAGGTGATCGAAAAGCTGGGCTTCATCCATGATCTGCTCAATAGCCTTGATGATGCGGATCGGTTCGATTCCACAGCTTTTGGCCGGATGGGCACGCAAATGGCCGCCCCCGGCACAGGGCTTTAAATCACATAATCAAAGCTATCTTCGCCTTTATAGGATCGCGTTCCTGCCGAAGATGCAGCCCCCGGTATCCGGCGGCGATTGCGCACCATTTTGTCATGAAGGCGGCTGATGATCGTGCTGCCGGTTTTGGTAAACAGGGCGGGCAAAAGCGCATGAAAAAAACAGACCACCGCCCCCAGAAACAAGAGTCCGGAAAAGCGCATGGCCGTTCCCATATGCGCGAAATACCCCTCACCCACCGATTGCGGATGGTCCAGAAACCATTTTTGGATCATAGCGACACACCATTTTTATAGATAGAAAATCTGTTACAGTTCATTAGAAAAACTAATCTATGAAATTTTTTCACGCCTGACAAGTCAATCGCCAGTGATCGGCCATCGTCTCCCCCATCATGTTGCTTCCAAAACCCGCAGGCAGGGTGCTAAGAAACGATGGGACAAAGGAGAATAAAAATGACCAAGGCTACAGGACATGATCTCACTATCGTTGATCATCCGCTGATCCGGCACAAACTCACCCTGATGCGCCAAAAAGACACGCCATCTGCGCAGTTTCGCCAGCTTTTGCGCGAAATCAGCCTGCTTTTGGCCTATGAAGTCACCCGCGATCTGCCCCTTCAGGATATCGAGATCGAAACACCGCTGGAAAAATCGGTGCAAAAACAGCTTTCCGGTAAAAAGCCCTGCTTTGTTTCGATCATGCGGGCAGGCGATGGCCTGTTGCAGGGCCTGCTCGATCTGGTGCCCTCAGCCCGGGTGGGGCATGTGGGGCTTTATCGGGATCATGACACCCTGAAGCCCGTGCAATATTATTTTAAAATGCCCCATAGCCTTGAGGAACGCCATGTTCTGATCGTGGATCCAATGCTGGCCACAGGCAATTCGGCGGCGGCGGCGGTCTCCCTTGTCAAGGAAGCGGGGGCCAATAAAATTCGGTTTTTGTGTTTGGTCGCCGCCCCGAAGGGTGTTGAAACCCTGCGGGCCGCTCATCCCGATGTGCCGATCTTTTCCGCTGCCCTTGATGATGGCCTGAATGAACATGGCTATATCACCCCCGGTCTGGGTGATGTTGGGGATCGATTGTTCGGTACGAAATAAGGCTTTTGCCAAAGCGATCAGGATGAAATATCCATTCGGCATAAAATATAAGGGCCTCATTGGGCCGCATATCAGGGGAAGGACAAAATTATGGCACGATCCGAACCACTTGCGCATGAAAACTGGTCGTCGCGCCTCGCCTTTATCTTTGCTGCGGTCGGCAGCGCCGTGGGCCTTGGGAATATCTGGAAATTTCCTTATGAAGCGGGCCAGGGCGGCGGCGGGGCGTTTGTTCTGATCTATCTGGCCTTTGTGTTTGGCATCGGGGTGCCGGTGATGATCGCTGAATTGACATTGGGCCGACGCGGCCATCTTTCGCCCCCCAATGCGGTGAAAAAGGTCGCCCGGGAAGAAGGCCGCTCAACGCTTTGGGCGGTCGCCGGATGGAGCGGGGTGGTTGGTGCCCTTCTGGTTTTAAGCTTTTATTCGGTCATTGCCGGGCTCACGCTGTCTTATATGGTGGCCAGCTTCACCGGCTCATTGACCATTCTCAATCAATATACATCCGGGGATTATTTCGGTGCCGTAACGGGAAATTTCTGGATTGTTCTGCTGTGGCACGGCATCTTCATGGCCATCACCATCACGGTTGTGGCCCGGGGCATTCACGGGGGGCTTGAAAAAGCCGTCACATGGCTGATGCCTGCCTTGTTTGGTCTGTTGCTGCTTTTGGTGATCTATGCCCTCAGCGTGGGGGATGCTGCCTCTGCCATCCGCTTTTTGTTTCAGCCCGATTTTTCCAAAGTCACCTTTGAAACGGTGATCCAGGCCTTGGGTCAGGCCTTCTTCTCCCTTTCCCTCGCTTTGGGGGCGATCATGGCCTATGGCGCTTATGTGCCCAAAGATGTATCTTTGCCCAAATCCGCCTTCATCATCGCCGGAGCCGATACAACAGTTGCGATTCTCGCAGGTCTGGCCATTTTCCCCATCGTTTTTCAATATGGCTTGGAACCCGGAGCGGGGGCGGGGCTTGTGTTCATCACTTTGCCCGTGGCTTTTGCCCAGATGCCCGGCGGTATCTTTGTGGGCGGGGCCTTTTTCCTGCTTTTGGGCATCGCCGCCCTGACCTCGGCCATTTCCCTTCTCGAACCCTTTGTGGCATGGCTTGAAGAACATCGCGGCATCCATCGTAAGATTTCCGCTGTCGGCACCGGGATTGCCATTTTTATATTGGGGATCGGTTCGGTTTTATCCCTTAATTTATGGTCTGATCTGACCTTCTGGCGCGGCACCATCCTCGATAATCTGGATTTCCTCACCAATAATATCATCATGCCCATGGGCGGGCTTTTGATCGCCCTGTTTGTGGGCTGGCGGATGCGAAAGATCAGCATCCGCGATGAGCTTGACAGCATGAGTGATGGGGGATTCAAAATCTGGCTGTTCATGCTGCGCTTTGTGTGCCCGCTGGCTTTGGCGCTGATCTTTTTGGGATTTGCCTTTCGCGGCCTGCTTTTCGGCGAGGGATAAGGGGAAAAGCCTTCAGCCCTGCTGGCTTTCTTGTGGATTTTCTTCTGGGTTTCCTTGTGGATTTTGCGGGGCGGCCGGTGGCTGGGGCAGCAGAAAATGCATCTGCGCTTCGGCCACCGGCTTTTCCCGGTCCTCTTGCCAGGCCAGTGATCGCACGGAAGCGATCCGCGATCCCTGCTTGATGATGCTGGCCGC
Source organism: Iodidimonas sp. MBR-22 (assembly GCF_029946565.1). Classification (NCBI taxonomy): domain Bacteria; kingdom Pseudomonadati; phylum Pseudomonadota; class Alphaproteobacteria; order Iodidimonadales; family Iodidimonadaceae; genus Iodidimonas; species Iodidimonas sp. MBR-22. The sequence goes on from NZ_JARKVQ010000009.1 coordinate 64,346, forward strand.
CGCATAAAGATCCTGCGGCCCCGCAGGGCGCAGAAAATCAACGGTCAGCGTCACCGGCTTGGGCAGGCTTGTCAGTTCAGCGCCGCTGCCCCGGGATTGCCACATCAATTCCGCCATCGCCGCAAATTCCAAAGCCGCGCCCAAAACCCCGCCATGATAGCGCCCCGGCGCCCCGATATGCTTAGGATCAAAGGCCAGATGCAGGCGCACATCATCATCTGATCGCTCAAGGCTCAGCCCCAAAAACCGGGCATAAGGGATGGCATCCAGCGCCACCACTGCATGGGTGTCGCGCATCAGGGCCCTGATAATATCAAATCCCATCACCGCCCCCCTTTTTCATGGCCACGATCGATGATGAAACTGGCGGTGGCGTGGGCGATGGCATCGCCTTCATCTTCATGAAAAGCCACGCCGCGCACAAAAGCCACCTGCCGGGTCAGCCGGGTGCAATGGGATGAAGCCAAAACCGCCAGACCCGGGGTGGCCGGTTTCAGATAATCGATCCGTAGATCCAAGGTGGCCACCGGCAATAAGCGATCCAGCGCCGAAAAAACCGCCATCCCCAAAACCGAATCGAGCAGGGTGAAAATCGCACCTCCCGCCATCACCCCGGTATCGGCATAAGCCACCAGATCATCCGACCAGGGAAGCTGCATCCGGGCCCGCCCCCCATCGGCGGCGATCAAATGGATCCCCAAGGCCGCCATCTGCGGCACCATCTTGATCATCTGATCGATCAGGGCCGTCTTGTCGATCTCAGGCGATGCTCCGGCTTCAGCCATTCGCCGCTCCTTTTACCGATTTATAGGGCGCCATGCCTTCATTGGCCAAGCGGTCAGCCGCTTCATTGCCATCATGGCCGGAATGGCCCTTCACCCAATGCCATGTGATCTCGTGGTCGGCAATGGCCGCATCGAGCGCCTGCCAAAGATCCACATTGGCCACAGGCTTTTTCGCCGCCGTGCGCCAGCCTCGGGCTTTCCAACCAGCAATCCATTGGGTGATGCCGGATCGCACATAGGTGCTATCGGTATAAAGATCCACATGGCAGGGGCGTTTGAGGGCGTTCAAAGCCTCGATCGCGGCGGTGAGTTCCATGCGGTTATTGGTGGTATCAGGGGCCCCGCCGATCAGGGTTTTCTGATGGCCGTTCCAGCACATCAAAACCCCCCAGCCGCCGGGGCCGGGATTGCCCGAACAGGCCCCATCCGTATAAATCTCAACCCGGCGTTTTGCGGTCACGCGCCTTTTCCCATCACGCCCGTCAGGCTATCGCTTGATAAACTGAGCAATAAACAGCGATGATCCGCCCTAATCTGATCAAGCGGCACTTTCCCGCAAAATGGCAGGGATTTTGAAGGTGACATCTTCGCGCGCGGTTTCCACTTCCTCCAAGGTCACATCATAATGATCCGATAAGGCGGAGATCAATTCCTGAACCAGAATTTCAGGAGCCGAAGCCCCGGCGGTGACGCCGATGACCGCAGCCCCCGAAAGCCAATCCCAATCCAGATCGGCAGCCTTTTGCAACAGCCGCGAGGACACGCCCTCTTTCTCCGCCACCTCGACCAAACGGCGCGAATTGGATGAATTGGGGGCCCCGATCACCAGCAGGCGATCACAGCGCGCGGCCATGGCCTTCACCGATTCCTGACGATTTGTGGTGGCATAGCAGATATCTTCCTTGCGCGGCCCAACGATATTGGGAAAGCGCCGGATCAGCGCCTCAACAATCCCCGCCGTATCATCCACCGATAAAGTGGTTTGGGTCACAAAGGCCAGATTATCGGGATCTTGCACCGCGACATTTTTGGCATCATCTTCCGATTCGATCAGGGTAATCGATCCCGGAGCCACCTGCCCCATGGTGCCGATCACTTCGGGATGCCCGGCATGGCCGATCATCAGAATATGATGGCCGGTGCGATCATGATGCTCCACCTCGCGATGAACCTTGGAAACCAGGGGGCATGTGGCATCCACATAAAGCAGCTTGCGGCGGTCGGCTTCCGCCGGAATGCTTTTGGGCACCCCATGGGCGGAAAACACCACCGGCACATCATCGGGCACTTCGCTCAATTCCTCAACGAAAACAGCGCCTTTGCTTTCCAGATCCTCAACCACATGGCGATTATGAACGATTTCATGGCGGACATAGACCGGCGCGCCAAAGCGTTCCAAAGCCAGTTCAACGATCTTGATGGCCCGATCCACCCCGGCACAAAATCCTCGGGGAGCCGCCAGAAGTATCTGCAAGGTCGGTTTGCTCATCAGATCATTGTCCTCATCGTTCGGCGATCCTGATTCTGACAAAGATGTGACATAAAGGCCAGCTAAACTCGATCAGCATCAAAATCCATTTGGAATAACACCTAGGCTTTCATTTGAACGCCAGAACACTATAACGCAAGAGACGATGCGCGCCTACAGTTCAAAAAAATCTCTGTCATCACCCTTTATCAGGGAAATGTGATGTGATCTGCCCCCACACAGGCTTTTATCGGTGCAGGTTTTGATGGAATCATAAGATTTGATCGGTCCATAAGAGCGGGCATTGCCTCAAGCCTGGGAAGCCCCTATTGATGGAAAACTTTTAACCCCTTGTCGATCCACATCCAAACCTGAAGAGATCGCATGTCTCATATGTCCTTGTTCTTGCGCTTCATCACCACCGGCGCACTGATGGCTTTGGCGGCCTGCGGTGCCAATCAAAATCCGTTGGAAGTCACGATCCAGCGTTGCCCGGCTTTGGCTGTCGTGGGGGGCACGGGGTCGTTCGTGCGCTTCATGGGGGATGAGAAAAATGTCGCCGATATTGCCTATGAAGCCAGCATCACCAACCTCACACTGAAATGCGATCAGAACCGGAATGTCATCAGCGATGTGCATTTTGATCTGGCCGCCGTGCGCGGCTCGGCTTTGCCGGAAACCGGTGAGATTTCCTTGCAATGGTTTGTGGCTGTTGTGCGCGATAATTCGATGATTGTTGCCAAGGATATTTATGAAACGCGCCTCAGCTTTGAAAGCGCCGATCAGCAGCGCGTCGTGGTGACCGAGCGATTGCGCCAGGAACTGCCCGATATTGAGCGGGCGCGGCGCTATAATTATGAAATCCTGATCGGCTTTCAGCTCGATCCCGAAGATGTGCGCTATAATTTGCTGCGCTGATCGCTTTTGCCGCGTTGACAGGGGTGGAGATCCGCCTGTAGAGGAGAAGCGACTGCACTGATTATGTCGGGCGGCTGTAGAAGGCCGCTGACCGCTTGCGGGAGAGAGCTTTTGATGCGGTTGAAAGCGCATGAAAAGCCGCCGAAGGAGCAACCGCCCCGGAAACTCTCAGGCCAAAGGACCGTTAGCGGCAGACGACTCTGGAAAGCAGGTGGGCAGGGTCCACCTCACCGACGGGGATAAGGCAGACGCTGCGGCCATCGGGCCAAAAGCGTCTGGCGAAATCTCTCAGGTTCCGTGACAGAGGGGGCTTTGTGATGCCGCACCGAGCGGCTGAAGCCTTCATGCGCCTTTAAGGTGCCAAAGCGGAGCCTGATGATGACCGATTGCGGGACAACGACAGCCCCCCTGCTCCTCGAAACACCCCTCAATGCCCTGCATCGCGAAATGGGCGGGCAGATGGTTGCTTTTGCCGGCTATGAAATGCCGGTGCAATTTCCCATGGGGATCAAGGGCGAACATCTGCACTGCCGCCAGAAAGCCGGATTGTTCGATGTCTCGCATATGGGTCAGGCCATGCTCGACCCCATCAACCCGGATGACGATATCGCCCGTCTTTTTGAAGAGCTGGTGCCCGGGGCCATTGCCAGTTTGAAACCCGGCCAGATGCGCTACAGCCTGCTGCTCGATGATACAGGCGGCATCCTTGATGATCTGATGATCACCCGCCGGGCTGATCGCGAAAACGGCCTGTTCATCGTTGTCAATGCCGGGCCGCGTTTAGGGGATTTCGCCCATATCCGCTCCAGATTGGCAGGCCGGGCCCGGCTTTCGCTGTGCGATGATCGCGCCCTGCTGGCTTTGCAGGGGCCAGACGCTGCGGATGTGCTGGCAGCGATCATCCCCGCCTGTCGTGATCTTTTGTTCATGGAAGCCTTGTGGACCCGCCTTGATGGCCATGATCTGATCATCAGCCGTTCGGGCTATACCGGCGAGGATGGCTTTGAAATCTCGCTCCCCGCAGATCATGCCGAAAGCTTCGCCCGTCGTCTTCTGGCCGATGAGCGGGTTGCCCCCATCGGCCTTGGGGCCCGCGACAGCCTGCGCCTTGAAGCCGGTTTATGCCTTTATGGTCAGGATCTCAGCCCCGAGATCACCCCGGTCGAGGCCGATCTTTTATGGGCCATCCCCAAAGCCCGCCGGGATCGCGCCGATTTCCCCGGTGCCGGGCGTATTCTGGGCCAGATTGCCGATGGCCCGGCCCGAAAGCGAGTGGGCATCAGCCCCGATGATCGCACCATTGCCCGCGATGGAACCGCGATTTACAGCCCGGATGGCACTCAAAAACTTGGCATCATCACATCGGGCGGCTTTGGCCCCACGGTGAATGCGCCGGTGGCCATGGGCCTGATCGATGCGAAGGCCGCCACCCCGGGCACAGACATCGCCCTGATGGTGCGGGGCAAGCTGCGCAAGGCCCATGTAAAGGCCCTGCCCTTCGTGACCCAGAATTATGTGCGAAAATCATCAAAACCAAAACAGGGCTGAACGCTCTTTTTCCATCAGCCGGGCCAAAGCCCGCATTTTGCAAAGGATTTTTGATCATGAGCATGATCCGTTTTTCCAAAGACCATGAATGGATCCGCATCGAAGATGGCAAGGGGGTGATTGGCATCACCGATTATGCCCAGGCGCAATTAGGGGATGTGGTGTTTGTGGAATTGCCCGAAATGGGGGCCACCTTGATGAAAGGCGACGAGGCGGCTGTGGTCGAATCGGTAAAAGCCGCCAGCGAGCTTTATGCCCCGGTTTCAGGGGAGGTAAGCGCGCTCAATCAGGCTTTGGTGGAGGATCCCGCTCTGGCAAACAGCCAGCCGATGGATGATGGCTGGTTTTTCGAGATCACCCTCAATGACCTGAGCGAGCTTGATGAGCTGCTCGATGATGAAGCCTATGAGGCCTATCTCGCCGAGCTTGGCTGATCTCAACCGATCCCAAGGCCCAAGCCTAATCCGCGCTGCATCAAAGGACCCCCGCCCCATGCGTTATCTTCCGCATAATGATCGAGACCGCCAGGCGATGCTCAAGGCCATCGGCGTGGCTTCGATCGATGATCTGTTTGCCGATGTTCCCAAGGCCGCCCGGCTCAGCAGCCCCCTTGATCTGCCGGGCCATAAAAGCGAACTGGAGGTGGACCGCCTGTTTCGCGATTATGCCCGGCGCAATATTCCGGCTGCCGAACATGCTTTTTTCGTTGGCTGCGGGGCCTATCGCCATCATATTCCGGCAAGCGTTGATTATATCATTCAGCGGGGTGAATTTCTCACCGCCTATACCCCCTATCAGCCTGAAATCGCTCAGGGCACTTTGCAATATCTGTTTGAATTTCAAACCCAGATTGCCAATCTTTTGGGCTGCGATGTGGCCAATGCCTCGCTTTATGATGGCTCCACCGCCTGTGGCGAAGCCATCCTGATGGCCCGGCGCATCACCCGGGGCCGCAAAAAGGCCATTCTGGCGGGCGGGCTTCATGCCCATTATGGCGATGTAGTGGAAACCATCACCCAATATGGCGATGAACAGGTGATCCGCTTGCAGCCTTTGGCCGATGATCCGGCCCGCGATCTGCAAAATCTGATCGATAGCATCGACGAGGAGACCGCCTGCGTGGTGGTGCAAACCCCCGATCTGTTTGGCCATCTGCATGATCTGGGCCCTTTGGCCGAAGCCGCCCATCAAAAAGGCGCGCTTCTGGTCGCTGTGGTCACCGAAGTTGTGTCGTTGGGGGCGGTGAAATCCCCCGGTGAAATGGGGGCCGATATCGTGGTGGCGGAAGGCCAATCGATCGGCAACGGGCTGAATTTCGGCGGCCCGTATCTGGGGCTTTTTGCCACCCGGGAAAAATATGTGCGCCAGATGCCCGGGCGGCTGGCCGGGCAAACCCGGGATGCCGATGGCAAGCGCGGCTTCGTGCTCACACTCTCCACCCGCGAGCAGCATATCCGCCGGGAAAAGGCGACATCCAACATCTGCACCAATTCCGGCCTCTGCGCCCTGGCCTTTACCGTTCATATGACCTTGCTGGGTGAAAAGGGATTGCGGCAATTGGCCATGATCAATCACAAAAAGGCCACCCAATTAAGGGCAGCGCTCGCCGGAATTGATGGGGTCGAGGTGCTGAACCAAAGCTATTTCAATGAGCTATGCGTGCGCCTGCCCGGCCGCGCCGATGCGCTGGTCGAAACTTTGGCGGCGCAAAAAATCCTGGCCGGTGTGCCCGCCTCGCGCCTTTATCCGCAAAGGCCGGAGCTTGCCAATATCCTCATTCTGGCCATCACTGAAACCGTAAGCGAAGCCGATATCGCCCTGCTGGCCGGGGCGCTTCGTGATTATCTGGCCACCCCCGGCACCCCCGCCACCCCCGGCATCAAGGAGCGTTGATCATGCCCATGAACCGCACAGGACGCCCCAGCCATAGCGGCGAGGGCACCCTCCCGGCCCCTTTTGAAAGCTTCAGCGGCCATCGCGGCCTGCTGCATGAAGAACCGCTGATTTTTGAAATCGGCGATGCCCGCCATAGTGGGGTGGATATCGAGGATGCGGGCGATTTCCAAACCGCCCTTGGTGGCCTTGAACGCAATGGGGCGATTGGCCTGCCCGGCTTATCAGAGCCGCAAACCGTGCGGCATTTCACCCGGCTGAGCCAGAAGAATTATGGCATCGACAGCGGCTTTTTCCCCCTTGGCTCGTGCACCATGAAGCATAATCCAAGGCTGAATGAAAAAGTGGCGCGGCTGCCCGGATTGGCGGATATTCACCCCCTGCAACCCCAAAGCACGGTGCAGGGCGCTTTGGCGGTGATGCGCGATCTGAGCCATTGGCTGATGACCCTGACCGGAATGCCGGCGGTTGCCCTTAATCCCAAGGCCGGTGCCCATGGGGAATTATGCGGCATCATGGCCATCCGGGCCGCCCTTGAAGCCCGGGGCGATGCCCGCAAGATCATTCTGGTGCCCGAAAGCGCCCATGGCACCAATCCCGCCACCGCGGTTTTCTGCGGCTATCAGGTGAAAGCCATTCCCGCAGGGCCGGATGGCCGGGTGGATCTGGAGGCGCTCAAAAAAGCGCTGGGGCCGGATGTGGCCGGGATCATGCTGACCAATCCCAATACCTGTGGCCTGTTTGAACGCGATATCATCAAAATCGCCGAGGCCGTGCATGAAGCCGGCGGCTTTTTCTACTGCGATGGGGCGAATTTCAATGCCATCGTGGGCCGGGTGCGGCCCGGTGATCTGGGCATCGATGCCATGCACATCAATCTGCACAAAACCTTTTCCACGCCCCATGGCGGCGGCGGGCCGGGTTCAGGGCCGGTGGTTTTTTCTGAGGCTTTGGCCCCCTATGCACCCTTGCCCTATGTGGTTGAAACCGACGATGGCCTTGCCTTGCATGAACATCATCAGGGCGCGGATGATCAAAGCTTTGGCCGCCTTGTGGCCTTTCACGGGCAGATGGGCATGTATGTGCGGGCTTTGGCCTATATGCTCAGCCATGGCCATGATGGCCTGCGCCAATTGGCCGAAGATGCCGTGCTCAATGCCAATTATCTGCTGGCGGAATTAAGCACCCATATGACCGCATCCTTTGCCGGGCCCTGTATGCATGAAGCGCTGTTTGATGATCGCTTCCTGAAGGATACCGGCATCAGCACCCTGGATTTCGCCAAGGCGATGATCGATGAAGGCTATCATCCGATGACCATGTATTTCCCCCTTGTGGTGCATGGGGCCATGCTGATCGAGCCCACCGAAAGCGAATCGAAAGCCACCCTTGATGAATTCATCGCCTCCATGCGCGGGCTGGCGGCAGCGGCCAGAGAGGCGGCCCAAACGGGAAATACAGAACGTTTTACCGCAGCCCCCCATTTTGCCCCCCTAAGGCGGCTGGATGAAACCCTTGCGGCTCGGCAGCCCCTGTTGAAATGGACAGCGCCCGCGTCGTCACAAGCGGCTGAATGATCAAGGCGAGGAAACGGGGACGAACTGCCGCAAAAAGCGCATAAAAACAAAATATTTGTGTTTTTTATAGCTCCGGCCCAGCATCATTAAGGGGTCCTTAAAGCTTCGCCCTCTAGGGTAGAAAAAATTCTGGATGGGGCAATTCGATGACACGGCAAACGCAATGCGGGGCCTGCCGAGATGGGCAGACCCTGCCATTTTCCTTCACCATGGCTTTCCAGCCCATCATCGATAGCCAAGAGGGCAGGATCTGGGGCCATGAAGCTTTGGTCCGCGGAACCAATGGCGAAGGCGCCGGGGCAATTCTGGCCCAGGTCACGCATGAAAATCGCTATCGCTTCGATCAGGAGTGCCGGATTCGCGCCATTCAAATGGCAGCAAAGCTTTTCCCTGTTGATCAACGCCCTATTTTATCGATCAATTTCATGCCCAATGCGGTTTATGAGCCCGAAGCCTGTTTGCGCGCCACCCTGCAGGCCGCCCGAAAAAGCGGATTTCCCTTGAAAAACATCATGTTCGAGCTCACCGAGGGGGAAAAGATCGATGATATCGAGCATGTTAAAAAAATCATTGCCGAATATAAAAAATGGGGCCTGATCACAGCCATCGACGATTTTGGCGCGGGCTTTGCCGGGCTCAGCCTGCTGGCCGATTTTCAACCCGATCTGATCAAGATCGATATGCATCTGGTGCGGGATATTCACAAGAATATCGCCCGACAGGCGATTGTCACCGGCATTGTGCGCACCGCTCTCAGCCTTGATATCATGGTGATTGCCGAAGGCATTGAAACGAAGCAAGAATTCCAGGCCTTGAAGGAACTGGGCGTGACCCTGTTTCAGGGCTATTATTTTGCCAGGCCCCGCACGGGCGCTCTGTCACCCGTCAATCTGGGCTGATCAGAACCGATCGGGCGGGATGTTCAATCCCCCTCGAAATGGCACAGGCTGATCACCTCGATCCCCATATCACGGATTTTCTGCGCCCCGCCCAGATCGGGCAGATCGATGGCAAAGCACGCCGCCACCACGGTTCCCCCCACCTGCCGAATAAGCTTCACCGCGGCTTCAGCCGTGCCGCCGGTGGCGATCAGATCATCGGTCAAAAGCACCAGATCGCCCGAGCGGATGGCATCTTCATGGATCTGCAGGCAATCTTCGCCATATTCAAGCTGATAGCTTTGGCTGATGGTGCGATAAGGCAGCTTGCCGGGTTTGCGAATGGGAATGAAGCCGCAGGCCAATTGATGGGCGATAGCACCCCCCAGAATAAAGCCACGGGCCTCGATCCCCGCCACTTTATCGATGGCCACCCCCACATAGGGCTGCACCAGTTCATCCACGGCCTTCCGAAAACCCCGGGCATCGGCAAGCAAGGTGGTGATATCGCGAAACTGGATACCGGCTTTTGGAAAATCAGGAACCGTTCTGATCCGCGATGTCGCCCATTCCGTGGCCATTGGCTTCTGGGGCTGAGGGGGGTTCATTTTACCATTCGACACCGTCTGGTTTCTCCTGTTCAAAAGGGATTGGGCAACAGAAAATCGGGTCCGCATTGGGGGCCATCAGCCTGCGGGCTTCAGCACCCGCCCGGCCACTGCATCAAGCCGATCCATCAAGGCCGCATCGCGCTGATCAGGATGGGTGACGATGGCCATTTCCAAGGCACGATCACAGCCCGATGGGCAAGGGGTTTGGCGGTTTTCCATGATCAAAGGGGCGGCTGCGGCCACCAGATTTTGGGCTTTGCTGGCATTATCCATCAGAATTTTCAGCACGCTTTCCACATCCACATGGGCTTCCCCTTCGCGCCAGCAATCATAATCGGTCACCATGCCGATGGTCAGATAGCACATCTCGGCCTCGCGGGCGAGTTTGGCTTCCGGCAGATTGGTCATGCCGATCAGATCCGCACCCCATTGGCGATAAAGATGGGATTCCGCCCGGGTCGAGAATTGCGGCCCTTCCATCACCAGATAGGTGCCGCGCGGATGGAGGGTGAACTCCATGCCCTCGGCCGCTTTCGCCAGATCGCTGCGCAGGCGCGCGCAGGTTGGCTCGGCCATCGAAACATGGGCCACCAGCCCATTGCCAAAATAGGACAAGGGCCGCGCCCGGGTGCGATCGATGAATTGATCCACCAGCACGAAATCGCCGGGCTGCAAATCTTCGCGCAAGGACCCGCAGGCGGAAAGCGATAGAATATCGGTGACCCCCAAACGTTTCAGGCAATCGATATTGGCGCGATAATTGATGCCATCCGGGCTTAGCCTGTGGCCCACCCCATGGCGCGGCAAAAAGGCCAGTTCAACCGATCCCAGCCTGCCCCGGATGATCAGATCGGATGGCGCACCAAAGGGGGATTCCACCCCCACATGGCGAACATCTTCAAGGCCGGGCATATCATAAAGACCGCTGCCGCCGATAATCCCTAATATTCCCATCGCTTGTCATCCTGTGATAAGGGCATGATCCATTCGCCCTTGGGTGCGCGAGCAGGCCTTGCAAGTCAAGTGCTTGTGGCGCCACTCTCAAAGCTCGGAATATTTTCTTCAGTTTTTTACCAACGGACGATCAGCCATGACCGATCAGAAATTCGCCAAAATCCATGCTCTGGTCGCGCTCATCCCTTTGGGCGAGGTGGCAAGCTATGGGCAGATCGCCGCCCATATTCCCGGCGTCACGGCCCGCCTTGTGGGCTTTGCCATGGCAGGGCTTGGGGATAAAGCGCCGCGTGGTGGTGTGAGTGGGGATGAACATACGGGCGATGAGGCAGGCCTTCCGTGGCACCGGGTGGTGAATGCCAAGGGCACCATCAGCGGCCACGCCGGAGCCGCCGAACAAAGACGCAGGCTGGAAGCCGAAGGCATCCATTTCGATGCGCATCATCGGCTGGATATGAAAAAACACGGCTGGTCCGGCCCCGACCCCCTGACCCTGATGGACCTGGGACTCGACCCCGAAACCGCCTTCAACCCATGATCAGCCTTCATCGATCTTCGTGATGATCGGGGCATTGGGGTAAAAGGCATGGAAGGCAAAGGCGAAATCAACGCCATAGACCACATCTTCCAGCCCGTTTTCGGTTTGACGCTCTACCGTCACCGTTCCCACATCCTTGGAGCGATCAATCTCTGAGGCATCAAGGGCGCTGGCCTGGCCCGGCACCCAACTGATGATCAGGCCATCCTCGGTTTCAATGCGCTTTTCACGGCGCAAAAGATCAAGAGTCCAGGCCCGCTCCCCCACCGAGACCACCCGCATCATCGCCGGGATATTTTTCGGCAGCGCCCCATCATAGAGAAAGGGCCGTCGCAGGCTGTCATAGCCTTCATAAGGATTGGTGCCATAAAGCCCCGCCCGGCTGAAGGGGCGCTCTAAAACCCGGCCATTGGGATGACGCTCGCGAAAGAGGGCAAAGCTTTCAAGACGAGACGGCAGGCGCTTTAATTCCGCCCCCAACAATGTGCCAACAATCGCTTTGCCCGTGAATTGCTGCCACCAGCTTTCGGTTTGACGATCATACATCACCAGATCGGAATTCCGCAGTTTGCCGGTGGTGCCAAATTCCAGCTCCCGTCCTTCATGGCGCCGATCAAATACAATGGCGGCATTGCACAAGGGGCAAAAGGTCACCGCGATGGGCACATCGCCCATCCGATCATTGACAATTTCATGGCGGGTGAGAATCGCCAGCGGATAGGCCCGCGCCTCGCCATCGATTTCAAGGCTGATCACCGGTGAGCGATCACTCAGCCAATCGGCCTTATTGATGGCTTCAAATTTTGGCCGATCCACGGATGGGATGCCATCCTTTGGCGGGCCGCCCGAAAAAATCTCGGAAAAATCAACCGAAGCCTTGGAAAAATCGGTCTTGCCCCATTCATAGGCCCAGCCCCGGGGCACCGTTTGCCCGGCATGAGCCGAAGTTTGCTGCGGCCCCACCGTTTGCGCCATGGCGGGCGGATGAAAGGCCATCACAGACAAGAGAAGGGCGGCAATGGCCGGCATTTTGAATGATGTTTTCATGGCTTCAGTCTAGCGCGCTCTTGCAGCCTGCAAAAATCACATCGCATCACCAGAAAACACGCATTTGTGATCGCTCCATGCCCGCGTCACATCATGATGGCTCGCGCCCTGCCCCTTAAAAAATATTGACGAGAAACAAAATCGCCACCACCCCGGGGGTGATCCAGCGCAGGGAAAACAGCCATATCCGAAAAAGCGGGCCATCGCGCATGTTCAATTCTTCGAGCACCGCCTTTCGGGTCAGCACCCGGCCCACAAAGCCGGAAATCACCAAAGCCCCAAGGGGCAGAACCAGTTTATCAATGCCATTGGTGATCAGGCCAAAGAAATTCACCCCCTGAAGGCTGGGAATAAAGCCCAAAGGATCAACATCTTGCCAGATATTGAAACTGAACACGCTGAGCAGGCCCAAAAGCCAGCTTCCCCCCGCTGCGATCAGCGTGCCTTTCATCCGGCTTACCCCGCGTTCCGATAGCCAGGCGGTGGTGGGTTCATAAAGGGCGATGGCCGATGTAAGGGCGGCAATCAGCAGGAAAAAGAAAAACAGGGCCCCCAGAATATCGCCCCCCGGCATCGCGGAAAAAGCCAAAGGCAGGCTGACGAACACAAGGCCGGGGCCGCCTTCGGGATTAAGGCCATGGGCAAAAACGATGGGAAAAACTGCAAGGCCCGCCAGCAGCGCCACCGCCGTATCTGCCGCCACAACCATCCCCGATGCGCGAAAGATCGAGGCATCTTTGGGCAGATAAGCCCCATACATCATCACCCCGCCAATCCCCACCGACAAAGTGAAGAACGCCTGCCCCACTGCCGCCAGCGCCATATCGGCATTGAGCTTTGAAAAATCAGGGGCAAACAGATAGCGGATCGCCTGGGCCGCATCCCCGATAATGAGGGCATAAACCACTAAAAGCAAAAGCAGAATGCCCAAAGCCGGGGTCATGATGCTCACCGCCCGTTCGATCCCGGCGCGCACCCCCATAGCCACGATGCCCAAGGTCGCCAGAATGAACAGGCCCTGCCACAAGAGCAAACGCGGCAACGAGGCCTTCAGGCCATCGAAATGGGCTACGGCCCCCGCCGCATCAAAGGTGGAGAACATCCCGCGCGCTGCCGTGAACATATAATCGAGGGTCCAGCCGGCGATCACCGAATAAAAGCTCATCACCAAAAGGCCGCCCACAAGCCCAAACAAGCCGGGAATGCGCCAGGCATTGGTGCGGCCATGCTCCACCGCCTGGCTGCCCAGCGCCTGTGGCGGACTGGCAGCCCCCCGGCGGCCGATCAGCACTTCGGCAATGAAAATGGGGGCCGCCACAAACAGCAGCCCCAATAAATAAACGGCAACAAAAGCCGCCCCGCCATTTTCCCCGGCGGTATAGGGAAATTTCCACACATTCCCAAGCCCGACTGCCGATCCCACAGCGGCCATGACAAAGGCCAATCGCGATGAAAATTTTGGTGTCCCCGAAGAAGCCGCTTGCGCCACGGTCTCAATCCTTTTCTGCTCATGCCGGGGGACTTTGGCAGAAGATGCATGATGGCGGCAAGCCCTTGATGCGGCAGGGGGCTTGGCGGATGCACAAACATGCGCTTAAAGTGTCATGAATATTTGCATATCAGAAAGATCGATCCAGAATGCGCCTTAAAAAATTTGCCCGACCTGCCCCCCTGATGGCTGTTTTCATGGCATCCCTTTTCATGCCCTTTTTTTCCGGCAGGGCCGAGGCCAGCATCATCGATCAGATGATCAATGGATTATCCAGCACCGTTTTTTATAAAATCAGCCTGTTTGGCAGCGATATCGAATTGATCGTCATCTGGATGGCGCTGCCGATGCTGTTTCTCACGGTTTATTTCGGCTTCATCAATCTGCGCTCCTTTCCCTTGGCTGCGCGCATTTTGCGGGGCCGCTATCGGGATGATACATCGCCCGGCGAAGTCACGCAGTTCCAGGCCCTTTCCACCGCGCTATCGGGCACGGTGGGGCTGGGCAATATCGCCGGGGTGGCCATTGCCATTGCCATGGGGGGACCGGGTGCCGCCTTGTGGATGACGGTGATCGGCTTTTTCGCCATGACCTTGAAATTTGCCGAATGCACGCTGGGGGTGAAATACCGCACGATCCACAAAGATGGCACGGTATCAGGCGGCCCAATGCACTATCTGGGGCGGGGGTTGGCGGCCCGGGGATGGAAAAAGCTGGGCTTCGTGCTGGCCTGGAGCTATGCGCTCTTTGCCATTCCCTCGCTTTTGCAGATCGCTCAGGTCAATCAATCCTACAGCCAGTTTTCCGCTGTCACCGGGGTGGATGCCCCCTGGACCTTCGGCATCATCCTCGCTCTTCTGGTGGGGATCGTGATCATCGGCGGGATCAACAAGATCGCCCGCGTCACCGTGCGGCTGGTGCCTTTGATGGCGGTTCTTTATGTCGGTGCTGCGCTTTTCATCATCTTGTCTCATGCGGCTGAAATTCCTGCGGCCATCGCCCTCATCTTCAATGAAGCCTTAAGGCCGGAAGCCGGGATCGGGGCCATCATCGGGGCCTTTGTCTGGGGCATGCGGCGGGCGGTTTATTCCACCGAAGCCGGCCTTGGCTCGGCCACCATCGCCCATGCCGCCGCCCGCACGCGGGAGCCGGTTTCAGAAGGCATGGTAGCCCTTTTGGAACCCTTCATCGATACCGTGCTGATTTCATCGATGACCGCCCTTGTGATCATCGTTACCGGGGCCTGGCAGGTGGAGGGTTTAAGCGATATCCAGATGACGAGTTGGGCGTTCAACAGTGTGCTCGATGGCTTTGATATCGTGCTGGCCGTGGCGGTGGTGCTGTTTGCCTATTCCACGATCATCAGTTGGGGATATTATTCGAGCAAGATCTGGGCCTTTGTCTTTGGCCCCTCGAAAATCAGCAGCCATCTGTTCAAGGCCGTTTATATCATCGCTCTGATCCCCGGCGGTGTTTTCACTGTTTCACAGGTGTTTGACATCATGGACAGCTTTTTCTTCCTGATGGCGGTTCCCAATGTGATTGGGATCTATATCATGGCTTCAGAATTGAAACGCGATATCCGCAGCTACAAACAAAGAATCAAAAGCGGCGAAATCGCCATGGTCCCGCGCGGCGAAAGCACAGTGGTCGCGGTCGAGAAATAAAAGGAATTCATCATGGCAAATCCGGTCTGCGCGATCATCGGGATTGGTCCGGGCAATGGGCTTGCCCTGGCCAGGCGCTTTCAGGCCGGGGGCTATGATATCGCCATGATGTCGCGCAGTGCGGAAAAGCTGGAAATGTTTGCAAAGCAAATCGACCGCACCCGCCTTTATCCCTGCGATGCCAGCGATCCCGAAAGCCTGAGCGATGCCTTTCGCAGGCTGCGCCATGACATGGGTTCGGTGGATGTTTTGTGCTATAATGCCGGGGGCGGAAGTTGGTCGACCCCCGATGATACCACCGTCAGCGAAATGGATATCGCCTTCCGCACCAATGCCACCGGGCTTTTATGCGCGGCCCAGCAGGTGATCCCCGGGATGATCGAAAAAGGCAGTGGCGCGATCATGATCACCGGGGCCACGGCATCTCTGCGCGGTGGCCCGAAAACCACCGCTTTTGCAGCGGCCAAAGCCGCCCAGCGTTCGGTGGCGCAATCGCTGGCCCGGCATTTGGGGCCAAAGGGCATTCATGTCAGCCTGTTCATTATCGATGGGGTGATCGATCTGGCGCGGACCCGCAAAATGCTGCCCGATAAGCCCGATACTTTTTTCCTCAAGGCCGATGATATCGCCGATACCATCTTTCACACCGCCCGCCAGCCGAAATCCGCCTGGACCTTTGAACTGGATATGCGCCCCTTTGTGGAGCGCTGGTAAAAAAGCTCCCCTCAGCCCAAACTGCGCGCGCTACCGGTGGCGGCATGAAGGCGTTCCATCAGCCGGGTGCGCAGATCCCCGATTTCCTCATCGATGCTGCGGGCTTTATCCAGAACCAGTGTGGCATTGCCTTGATTGGCGCGGCTTTCTTCATCCACCGAAAGAATCTGCTGGCCCACCTTGCCCACGCTGTTTTCAGCGGCGCTGATGGCGCGGGTGATTTCATGGGTGGCGGCAAGCTGCTCTTCGGTGGCTTGCGACATCCGATCCGCCGAACCTGCCACCGCCTCGACCCGCTCGGCAATCTGGCTGATATCGGTCGTCACCCGGGCCACGACTTCCAAAAGGCTGTTCACAAAGCCCGATATATCTTCGGTAGACCGCGCGGTTTGCGCAGCCAGGGATTTCACTTCATTGGCCACCACCGCAAAGCCCCGCCCCGCATCACCGGCCCGGGCGGCTTCGATGGTGGCATTCAGCGCCAAAAGATTGGTTTGTTCGGCAATATCATTGATCAGCCGCACCACCTGCTGAATGCGCGTGGCCGCTTCATTCATCCCGGTTACGGTTTCGCGGGTTTGCTGGCTGGTCAGTTGGGCTTCGCGCAAACGATCCGTGGTTTCGCTGATCTGACGGCTGATCCGATCGATGGCCGTATTCAATTCATCCGCCCCGCTGCGCACGCTGGCAATGCTATCTTTGGCCACCACCGTTTGACCGGTGGCATCCTGCGCGCTTTCATGCAACCGCCCCGCCGATTGCTGCAAGACCTGCGCCGCATCCACCGAGGCCGCTGTTTGCTGACCGATTCGGGCCATCATATCCCCCAGATCGGTTTCCACCTCATGCGCCAGCGTTTCCAAAGACCGGGCGATATCAAGCTGCCGCCCCTCGGCCGCTCGCACTTCCTCGGTTCTTTTTTCTGCTTCACGCATAGCCAATTCTGCGGCAGCCCGCGCCTCTTGTGCCTGCATTTCTTTGGTTTGCGCCTCGCAGCGCTGGGCTTCGGCCTCTTTCGCATGGCTTTGCGCTTCTAAAAGGGCCTGTTCAGATTGCATGAACAGATCGCTGATCCGGCCAATCAAAACCCACAAGGCATAGGCCTGCACCACCACCACATTGGCATGAAACAAAACCCGCAATAAATCCGATTGTCCGCCAAAAACCCATTCCGGCATGAATTGGTTGAACAGTAAATGATGGATCGCCACCACCACCGCCGCCGTTAAGATCACCTTGCGATCAACGAAAAAAACCAGCGCTGAAAGGGCCGCGAAAAAATACATGTGCATATCGACCTGCCAGGCATGGCCCTGCATCATGAAAGCCGCACTGGCCACAACCAGCACCAAAGCCACTGCCGCCACAAGCCGATAGGGAAGTGCTGGCCCATAGCGCAGATAAGCCACAGTCGCCGCCGTGCACACCAAGATCATGGTGATCATCGCGGCCATCACCGGCTGGCCCATCAACAGGCCAAACACAAAAAAAGCGGGAAGATGCGCCCATAAAAACCACAGGAAGAATTTTGCAACCTGCATCCGCAAGTGTTCAAGTGCCGCCATAGCGCCTTATCCCCGATCAAAAAGCTTATCCGGCCACAATGGCCACACCCGCACCATTCTCAGCATCTGAAAGCATGAACGGACCGCGCCCAAGGCGCCCGCCGCAGCCAAACCAACCCGCACCATCAAGCACCAGAGTGGCGCCATGCTGCCTGATCTTTTTTTGGAAAGACGTGTCAGGCGACCAGATGACCCATCCCCCCGGAATAGCAGCCCGATCAATCACATAACCCCCCGCCAAAGCCACGGCCTGCATCCGATCCGCTGGCGCCTGATCAGATGGAAACAACACCAGAAACCGCCCGCTGGCAGGAGGCATCACAGCCGCAATGAACAAAAGCACAAAGCCCAGCACCGCAAGCCCGATGGCTGGCCAAAAGGCTTTCATGACCGAAAAGACTGCATGTCAAGACCCATCTCAGGATGTATCGCCCATTATTTACACGTTAGAACACAACTATCCATTTAGATTTATATTTTGTTGATCTTTTAAGTATAGTCTTACCAATTCCTTAACGAACACAGCTTTGTGAGAAAATAACATATTTATACACGCATTAAGTGTTATTCCGCAGGCGTCATCCTTAATATCGGCATCCCGACCCCCTTTTCTTACCTCATTCCGGGCTTGACCCGGAATCCATCTTTGGAGGCTGGAGGATGGGAAAGGGTGGACCCCGGCCCGGGGACCGGGGTGGCGGAATTTTGCGGCACCCGGCCATAGGGCTTGACGAGGCTGCCGGGCATTGGGCACAAGCAGGGCATCATTCATCCGCTTTTATAGGGATAAACCCATGCCCGATCTCATTTTGTTGCGCCATGGTCAAAGCCAGTGGAATCTGGAAAACCGCTTTACCGGCTGGGTTGATGTGGATCTATCCGAAAAAGGCGAGGAGGAAGCCGCCCGGGCCGGGCAATTGATCCGCGCCCATGATCTCACCCCCGATCTGTGCTGCACATCGCTGTTAAAGCGGGCCATCAAAACCCTGCATATCGCCTTGGAAGAACTGGATCGCTTATGGCTGCCGGTGGAAAAATCATGGCGGCTCAATGAACGCCATTATGGTGGATTGCAAGGGCTGAACAAAAAGGAAATGGCCGCCAAGGTGGGGGATGAGCAGGTGCATATCTGGCGTCGCAGCTATGATAGTCCGCCCCCCATGCTCGATGAAAATGATCCCGGCCTGCCCCATCATGATCCCCGCTATGCCGGGATCGATCCAGCCTTATTGCCCCGCACCGAAAGCCTGAAGGATACGGTGGAGCGCTTTTTGCCCTATTGGGAGGACAGCCTTGCCCCGGCCCTTCGCAGTGGTAAAACCGTGCTGGTGGCAGCCCATGGCAATTCCCTGCGGGCGCTGGTCAAATATCTCGATCATATCTCCGATGACGAAATCACCGGCCTTGAAATCCCCACGGGCACCCCGCTTTTATACCGCCTTGATAGCGATCTGAAGCCTATCGAGCATTATTATCTTGAAGAACGGCCCGTGGCCTGATCACACAAAGCCCGCTTCTTCAAAAGGGTCTTCGCGATAATCGGCGATCCAGCCGAAAGTATCCCATGTGGCTTTCATATGGCTGGGCAAAGGGGCGGTGACATCGATCAGCCCGCCATCGGGATGCGGGCACAGCATCCGCCGGGCATGAAGATGCAGCTTGCGGGAAACAAGCCCCCCCAAAAAGGCTTCGGCCCCGCCATATTTGCCATCGCCCACGATCACATGGCCGATATGGGCGCAATGCACCCGTAATTGATGGGTGCGCCCGCTTAGGGGCTTCAGGGCAACCCAGGCGGCCTTTTGCCCGGCTTGTTCGATGGTGGCATAAAGGGTGCGCGCCGGTTTTCCCTGTTGGGTCACCACCATGCGCTCCCCTCCATGGCCGGGCTGCTTTTCCATGGGGGCCAGAATTTTTCCATCCTGCGGGCTGGGCACGCCATTCAGCAGCGCCCAATAAACCTTATGGGCATCCCGCCCCTTGAAGCTATCGGCCAAAGCGGACGCCGCGCGCACGGTGCGGGCAATCAGCAAAACCCCCGAGGTATCCTTATCCAGCCGATGCACAAGGCGCGGGCGTTCATCCTTGCGATCAAAGCGCAGGGCATCAAGCAGCCCATCCACATGGCGGGTGATCCCCGGTCCACCCTGAGTGGCAAGGCCCGCGGGCTTGTTGATGGCAATCACCTGCGCATCTTTATAAAGCACCCAGGATCGCACCTCGGCCTTTTCTTCATCGCTGATGCTATGGGGCAATTTCCGGCCCGCCTGACGCGGCTGGGTGGCCGCTTCATCCAAAGGCGGCACCCGGATATCCTGCCCTTTTTGCACGCGATCACTGGGTTTGGTTCGCCCCCCATCAAGGCGGATTTGCCCGGTGCGCATCAGGCGCGATAAATCCCCATGCGATAGCCCCGGAAAATGCCGCTTGAACCAGCGATCAAGGCGAATCCCATCTTCATCATCGGTGATCACGAAATGCAATACGTCGCTCATGCCAAAAATCGCCCCGCATAAAGGCCCGCAAACACCCCGGCAAGGGTAAGGCCAAAGGATAAAACGGCATAAAGCCCGGCTTGCAGCATCTGATGCCGTTCGATCAGCAAGGCCATTTCAAGGGAATAGGTTGAAAAGGTCGTAAAGCCACCCAAAAGCCCCACCAGCAAAAATCCGCGCAAAGAAGGGGAGAGGGAAAATTTCAAGGCCAGCAATTCCACCAGCAGGCCCATCAAAAACGCCCCCAGCCCATTCACCAAAAGCGTGCCAAGGGGAAAACCGCCTTGGGAAAACCGCATGATGAAGCTGCCAAGATAATGGCGCGAAACCGCCCCGATGGCCCCGCCCGCAGCAATCGCCATGGGCATCGATGTGAAGAAACTGCCGCTCATATCCATCTTCCGATTCTATCAAGGCCCCCATCGTCTGGCTGATGAGGCCGCTTCTGCCCCCCTCCTAAACCGCGCCGAAGCTTTGCACAAGCTGGCCGTTGATAAGGGGCGGTTCATGACTTCAGGATGCGGGCGTCAGAATACGGCCCGGGTTTAAAATGCCCTTGGGGTCCAAAGCCGCCTTGATCGCTGCCATGGCCTGAAGCGATGCCCGGTCCTTGACCGCGGCCAAAAGCCCCGCCTTCATCTGGCCGATGCCATGCTCGGCAGAAATCGAGCCTCCGGCTTTGATGGTCATCTGATGCACCAGCGTGCTGATTTCATCCCACCGATCAAGAAAGCTTTGGGGATCGGCCCCCTTTGGCTGGCTGAGATTGAAATGCAGATTGCCATCCCCCAGATGGCCGAAAATACAAGGCCGGATCCCCGGAACCAGAGCCGCGAGACGATGGCTGCACGCGTCAATAAACTCCGGGATGCGGGCTTGGGGCAGGGAAATATCATGCTTGATCGAGGCCCCTTCGGCTTTTTGCGCCTCGGATAAATGATGGCGCAAACGCCATAAATCCGTGGCTTGCCCCTCGGAAGCCGCCAGCACGGCATCATGGATCAGGCCGCCCTCCAAAGCCCCGGCCAAAAGCCTTTCCGCCAGGGGGCCAAGCGGTTCATCCCGGGCGCTGCTGGCCCATTCCGCCAACACATACCAATCATGGGGCTTGGTGAAAGGATCGCGGCAATCGGGCAGATGCCGGCAAACGAGATCAAGCCCGAAACGCGGGATCAACTCGAACGCCATCAGCCGCTCGCCACTTTCGGCATCGAGCCTCGCCAAAAGCGCCATGGCCGCCGCCATCGTGGGCAGGGCGCACATCGCCACCATGCGGCTTTTGATCGCCGGATAAAGCCGCAAGGATGCAGCGGTGATCACCCCCAATGTGCCCTCGGCACCACAGAGCAGGGATTTCAGATCATAGCCGGTATTATCTTTGTGCAAACGGCCCAGCCCCTGCACGATCTCGCCTGTAGGCAGCACCGCTTCCACCCCTAATATCAATGATCGCATCGTGCCATAGCGCAGCACATGCACCCCGCCCGCATTGGTGGATACCAATCCGCCGATGGTGGCACTGCCTTCGGAGGCGAGGCTCAGGGGAAACAGCCGATCCTGCTCGGCCGCCGCCTGCTGCACGGCGGCAAGGGTCACCCCGGCTTCAGCGATGATCGCATGGCCATCCGAGCCCGCATCGCGTATGCTGTTCAGCCGCTTCAAGGACAACAGCACCTGCGATCCGCTTTGATCGGGAATGCCGCCCCCCACCAAACCGCTATTGCCGCCCTGCACGATCAGCGCCACCTCATGGCGATTGGCCCAGCGCAGGATGTGCGCCACTTTTTCGGTGCTATCGGGCTGCAGGAACAGGGCCGTGCGGCCATGATAGCGATCCCGCCAATCCACCAGATGGGGGGCGATAAGATCGGCATCCTCGCTCCAATCACCGGGATCGAGCGCTGCTTTCAATGCGGCAAGATGATCATGCTGAAGGGTCATGGCCCAGCTTTGCCCGGCATCGCCTTCGGGGTCAAGCCAGCGATCATTCAGGCCAGAAATCAGGCATTATAATAGGCGCGATACCAGGCAACAAAGCGACGGATGCCTTCATCCACCGGGGTATCGGGGCGATAGCCTGTCGCCTCGACCAGACTGCTTACATCGGCATAGGTATCGGGCACATCGCCGGGCTGCAGGGGCAGAAGGGTTTTGATCGCCTTTTTGCCCAGTTGCTCTTCCAAAAGACCGATATAGCGCATCAGTTCGACCGGCTGTTCATTGCCGATATTGAAAATCCGCCATGGCGCTTTCGAGCGATCCGGCGCGGGCTTTTCACTATCCCAATCGGGATCACCTTCGGCCACATGATCAAGAGCCGCCACCACCCCTTGCACGATATCATCGATATAGGTGAAATCGCGCTTATGATGGCCGTAATTGAACACCTCGATCGGCTGATCATCCAAAATGGCCTTGGTGAATTTGAACAAAGCCATATCGGGGCGGCCCCAGGGGCCATAGACCGTGAAAAACCGCAGGCCCGTGGTGGGCAGCCCAAATAAATGCGAATAGCTGTGCGCCATTAATTCATTGGCGCGCTTGGTGGCCCCATAAAAAGCCACGGGATGATCGGCGGGTTCGGAAACACTGAAGGGAATATGGGTGTTCGCCCCATAAGCCGAGCTGGTGGAGGCATAAACCAGATGCCCGACCCCATGATGGCGGCATCCTTCCAGAACAGTGAGAAAGCCGGTAATATTGCTATCCACATAGGCAAAGGGATTATCGATGGAATAGCGAACCCCCGCCTGTGCCGCCAGATGCACCACCCGATCAAAGCCTTCCGCCGCGAAAAGATCGGCCATCGCCGGGCGATCCGCCAGATCGATCCTGTGAAAGGAAAAATGCCCGCGATGGGCCGATCGGGCGCAGATTTCAGGATAAATCCCATCATCAAGCGTGCCCTCAGAAAAAGCCTTGATCCGCTCAAGGCGGGCTTTTTTCAGATTGGGATCATAATAATCATTGAGATTATCCAAGCCCACCACATCATCGCCACGAGCCAGCAGATAAAGGGCGACATGACTGCCGATGAACCCGGCAGCACCTGTTACAAGAATTTTCAATCCGCACTCCCCCGCGCCCTAAAACCCAAAAATCGCTTTCCATCCGCCTGCAAAGCCATCAACCTTTGCCAAAGGCCCCTTATAAGCGGGCATCCACTGCATTTTTTCCCAAAACAGATTTGATATCATAAAGTACAGCACCGGGGCGTCCAAGCGTCCTGATTTTTTCCGCCCCCATGGCGATGAATTCACGATGCGCCACGGCCAGCACGATGGCATCATAATCCCCGCCCAGATCATCAAGCAGTGTGACACCACATTCCTGGGCGGCCTCATCATGATTGGCCCAAGGATCATAAACCGCCACAGCGGCGCCATAGCTGGTCAGTTCTTCAACAATATCCACCACCCGGCTATTGCGCAGATCGGGGCAGTTTTCCTTAAAGGTCAGCCCTAAAACCAGCACCTTCGCATCCGATACCGGCACTTTGCGATGGATCATCTTTTTCACGATCTCGCCCGCGATATAGCGGCCCATGCCATCATTGATCCGCCGCCCGGCCAGAATGACTTCGGGATGATGGCGGATTTCCTCGGCTTTATGGGTGAGATAATAGGGATCAACGCCGATACAGTGCCCGCCCACCAATCCGGGGCGAAAGGGCAGGAAATTCCACTTCGTACCAGCGGCTTCCAGCACTTCCAAGGTATCGATGCCCAGCTTATTGAAGATGATCGCCAATTCATTCACCAAAGCGATATTCAGATCGCGCTGGGTATTTTCGATCACCTTGGCGGCTTCCGCCACTTTGATGCTGCTGGCTTTATGGGTGCCCGCGCTGATCACCAACCGATAAAGCCGATCAACGAAATCGGCGATCTCGGGCGTTGATCCCGAGGTGACTTTCACGATGGAATGAAGGCGGTGATCCTTGTCGCCGGGATTGATTCGCTCGGGGCTGTAGCCGCAAAAGAAATCGACATTAAAACGCAGACCCGAAATCTTTTCGAGAATCGGCACACACACATCTTCGGTGGCCCCGGGATAAACGGTGCTTTCATAAATCACCAGATCGCCAGATTTCAAAACCCGGCCAATGCTTTCACTGGCCCTGATCAAGGGGGTGAGATCAGGGCGGTTATGCTTATCGATGGGAGTTGGCACGGTCACGATGAACACCGTGCAATCGCGGATATCATCCAATTCGGTGCTAAAGCTCAGATGCGCGGCGGCGGCCAGTTCATCGGCGCTAGCTTCAAGGGTGGCATCACGGCCCTGACGCAAATCGGCCACCCGCCGGGCGTTAATATCAAAGCCCATTGTTTTCACATGATGGCCAAAAGCCACAGCCAGCGGCAAGCCTACATAGCCCAGACCAATAACGGCCAGTTTCACCTGATCCGGCGATTGCATCGTTTTTTACACCATATTCATGAAGAAAAGCCCGTGCCGCGAACCTTAGAAAGGCCATAGCGCGGGATCAAGCGCAATCTCGATCCAGCGCCCTTTATCTTTACTCATTGGGAGTTCTGGCAAATTCGGCCCGGGCCTGATCGCGCAGTTCCCGCCGCAAAACCTTACCCACCGGCGATTTGGGAAGCTCGGGCACGGTGATGAAATATTTGGGGCGTTTATAATTGGTCAAAGCCTCGGCGCAATGACGGCGCAGGCTGTCCTCGCTCACCCCATCCCCCGCCTGATCGGGGCTTTCGCGCAACACGATATAGGCCACCGCCGCTTCGCCGGCATGGGCATCCTCGATCCCCACCACGGCGGCTTCCAGCACATCGGGATGGCGGATCAGCACCTCTTCGAGCTCGAAAGGATAGACATTGAAGCCCGAAATGATCAGCATATCCTTCTTGCGATCGATGATCGACAGGAACCCATCCGCATCCATCACCCCGATATCGCCGGTATGAAGCCAACCATCGCGCACGGTATCGGCCGTGGCATCCGCACGCCCCAGATAACCGCGCATCACCTGTGGCCCACGCACCAGCACCTCGCCCGGCTGGCCTGTGGGCTGCTCTTTGCCATCATCATCAATGATTTTGATCTCGGTGCCCGGAATGGGAATGCCCACCGTGCCCGGACGCGCCCGATCATCAAGGGGCGATGAGGTGACGATGCAGGTGCCTTCGGTGAGGCCATAGCCTTCATAGATGCGGCTGCCGGTCAGATCTTCCCAGCGCTTTCGGGTGCTTTGGGTCAGGGGAGCGGCGCCAGAAAAGCACCAGCGCAGATTTCTGGGCGGATTTTCGGTGAACCATGGCTGCTTCAAAAGCTCGTTGAACAAGGTATTCACCCCCGGCAGCATGGTGATATCGAACTGCTCGAACGCCGTGCGCAGATTGCTCAGGGGTCGGGGATTGGGGGCCAGCACCACATGGGTGCCCATCCGCATGGCGTGCATCGAGCCGATGGCCAGCGCATAAACATGATAAAGCGGCAAAACCAGAAGGCTGGTTTCATCGCCCCTGCGCGCCGCCCGCAGATGATCGCCGGTAAAGCGATCCTGCTGGGTGATATTGGATAAAATATTGCGTTCGGTGATCTCCGCCCCTTTCGAGCGGCCCGTGGTGCCCCCGGTATATTGATAGATGGCGCTGTCATCGATGGCCCGCTCTGCCCGCAAATCAGCCAGACCACGTCCCGCTTTTGCGGCCTTGCTCTGCGCCGCCCGGCCCAGTTTCAGGGCCCGGGCCAGGGGGATGGAGGGGTGATCCATCGGAGGGATGCGCTTTTGGATGCGGCGCAAAACGAAATCGATCAAAAGCCGCTTGGGCGCGGGGAAAAAATCCACCACCGAAAGCCGGATGACATGACGCACGGCGCTGCCTTCCAAGGATTTTTGCAGCCGATCCCCAAAAAGATCGATGACAAACAAAGCCTTTGCCCCCGAATCGCGCAACTGAAAGCCAGCCTCCGCTGCGGTATAAAGGGGATTGATCCCGGTCAGAATCAATCCGGCGCGCAAAATGCCATAAGCGACCACGGGATAGCTGAGGATATTGGGGGATTGGATCGCCACCACATCACCCGGCGCAAGGCCCAGATGATCGCGCAGATAAAAGGCAATGGCCGCCGAATGCCGGTCGATATCGGCATAGCTCAGGGTTGCCCGGGCGCCATTGGGCAGAATGCAGCTATAGGCCGGATTGGCGGCGTGGGTTGCAAAGATATCGGCGAGCATTGACGCCAGATTATCCGCCAGAAGATCATCGGGATGAAAAGCATCCGGCTCATAAAATTGATGCCAAGGTTGACGCGGCGTCGACATAAGGCGGCCCTCCAGTGACTGTCATCAGCCCCATCACGATAACCGCTGTCAGGCTTTTGGCATACCGCCCAAAGTGTGAGCCTTTACCCCTGATGAGAAAAAATCAGAAACCGGGCCGATCCAGCTCAAAATTCAACACCGCCTCGGCTTCCGGGCTGCGGGTGGGGCGGCCCAGCTTCAGGGCGGGCTGATAGCGCCATTGCGATACGGCGGCAATCGCTGCGGGCTCGAAAACCCCCTGCGGCGTTGCCTCAACGATCTGAATATCCACGGGGATACCTTCTTCATTGATAATATATTCCAAAACCACCCGGCCTTCGATCCCCGAAGCCCGCGCCTGTTCGGGATAAACCGGGGCCACTTTATGAATTTGGATGGCATCGCGATTTTGAAAATGGGCGCAAGCCGCAAGGCCGAACAGCATGATGAAAACCGGAATGACCCGGTAGAACAGGTTTCTCATCTCAAAAAATCCTTATAGACTGCGTGATCTGGATCAGACTTTAGCATAGTCCCGCCCGACTGTGGCAATCCGCACATGATAGGCCTTGTACCAAAGCGCCCGCCCCCGCTTTTGCGCTGCCAGATGACGCGCATTTGTCTTCCATGCCTTGGCCGATTGCGCGTCGCGCCAATAGCTGATCGTCAGGCCGAACCCTTCGCCATCGCGGGCGGATTCAAGGCCCAGATAGCCCGGTTGCCGGGCCGCCAATCGGTCCATCTCATCAGCCATGGCCTGATAACCATCGCCATCGGATTTTGTACGCAGGCTGGTAAAAATCACCGCGACATAAGGCGGCTTTGGCGTTTGTGCAAAGCGCGTGTCAGGCTCGCCCATAGCCCCCGCCTCCCGGAGTTTCTATCACCAGCCTATCCCCGGCGTAAAGGCTTGCCTTTTCCACGGCACCCAGCCTTTCCACCCGGCCATCGGCGCGGATGATCCTGCCCCGACCCACGGCCCCATCCTGCCCGCCGGCCAGACCCGGAGGCGCAATGGTGCGATGCCCGGAGAGCAGGTTCATCTCCATATCTTCAAGAAAGAGGATCGAGCGCAAGGCCCCCGCGCCGCCGGGCCACAGGCTTTGGCTATCCTTTTGTTCGCGGATACTGAAACTGTCGATCCGCACGGGCAGGCGCTGTTCCAGAATCTCGACATCGGTCATGCGGGAATTGGTCATATGGGTTTGCACCGCCGAGGCACCGGCAAAGCCATCCCCGGCCCCGGCGCCACCACAAATAGTTTCATAATATTGATGGCGGGCATTGCCAAAGGTCAGATTGTTCATCGTGCCTTGCGATGCGGCCAAAACGCCGGTGGCCAGAAACAAAGCATTGGTGATGGCCTGGCTGGTTTCCACATTGCCCGCCACCACCGCCGCAGGGAAAGCCGGATCGAGCAGGCAGCCTTCAGGGATGATCAGCCGCAAAGGTTTCAAACAGCCATCATTGAGCGGAATATCCGCCCCCACCAGACAGCGAAACACATAAAGCACGGCGGCCCGGGTGATCGCCTTTGGGGCGTTGAAATTGCCCCCGTGGCGGCCCGATGTGCCGGTAAAATCAATCACGGCGGTGCGGGCCTGCCGATCCACCCGCAACGCGACTTCGATCACCGCCCCGCAATCCATGGCATAGCGCGCCGTGCCATCCTCAAGCCGATCGATCACCGCCTTGACCGAGGCTTCGGCATTATCCTGCACATGGCCCATATAGCGATCCACCACAGCAAGCCCATAAAGATCGACGAGCCGCCTCACCTCGGCCACGCCCCGCTCATTGGCGGCCAGCTTCGCCTTCAGATCGGCGATATTCTGATCGGGATTGCGCGCGGGCCATGGGCCTTCGCCCAAACGCTTGCGGAGATCATCCTCCAGAAACCGGCCTTGGTGGCGGATCAGGCAAGGGGGGATCAACACGCCTTCTTCGCGGATATCCACCGATTGCGCCGGCATCGATCCCGGCGCGATGCCCCCGATATCGGCATGATGGCCGCGCGAGGCGACATAAAACTGCGGCTCCCTTTGTGTGCCGCCCCCCTCATCGCCCTCCATAAAAGCGGGGGTGACGACAGTAATATCGGGCAGATGCGTGCCGCCATTGAAGGGATCGTTCATCATCACCGCATCACCGGGATGAAATTGCCCCGCAAAGGCGGCCATCACTGCCTTTACGCTTTCCCCCATCGAGCCCAGATGCACCGGCATATGGGGGGCATTGGCGATCAGATTGCCATTGCGATCAAACACCGCGCAGGAAAAATCGAGCCGTTCCTTCATATTCACCGAATGGGCGGTGCGGGCCAGCACCACCCCCATATTTTCCGCCACGCTCATGAACAGATTGTTGAACACCTCGAGCAGCACCGGATCGGGCCTGTCCTCATCCCCCGTGCGCACCCGGCGTGCCGCCACCCGTTCCATCAAAAGATCGTCGCGCCCGGTGCGTACCGCCTGCCAGCCGGGTTCCACCACATAGGTTCCGGTGTCATCGAGAATGACCGCAGGCCCTGCGATCGGGCGATCCACCGCCAGATCTGGCCGCCGATAAAAAGGGGCTTCCAAAAGCGCCAGCCTGCCATTCTCATCCCGGCAGGTGATCGGCCGATGCTCCAGCGGCTGATGCGATCCCGAACAGGCCTCAAGGGCCAGAGCGCTTTTCTCGCCCTTCGCCACAGCCTCCACACTCACCGCATCCACGATCATCGGGCGGCCCTCATCAATGAAGCCGAAATTCTGCCGATGTGCCGCCTCGAAAGCCGCCCGTGCACTGGCCACGGTTTCAAAGGGCACCAGAAGGGTGCTGTCGCTGCCGCGATATTTCACATGGACCTGACGCGTGCACAGGATCGCCTCGGCACCTAAATCAGCGCCCGGATGATCCGGTGGCACCAGCTGATCGGCCAAAGCAGCGCGGGCTTCGCCCTCGATCTGATCAAGGGATCGGGCGATGGCCGCTTCATGATCATCATCCAAAGCCAGATCAGCCGCCTGCTCACGCAATTCCCGCAGATCGGCAAGGCCCATCCCCAAGGCCGACAAAACCCCCGACAAAGGATGCAGCAGAACCCGCTTCATCCCCAAAGCATCGGCCACTAAACACGCATGTTGCCCCCCCGCCCCGCCAAAAGCCACAAGGCTGTAGCGGCTGATATCATGGCCGCGCTCAACAGTGATTTTTTTGATCGCCCGGGCCATATGCTCCACCGCGATGGTAATAAAGCCCTGCGCCACCGCCTGCCCCGACATTTCGGCACCCTGCTGCGCTGTGATCTGTTGGGCCAGCGCCTCAAAAGCGGCCACCACGCCATCGCGATCCAGCTTTTGCGCCTGATCGGGGCCGAAAATGGCGGGGAAATGATCCGGGGCCAGGACGCCACGCATCACATTGCAATCGGTGATCGTTAAAGGCCCACCCTTGCGATAGCATAAAGGACCGGGATCGGCCCCCGCCGATTGGGGCCCCACCCGCAGGCGCTGACCATCAAAGGAACAGACCGAGCCGCCCCCCGCCGCCACCGTGTGGATCAGCATCTGCGGCACCATCAGCCGGGCCCCCGCGATTTCCGCATCGAAACTGCGCTCATAAGCCCCGGCATAATGAGAAACATCCGTTGATGTGCCCCCCATATCAAAGGCAATCACCCGATCATGACCGGCAGCCAAAGCCGTTTCCACAGCCCCCACAACACCCCCCGCAGGCCCCGATAAAATCGCATCCCGACCGCGAAAATGATCCGCCTTGGCCAGGCCCCCCGATGAACGCATGAAAAAAAGCGGCACGCCCCCCAGAGCAGCATCGAGCCGGCTGACATAGCGGCGCAAAACGGGATTGAGGCCAGCATCCGCAACGGTGGTATGCCCCCGGGGCACCAGCTTGATCAGGGGGGCCACATCATGGCTCATGCTGATCTGCGCGAACCCTGCTTCCCGCGCCAGTTCGGCCGCCCGCTTTTCATGGGCGGTAAACCGATAGCCATGCACAAAAACAATCGCCACCGCCCGCAGCCCGGATCGCCGGGCCGCCTGCAAATCGGCCAACAAGCGCTCTTCATCCAGTGGGATCAGGATCTCGCCATCCGCTGAACAGCGCTCATCCACCTCGATCACATGGGCATAAAGCGGCGCGGGGCGGCGGATATCCAGATCAAACAGATGCGGACGATTTTGCTGGCCGATCTCTAAAGCATCGCCAAAACCGCGGGTGATGAGCAGCACAACCGGCTCGCCCTTACGCTCAAGCAGGGCATTGGTGGCCACCGTGGTGCCCATGCGGATGCCGGAAATTTCGGCTTTCGGAAAAGGTGCATCATCAGGCACCGCCATCAAGCGCCGCATCCCGGCCACCGCCGCATCATCATAATGATCGGGATTATCCGATAAAAGCTTGGTGCTGATCAGGGTGCCATCGGGCCTGCGCCCGATGATATCGGTAAAGGTGCCCCCCCGATCGATCCAGAATTGCCATTGGCCACCCGACACCGCATATTCCCCGCTCGGCTGAGAAAATATTTTGTTACCATGGCTTATGAATCATAAGCGCAACAAAATAGAGCTAAGGTCGGGACCCTAAGCGCCATGCAGAACAAACTTCAAGCCTTATCGAAAAAAATGATTGCCAGATCAATCGCCCCAGATCAATCGCCCCGGATCAATCGCCGGTGAAGCCTTTTTTCAGGCGATCATCCAATGTGATGCGATCAAAATCGCGCAGGGCAAATTGAATCCACAAACCGGCCAGAACGGGAATCGCCGCCCAGAACAAAAGATTGCCATCAAAACCCGCCAGATACACCTTCCATGAGGCCACTGTGCTCACCGCATGCATCAGGAAGACCAGCAGATAGCTGAAGGTTTTCATAAAACCCAAAAGAAAAGCGATGAGAATAATCCCCTGCACCAGCCCCAGAACCCAGGTCAATTCCGCCGCCAGATCAATGCCATAGAAATTCGAGAAAACCCCCGCCGTGTGGGTGGGGTTAACGAATTTATCCAGAGTCCAGATTCCCATGAACAGGAAAACGGCAATCCGTTGAAGCAATAATGGAAAAGCGGCTTTATTGGTGCTTGTCGAAATCATATCAGGTCCCTGTTTCTCCCGTGCAACAAAATCCTATTCTGTGTCGGGGGGGGACGACAATGATCCTCTGATCACAACCACGTGTATATTCATGGATATATGTGAAACGATTTTGCTGGAACCCATAAGCAGCGAAGGCTAGATAGACATCATGTCGATTTGGGACTCATTATTTTCCGCCGCATCCGGCTTGCTTCGCCTTATCACGGGAAGTGAGAATGAGGATGATGCAACCCGAAAAATCACCTTTACCATCGGGGTGATCGCCTTATCCGCCAAAATGGCCAAGGCCGATGGGCAGGTAACGGAAGATGAAGTGGATGCCTTTCGCGC
Source organism: Iodidimonas sp. MBR-22 (assembly GCF_029946565.1). Lineage (NCBI taxonomy): Bacteria > Pseudomonadati > Pseudomonadota > Alphaproteobacteria > Iodidimonadales > Iodidimonadaceae > Iodidimonas > Iodidimonas sp. MBR-22. The sequence continues at coordinate 96,194 of NZ_JARKVQ010000009.1, forward strand.
CATTTTCGATGTGCCCCCCCATGAATTGAAAAATGTGGCCCGGGTCTATGATATGGCGCGGCAGGATACCGCAGGTTTCGAGGTCTATGCCAGGCAGGTTGCGGCCCTGTTCAAGGATCGCGCCATCGTTTTGGAAGATTTGCTCGACGCCTTGTTTCATATCGCCCGGGCCGATGGCTCGGTGCACCGGGCCGAGATTGATTTCCTGCACAAGGTGGCGGGTATTTTCGGCTTTAGCGATGCCGAATTCGAAGCCCTGTCGGCGCGTCATATCGGCGCGGATCGCAACAGCCCTTATACGATCCTTGGCGTTTCACCCGATATTGCCGATGACGATCTCAAAGCCGCCTATCATCGGCTGATCAAGGAGAACCATCCTGATCGCCTGATGGCCATGGGTCTGCCGCGTGAATTCATCAGCGTTGCCAATGATCGTTTGGCTTCCATCAATGCCGCCTATGATCGGGTAAAAGCGCAAAGAAACCAGTGATCATGCCGCCAAAACGCATCCTATCCCGGACTGCCGCATGAGCCTTGGCCATATCCTGTTTGTTTTGCTTATCACCCTGCTTTGGGGGGTGAATTTTGCAGCCATCGCAGTGGCGGTGGATCATTTTCCACCCCTTTTGGCCAATGCCATCCGCTTTGCCATGGTATTGACGGTTCTGTTTCCCTTTTTGAAGCCGGTCAGGGGGCAGATGAAAATTCTGCTGTCTCTTGCCTGCATCCTCGGGATTTTCCATTTCGGTAGTGTTTTTCTGGCGATGGCGGTGTCCGTCGATCTGGCACCCGTCGCGATCATTGCCCAAACCAATGTGCCTTTTGCGGTGATTCTGGCGGTTATCTTTCTGAATGAGCGAATCGGCATCTGGCGGATTTCCGGCATTGCCCTATCCTTTGCCGGTGTCGTGGTTTTGGGATTCGAGCCGGGGGGCACCACCACCCTCACATCCATCGGCCTTGTTTTATTTTCCGCCTTTTCCTATGCCGTGGTGGCGATCCTGATGCGCCGGATCAAAGGGGCCCATCCCATGACCGTGCAGGCATGGACTGCTTTGGCCGCCATTCCCGGCTCGCTTTTTTTATCGTCACTTTTCGAATTTGGCCAAGCTGAAGCCTTGGGGACGGCCCCATGGCAGGCCTATGCGGCCATCGCTTATTCCGCCCTTGGGGCCTCGATTCTGGGCCATGGCGGGATGAATTATCTTTACCAAAAATACCCGGTCACTCTGGTCAGCCCCTTTTTGCTGATGGCGCCGGTTTTTGCTGTGCTCACCGCCGTTTTATTCCTTGATGAACATCTAAGCATCAGCGATCTTCTGGGCGGCGCGATGACCCTGCTCGGTGTTTTGATCATCAGCCTGCGGGCCCGAAAAAAAGCCACCAACCGCCCCTGATCTGCCACCCCTGATCTGGATAAAGAGATGGATAGCCACCTGACCCAAATCCATCGGCCATCGCCCAATTTCGGCCCCCGACATCCGCTTTTGGGGCGGGATCTGCCCGATCTTGTGGTGCTGCATTATACCGGCATGATCAGCGCCAAAGCCGCGCTGGCCCGCTTATGTGATCCACGATCCTTGGTCTCGGCGCATTATCTGATTGATGAGGATGGCACCCTTTATGGGCTAGTGGCCGAAGATCATCGCGCCTGGCACGCGGGCAAAAGTTGCTGGGAGGGGATCAGCGATGTGAATAGCCGGTCCATCGGGATCGAATTGGTCAATCCCGGCCATGGCTTAGGTTATCGGCCTTTTCCCGCACCGCAGATTGATCGGCTGATCGCCCTTTTGCACGATATCCGGCAGCGCCATCCCATCGCCGATTGGCATCTTCTGGGCCATAGCGATGTGGCCCCGGCCCGCAAAATCGATCCCGGAGAGCGCTTCCCCTGGGCTTTGCTGGCCCGACACGGCCTTGGCCTTTTTCCCGAAATCGAGACCCTTGACCCGGCGTGCAATATTTCTGTCACAGACTTGCAATATGACTTGATGGCCTTCGGCTATGATCTCGACCCTAATGGCCTTTATGATCATAAAACCATGCAGATCGTGCGGGCCGCACAGCGCCATTTTACGCCCGATCATATCACCGGGGTGGCGCAACCGGAGTTGGTCGCATTTTTAAAGGCCCTATGCTATGCCAAAGGCCAATAGGGCAAGGCCACAGACGAACAGGCAAAGCCAAACAGGCACAGACGAACAGGAGTTTCCATGACACTGCTTAAAACCGCCTGCACAGGCTTTGCCGCTTTTTTATGCATGGCGGCCTCTGCTCCCGCTGATAGCGGCTTTCGGGCGGCGGCTAAAGATCGCCCCACGCTTTTGGCACAGGCTGAATTGGAAACCCCCAGTGCCTCATCGCAGATGATTGAAAGCTGCTTGGAAAATCCCAATCGCACCTGCGCTTTGGCCTCGGCCCTTTTGGTCACCGCCGAAGAAGAATTACCCATCGCCCGGGTGGATACGCTGATCGCTTTGGGTAAAAGCTTTGCGCGTATCGATGATCAGGATCGCGCCGGCCAAACCCTTGATCTGGCGCTTGAGGCGGCCCGCGATATCGGCATTTCCATCGGCACCGAACAAAAGCTGGCCCTGATTGTCGGGCCGCTCACCGAAATCGGGCGCAGCGAAGAGGCCATCGTCATCGCCTCCGACCTTAATGATCGTTTCCTGAAAGCGGATGCCTTTGGCGAGATTGCCTTGGCCGAGGCGCGGCGCGGCAATATCGCCGCCGCACTGGATCATCTTGATCGCATCAAGGAACCGCTGCTGGCTTTGCGTTCAACCGTATCGATGATCGAATGGCTGGCCAATGAAGATCAAAATGATGCCGATCTTCCGGTATCCGCCCTGATGGATCGCCTTGATAATCTTGATCATGATCTGCTCAAGGCTTTGGGGGAAACCCGCCTCGCCCGGATCGAGGCAGAGCGTGGCCAGCCCGAAACGGCCCGGGATCTGATCGCCAAAGCCAGCGAAGCCTTGGGCGCCCTTTCCCTTAATCATGAACGGGCGCGGCTTTATGCCGGGCTTGCCCTGGCCAGCCAAGCGTTGGGGGATCAGGCGAATTTCGAAGATTATGCGGATCGGGCGGCGAATCTGGCAGCAGGGGTGCGATCCGATTATGATCGCCCCATCGCCATTGCCGATGCCGTTCATGCTCTCACCCTTGGTGGCCATATTGATCGCGCCGCAAAGCTTGCCCAATCCGTCACGGGCCTGCGTGAACAAAGCGCCCTGATCCGGCGCCTGGCGGCTTTGCCGGGTTCCCGGCCCATCGTACAGGCCTTGAGCGACCATCTGATCGCCCTCCTGACCAATGAAGATTCGCGTTTCGAGCGGGATCGGGCGCGAGTCGCCATGGCCGAGGCTTTGGCCGATGTGGCGGCGATCGAGCAGGCCACCCGGATCATTGCCATGATTGAAAGCGATGATGCTCAGGGCCAGGCTTTGGCGGTTTTAGCGCGGTCCTTATAGGCCCTTATAAAGGCGGGAGCCGCTTATTCCCCCTCATCCGCCTCTGTGCCAAAAAAGCGCACCAGATCAGCCATATCCGGGCGCGGGCGTTCTGCGGGCTGTGCTGCGGCGCTGCCAAAAAACAAAAATCCGGCGATCCGGTCGCCTGAACCCAGGCCCAAATGGTTGTGCACGGCCTGGCTGTATGCGGGCCAATCGGTCAGCCACTGCCCCACATAGCCCAGCATATGCGCCGCCATCAGCATCGCCATGGCGCTGGCCCCGGCGGAAAGCTGCTGTTCCCATAGCGCGATGGGTTTGGCATCCGATGGGCAGGAGGCCAGCACCACCAAAAGCGGGGCCTGCCGGGCAAAGCCTTCCATCTTGGCTAATTGGGCTGAGGTGCAATCGGGGTTTTCCTGTTGAAAAGCCTGTGTGATGATCGCCGACAGGGCTTCTTGCCCTTCGCCTTCAAACACGAAAAACCGCCAAGGGGTGAGCTTGCCATGATCGGGCACGCGCATGGCGGCTTCTAAAATCCGGGCCAACGCCTGCGCATCCGGCCCGGGGGTGATCATGTCCCGGGTTTTCACGGATCGGCGGGTCAATAAAACATCAATGGCTTCGGGGCGGGCCTTATTTAATGACATGGGGCGTTCTCTGGTTGTCTTTAGCGGGATGAACCCTAAAATAGATTAAGCGCATTTCTCTCAAAGGAGGACCGTCATGAAACGCTGGCCCACATATTCACTGCTGATCCTTGGCTTGATGGCCCCGGCTCAACTCAGCGCACAGATACAAGATCCATCCGAGCAAAAGCAAGATAGGACGCAATGGTCGGCAGAAAGCGGCACAGTGGATAGCGATCTTTCGATCCGCCTGCCCAAGGGCTTCAAGGCCACCCTGTTTGCCGATGATCTGGGCCGGGCCCGGCATCTGGCGGTACGCGCCGATGGCACGGTTTATGCCTCGCTCTATGGCGAAAAGGATGGCGGCTGGCTGTGGGCGCTGAGCGATGATGATGGGGATGGCAAAGCGGATCGCCAAAAACTGTTTGGCGATTATGGCGGCACCGGTCTCGCCATCCATGATGGCTGGCTTTATTTCAGCTCGAACACGAAAATCGGTCGCTACAAGCTCGGGGATGATCCGGTACCCACCAGCGCGCCTGAAGTGATCGTCAGCGGCTTTCCCGAGCAAAGCCAGCATGCCACCAAGCCCATGACCTTTGATGGCAAGGGGGCGATGTTTGTCACGGTTGGCGCGCCCTCCAATGCCTGTCAGGAACGCGCCCGCACCCCGGGCAGTATGGGGCTGAAGCCTTGCCCGCAGCTAGAACTTCAGGCCGGAATCTGGCATTTTAATGCCAATGAAACGGGGCAGGTGCATGGCAAGGATGGCAGCCTTTATGCCACCGGCATTCGCAATGGGCTGGCCATGGATTGGAACAAAAGCGCCGATGCCCTTTATTTTCTCAGCCATGGTCGGGATCAATTGAGCCAGCTTTTCCCGCAATATTATAATGATCAGCAAAATGCCGAATTGCCTGCGGAAGAATTTCACAAGGCTTATGAAGGCAGCGATCATGGCTGGCCCTATAGCTATTGGGATCATATCCGGGGCGAACGGATGGTGGCACCGGAATATGGCGGCGATGGCAAAACACCGGTCACAGATGCCGATTATGCCGAACCGCTCAGTGTTTTCCCCGGCCATTGGGCGCCCAATGATCTGGTTTTCTATGATGGCAGTGCCTTTCCCGATGCTTTCCGGCATGGGGCGTTTATCGCCTTTCACGGAAGCTGGAATCGCGCCCCCCTGCCCCAGGCGGGCTATAATGTCGCCTTCATCCCCATGGATGCCGAGGGTTTGGTCACCGGCGAACCCATCATTTTTGCCGATGGTTTCAAGGGAACGGATGAACTCGCCTCGCCCCGCGCCGCCAAGCATCGCCCCACCGGCCTTGCTGTTGGCCCCGATGGCGCGCTTTATATTGCCGATGATGCCGCAGGGCGGATCTGGAAAGTCACCTATGAAGGCCGCTAGGGTCATTTTTGGCGGGCTGTTGCTCGCCGTCCCGGGGTCGCTTGCAGCGGCGGCCGACGATAGCCTGAGCACCCATGGCAAGGCGGTTTATGACCAGCATTGTCTGGTGTGCCATCAGGCCGATGGGGGCGGCGTTCCCAATATGCAGCCTGAATTATGGTCATCGCCCCGGCTTAATGGCCCGGCCCCGGCCCTGATCCGCTTCATTTTGCATGGCAGCGCCGATCTGCCGCCCGAACAGCGCAGCCATGATAATATCATGCCCGGCTTTGCCACGCTTTTTGATGAGGATCTGGCCGCCCTGTTGAGCTATCTGCGCCAGACATTCGATAATGAGGCCCCCGCCATCACAGCGGCGCAGATCGCCAGGGTCCGCGCCGCTGAACAGATGTCGGCAGATGACAGTTAAGAAACTATAAAGTACAAAATCACGGATCTTTGAGAAACTTTAGATAAGTTTTTTTATTGACATAGACATAAAATCCCGTACCCTGATTTCGTTGCATTCTATTTTGCAATTGCGGTCCCGATGCAATAGAGCGCTGCGTTCGTGGTTTTTTCCTGATCGTGCGCTTGAGCATTCCCCAAACTTCGCCCGCTGTGTTCATCACAGCGGGCTTTTTTAATGGCAGATGCACAGTCCTGACTTGCACAATATACTCATATTCGATATGTATAAATCTGTTATATGAATAACTCCGACAGTCAGGACATCCCATGTTGAAAAAGCGCATTCCCCTCACCATCCTTGCCCTACTGATGATGGGCGCCGCCCCATCCTTGGCTGAGCCCATCACCCAACAACGCGACCTGCCCGCCTTTGAAAAAATCCGCATCAAGGGGTCGATGGATGCCAATATCATGGTTGGCGGAAGCCAATCGGTTGCCATCAGGGCCGAACAGGATGATCAGGACCGCATCAAAACCAGCGTCAAAGACAAAACGCTGATCATCGATATGAAAGGCCGGTTCCGTTCATCCGATAAATTGCTGGCCACCATCAGCGTCCCCAATCTTGATGCCATCATGATCGATGGCTCATCGGATGCCAGCATCAAGGGCATTAAAACCGATCGTTTCTCTGCCAAAATCAGCGGCTCAGGCGATATTATGGCCGATGGCACCTGCGGTGCGGCCGATTATTCTATCAATGGTTCGGGGGATCTCGATATGCGTGCTTTGCGCTGCGATCAGGTGGCCATCGAAATCAATGGCTCGGGCGATGCCGATGTCTATGCGGGCAAGAGCATCTCGGTCGAGATCAATGGCTCGGGTGATGTCGAGGTTTCAGGCAAGCCACTGGTCAAATCTGTCTCGATTTCAGGATCGGGCAATTTTGAAATGCATGATGGCGATTAAAGCTTCATGCCCCTTGTCGGCCATCTGGTCCCGGCTGAATTCAACTTGATGGCTTGCGCTCCTTAGCCCGGAAAGGCACACTCCCCCGCGGCCAAACGAGACACCATGGGGAGAGGACATAATGCGCTTATTCGAATTGACCGGCAGCGATGAAGAACTGAGCTTTTCGCCATATGTGTGGCGCATTCGCATGGCGCTGGCCCATAAGGGGATCGAGCCCGAGCGGGTTTTTACCCGCTTTGGGGATAAATCAGCCTTTGCGCCCTCCGGCTCATCCACCGTGCCGGTGATCGAGGATCAGGGCCAATGGGTCAGTGATAGCTGGGCCATCGCCTGCTATCTGGAAGACAGCTATCCCGAACGGCCATCGCTTTTTGGCGGGGCCATTGGCCGGGGACAGGCTTTTTTCATGAAAAACTGGGTGGACCGGACGATTCTGGCAGGCTTGTTCCCGATGTTGGCGGCCGATATCTGCGCCTGCCTCGACCCCGAGGATCAGACCTATTTCCGCACCAGCCGGGAAAAACGCCTTGGCTCCCGTTTGGAAGACGTAAAAGCCAATCGCGAACAGGCCTTGCCGCGCTTTCGCCAAAGCCTTGATCCCCTGCGCGCCACCTTGAAGGATCAGCCCTTTATCTGCGGCGATCATCCGGCTTTTGCCGATTATCTGGCCTTTGGGGCTTTCGTCTGGGCCCATTGCTGCTCTGATTTTCAGGTTCTGGATGATGATGATCTGATCTGCCAATGGCGATCAGCCATGTTCGATCTTTATGGTGGCCTTGCCCGCTCGGCAAAAAGAGCCGTTTAGCGGCCTTTATTGATCGTCTTGATGTCCTAAATAAGAGAGGCGGCGGGGCGTTCAGCCCTGTTCCGTTTACCCAATTTTTCACCAGGATTTCATATGCACGAGAACAGTTTGATCAAAGCCCGCGGTTTAAGCCGCGCATTTGGCCCTTTTCTGGCTGTGGATGGTCTCTCCCTTGATGTTGGAAAAGGCGAGGTTCTGGGCTTTCTGGGCCCCAATGGTGCGGGCAAAACCACGAGCATGAAAATGCTCACCGGCTTTTTACCGGCAACAGCGGGCGATGTCGAAATCTGCGGCATCGATATCAAAAAAAATCCCGTTGCCGCCCGCCGCCATCTTGGTTATCTGCCCGAAGGGGCCCCCCTTTATGACGATATGACGGTGGATGCTTTTCTCCATTTCATCGCCCGGGCGCGGGGGATGGCGGGGGATGCGGCGGATCGGGCCTGCCAAAAGGCCGCGCGGGCCGTTAATCTTTTCTCGGTTCTGGGCCAGCCCATCGATACCCTGTCGAAAGGCTATCGCCGCCGGGTGGGCCTCGCTCAGGCCATCGTACATGATCCCGATGTGCTGATCCTTGACGAGCCCACCGATGGCCTTGATCCCAATCAGAAATATGAGGTCCGGCGGTTGATCGAACAGATGGCCCCGCATAAGGCGATTTTGATCTCCACCCATGTTCTGGAAGAAGTGGAAGCCCTGTGCACCCGGGCGGTGATCATTGATCGCGGGCGGATCGTGGCCGATGGCACCCCATCAGAGCTCAAATCCCGCTCCCGCTATCATCATGCCCTGATGATCGAGATCGACGAGAAGGATGCCGCACAAAGCCGCGCGGCTTTGGCCGACCTGCCCGGGCTTTCGGACATCGAACAGCTCGATGGACATGGCCTGAGCCGTCTCACCCTTTTTCCCGAAAAGGGAGGCGATATTCTGGATGCCGCCCGCCAGCGTCTTGGGGATCGCGGTATCATGATCCGCCAGATTTCGCTGGAAGCCGGACGGCTCGATGATGTATTTCGGGCGCTCACGCATAATGATCTCGCCCCCAATGATCTGGAAGAAAAGCGCCGCAAGGACACGGAGGACGCCGCATGACATCCGCCATGAGAAGCATTTTCCGCCGGGAATTTTCCAGCTATTTCGCCACCCCCGTCGCTTATGTGTTTATCGTGATCTATCTGATGCTTTCGGGGATCTTCACCTTTTATGTGGGGGGATTTTATGAACGCGGGCAGGCTGATCTATCCCCCTTCTTTACCTATCAACCCTGGCTGTTTTTGTTTTTGATCCCGGCCATTTCCATGCGCCTATGGGCCGAGGAACGCAAATCAGGGACCATCGAATTGCTGCTCACCTTGCCTTTGGGGGTGATGGATGCACTTTTAGGAAAATTTCTGGCCGCCTGGGCCTTTACCAGCATTGCCCTTTTGCTCACTTTTCCCATCTGGATCACGGTGAATTATCTGGGCGATCCTGATAATGGGGTGATTGCTGCCAGCTATATCGGGGCCATGCTGATGGCCGGGGGCTATTTATCCATTGGGGTGGCCATGTCGGCACTCACCCGCAATCAGGTGATCGCCTTTGTGCTGGCCATCGCATTTTGCTTCATTTTCACCATGAGCGGATTGCCCATCATCCTCAATTTTCTGGATGGCTGGGCGCCTGACTGGTTCATCACCCTGATCGCCAGCTTTTCCTTTCTCACCCATTTTTCCACCTTGTCGAAGGGGGTTCTGGATGTGGGCGATCTGCTCTATTTCTTCAGCCTGATGGCTTTATGGCTGTTTTTGGCCCATGTGATCATCGATGCCAAAAGGGAAGATGGCTGATATGTCGAAAACCATGGTTTCATCCCTGCTGGCCGGGGCTTTGGGGCTGATTTTATTCATTGCGGTGAATATCATTATCAATCAGGGTCTGGGCTCGGCCCGGATCGATCTCACCGAAGATCGGCTTTATTCCATTGCCGATGGCACCAGAACCGTGCTCGATGATCTGGATCGCCCCCTTGAGATCAGCTTTTTCTTCTCCCAAAGGGTGGCCCGGGATTATCCGCAGATCTTTTCCTATGGCCAGCGCATCCGCGATCTTTTGCGCGAATATGTGGCGCTGTCGGATGGGATGCTCACTTTGGAGATCATCGAGCCTGAACCCTTTTCCGAGGCCGAGGATCGCGCCGTGGCCGCAGGCCTGCAGGGCATCCCCACCGCATCGGGGGAGCAGATCTTCATGGGGCTGGTGGCCCGGGATCTGACCGATCAATCCGCCCTCATTTCCTATTTCAGCCAGGATCGGGCTGATTTTCTGGAATATGATCTCACCCGGCTGATCGCCACCATCGCCAATCCGGAAAAACCGATGATCGGCCTGATCACCAGCCTGCCGATGATCCCCACCGATTATGCAGGGCCGGGCAGGCCCGCACAACCCGGCTGGATGATCTATGAACAGCTCGATCAGCTTTTCGATCTCAAAAATCTTGGGCCTGATTTTACCGCCATTCCCGATGAAACCGATGCCCTTTTGATCGTTCATCCGCCCGCGCTTGATGATCGCCAGCTTTATGCCATTGATCAATATGTGATGGCGGGCGGCCATGTGGCCCTGTTCACCGATCCTTATGCCGAAAGTGCTTCGGGCTTTGATCTGATGATGGGCATGAGCGGGGGCGGCGCGCCGGAAAGCTCGTCATTGGCAAAGCTTACGAAAGCCTGGGGCTTTAGGATCACCGATGATCAGGTGGTTGGCGATGTGGATCTGGCCCAGCGGGTGAATATGGGCAGTGGCGGCCCCCGGGCGGTGCGGGATTATCCGCTTTGGCTGGCGGTGCGCGCCGAAATGATAGCGGGCGATGATCCGGTGAGCGCTAATCTCGAGCAGATCAATCTCGCCAGCAGCGGCGCCATCAGCCTTATCGAGGGATCGGGTTTGACTCTTGAGCCCCTCGTTTCCTCCAGCCCGGTCTCGGCCCTGTTGCCCGGTTCTGTGGCCCGGGGGATGCCCGATCCCGATCAGGTGATGCGAATGATCACTCCAGATAATCAAAGCCATGTGCTGATTGCCCGGATCAGCGGGGTGCTCGATAGTGCCTTTCCCGATGGCCCGCCGGCAAATGACGAAGAAGACTACGATGATGAGGGGACACAGGAACCCGGCGCACAAACCCATCTCGCCCGATCACAAGGGGAAATCAGCCTGATCGTGGGCGCAGACAGCGATTTTTTCGATGATCGCTTCTGGGTGCAGATACAGGAATTTTTTGGCGAGCGCATCCCCGTGCCCATTGCCGATAATGCCAATTTTTTAATCAATGCGATGGAACAGCTCAGCGGTTCTGAAGCGCTGATCGGCCTGCGCAGCCGGGGCGTGACCCAGCGCCCCTTCAGCCGGGTTGAAGCCATTCGCCGTCAGGCGGAAGCCCGCTATCGTGAAAAAGAAGAAAATCTGCAAGCCGAACTCGCCCAAACCGAAGCACGGCTGGCCGATCTGCAATCCGCCACCATGGATGGAGAAGTGCGTTTCTCCGCCGAGCAGGATGCCGAAATCCAGCGCTTCCGCCAGCGGACCCTCGATATTCGCCAAGACCTGCGCGAAGTGCAGCGCAATCTGATCGAAGACATCACCATGCTGGGGCGGACCCTGGCCCTGATCAACATCATTCTCGTGCCGGCTCTGCTGATACTTCTGGCGCTGGGGCTGGGTTTCTGGCGGCGTCGGCTGCGTGCGCGAAAGAGCATCTCATGACTGAAAAACAAACATCCATTCTGGGCTTTCTCACCCTTTTTGCCGTTTTGGCCGCAATCTGGCTGATCCTGGGCGAAAACAAGCCCATCTCGTCCATGCACGATGAACGCCTGTTTCCCGATCTTTCCCCAAAGCTGCTCGATGTAGAGAGCATCACCATCCGCAATCCCGGTAATAGCGTGCAGCTTATCCGCCGCGATGGCCTGTGGCTGATCGAGGAAAAACAGGGCCATCCGGCAGATCAGGCCCTGATCGGCAGGCTTTTGCGCAGCCTGGCGGATGCCCGCATCAAGCTTGCCAAAACCAGCGATCCGGCCCTTTATGATCGCATCGGGCTTGATCCTGAGCAGGCCACGCGCCTGAGCCTGATGGATCAGGATGGAGAGACAATGGCAAGCCTTGATATCGGCAACCGAGAGGCAAATAATCGCCAGTTCGACAGCTTTGTGCGCCCCCTTGATGGCCCCCGCAGCTATCTGGTAAAGGGCCTGCCGGAAATCCGCCCGGAAGCATCAACTTGGCTGGATCCGGTTATTTTCCAGCTTGATCAAACCCGCATTACCCGCATCGAGATTGTCCATCGGGATGGCGAACGCATCCTGATCAAACGCGATGATCCCGGCGATCCGCTCGGGCTGACCGATCTTGCCCCGGATGAACAGCCAAAGCCCACCATGCCCGGCAATCTGGTGGCCGCAGCCTTTAGAGAATTGCGCGCCGAAGATGTGCGCCCGGCATCTGATTTCACAGAACAATCCCCAAAAGCTTCAATCGGGCTGGTGACATTCGAGGGCGACAGCATGGATATGACGCTTTATGAGGCGGCGGATGAAACGGGGGATATGTGGGCCATTCTCACCATGGATGCGGCCCTTGATCAGCAGGCTATCAGCCTTGATCGGGCCCGCTGGGCCTATCGCCTGCCCGCCGCTACATCCTTTTCCCTGATCAAATCGCGCGATGATCTGGTCACAAAAGATGGCGGGAAAAAGGATGATGGGGCTTGACCCCGCGCGCCGCCGCCCCAAATCCACATCATCATCATAATGAAGCCTGATCAGATCAGCATAATCAAACCGGGTGCCCCTCAGCATCCGGTGATAAAAGAGGATAGAGGATGACACGGCAAGCCCAGATAGACCCAGACCATCAGCCCGCCGCCAAAAACCCTGAAAACCATGAGGAACGGCGCGGTTTTGAAGCGGAAGTCTCCCGCCTGCTGAAGCTGATGGTGCATTCCGTTTATTCTGATCGCGATATCTTTTTACGCGAACTTGTCTCAAATGCCTGCGATGCCTGCGACAAGCTGCGCTATGAAGCGCTGACCAAGCCCGAGTTGCAGGCGGGCGAAGGCGATTTTTCCATCCAAATCAGCATCGATAAAAAAGCAGCGATCCTGCGGATTTCCGATAATGGGATCGGAATGGATCATGATGATCTGATCAATCATCTGGGCACCATTGCCCGCTCGGGCACTGCCGCTTTTCTGGAGCAGGCAAGCGGCGATCAAAAGCCTGATCTGTCCCTGATCGGGCAATTTGGCGTGGGCTTTTATTCCAGCTTCATGGTGGCTGATAGCGTGCGGGTGATCAGCCGCAAAGCCGGCAGTGCGGATGCCTGGGAATGGGAAAGCGATGGCGAGGGCAGCTATGTGATGCGGCCAGCCAACCGCGATCAGCATGGCACCAGCATTGATGTGCATCTGAAAGCCGATGCCAAAGAGTATCTGGAGCCATCCCGCCTGCGCGCCATCCTGCAGCGCTATTCCGATCATATCTCGGTGCCGATCTATCTGGACGATGGCGATCCCAAATCCGAGCAGACTGCGGATGAAGCGCCAAAGCCGGTGAATGATGGCTCAGCCCTTTGGGTGCGCCCGAAATCAGAAATTACCCCGGAGCTTTACACCGCCTTTTACCAGCATGTGGCCCATGCCTATGATGAACCGGCGCTGGTTCTTCATACCAGGGCAGAAGGGGTGATTTCCTATACCGCCTTGCTGTTCATCCCCCAGAATCGGCCGATGGATCTGTTTGATCCGGCGCGCAAACCCCGGGTGAAGCTTTATGTGAAGCGGGTGTTCATCAGCGATGACAATGAAGACCTGCTGCCCGGCTATCTGCGCTTTTTCAAAGGGGTGGTGGATAGCGAGGATCTCAGCCTTAATATCAGCCGGGAAATGCTTCAGCAAAATCCGGTGGTGCGCCGCATCCGCAAGGCCCTGACCAACAAGGCTTTGGCCGAGCTTCAAAAAACTGCAGATAAAGACAGCGATCGCTATGGCAAAATCTGGGATGCCTTTGGCGCGGTTTTGAAAGAAGGGCTTTATGAAGATGCCGACCGCCGTCCGGCCCTTTTGAAGCTGGCGCGTTTCCGCTCCACCCATGCGGACGGTTTGATCTCGCTGGCCGATTATCTGGGGCGAATGAAGGAGAATCAAAAAGCCATCTATTATGTGACCGGCAATGATCTGGCCGCCGTCCGGCGCTCCCCACAGCTTGAAGGCTTTCGTGCCCGGGATGTCGAGGTTTTGTTGCTCTGTGATCCGGTGGATGAATTCTGGCTCTCGGCGGTCAATGCTTATGAAGACAAGCCCCTCAAATCGATCACCCGTGGGGGTTCTGATCTGAAGGATCTGGGGCCAAAAGACCCCTCGGCGAATGCGGAGGCAAAAGATAAGGATGCCAGCGATCGCCATGATGCCGCGATAGACAGTCTCATCACCGCGCTCAAATCCCTTTTGGGGGATCAGATATCGGATGTGCGGAGTTCGGATCGGTTGACACAAACCGCTGCCTGCCTCGTGGCCGAAGACAATGGCCTTGATCTGCATCTGGAACGCATTTTGCGCCAGCATCAACAGCTTGATCAGATGGCCATGGGCAAAATCCTTGAGATCAACCCCGATCACAGCCTGATCAAAGCCATGGCCGCCCAATGCGCCAGCAAAGAAGGATATGACCGCTTGGCAGACAGCGCCGAACTTCTGCTGGATCAGGCCCGCATTTTAGAAGGCGAAGGCCCCACCGACCCCACAGCCTTTGCCCAGCGCCTTGCCCGCCTGATGGAACAGGGCCTGCCGAGCCAATAAACGGCGCGGCGCTCTACGCGAGACATCGAAGGCCAAAGAAAACGCCCGCAGCCTGATGACAGGTGCGGGCGTTTGGTTTTTCGGGCAGTGGGGCGGAAAGGCCAAAATCAAGCGCGGATCAGGCTTTCCCATCCTTGCCAACCCAAGGCATGGCGCCTTTTTTGACAGGCCGCCAGATCCGGCGATTGGTGAGATAAAGCAGCACCACGAAAATCGACATGAAGATCATGAAAGAAAAGCCGATGGATTTGCGTTCTTCCATCGAAGGCTCGGCAAGCCAGGCCAGAAAAACCGTCACATCCTTCGACATCTGTTCGATGGTGGCTTCAGTACCATCTGCATAGCCGACCATGTCGTCATAAAGGGGCTGGGGCATGGCAATCTTATAGCCGGGCATATAGGCATTGTAATATTGCCCCGGGCCCAATTCGATATCCACCGGTGGCTCTTCATAGCCGGTGAGCAGGGAATAGAGATAAGCCGCGCCATCAGGCCGGGCCTTCACGATCACCGATAAATCCGGGGGATAGGCCCCACCATTGGCCGCACGGGCGGCATTCTGATTGGGGAAAGGCGCGGGCATCCGATCCGAAAGCTTGCCCGGACGCTCGAACATATCGCCAAAATCATCGGGGCCATCGGTGATCTGATATTCTGCGGCAATGGCTTTGGCCATCTCCTCGGAATAGCCAATGCCCTCAAGATTGCGAAAGGCAAAATATTGGGCGCTATGACAGGATGCACAGATTTCCCGATACACCTGAAAACCGCGCTGGGCTGCAGCCCGATCAAAGGTGCCGAAAGGCCCTTCAAAGCTGAAGGAAATATCTTTCAGCTTGACCGCTGCGCCCGCCGCCAGAGCAGAGGGAGCCAATCCGACATTGGCAAAACCAAGGCTGGCCACAAGGCCAAGGATGAACGTTTTCTTGATGCGCATTGCGTTTTCTCCTGGCCCTGTCATTCAGCCGGCTGGGCGGCTGGTTTTGCCCCTGCCTTATCACCCAGAACCGCTTGCGCGATCGACTGTGGCAATGGCTTTGTTTTTTCAACTTTCCCAAGGATCGGCAGAATCAGCAGGAAATGCGCGAAATAATAGGCCGTTGCCAACTGCCCGATCAAAACCCATGCCCCTTCCGGCGGATAGGCACCGACCACGCCCAGCACCACACAATCCACCACCAGAAGCCAGAAAAACATCTTATAGGCCGGGCGGAAAATCGCCGAACGGATTTTCGAGGTATCGAGCCAGGGCAGGAAGAACAAAAGCCCCACAGCGGCAAACATCAGTAACACGCCGCCCAGCTTATCGGGCACGGCCCGCAGGATCGCGTAAAAGGGCAGGAAATACCATTCCGGCACGATATGCGCGGGCGTCACCATGGGATCAGCCGGAATATAATTATCGGGATGGCCAAGGGAATTGGGCATGTAAAAAACGAACAGGCCGAAAAAGATCAGGAAAACCCCAACGCCCAGTGCATCTTTTGCGGTGTAATAGGGATGGAAGGGCACCTGATCCTGCGGCCCCTTCACATCAATGCCCAAAGGATTGTTCGATCCCGGCAGATGCAAAGCCCAGATATGTAAGATCACCACCCCCACAATCACGAAAGGCAACAGATAATGGAGCGAGAAAAAGCGCTGCAAGGTTGGCTGATCAACCGAAAAACCGCCCCATAAGAAGGTGACGATCTGATCGCCCACCATAGGAATGGCGGAAAACAGATTGGTGATCACCGTGGCGCCCCAAAAGCTCATCTGCCCCCAGGGAAGCACATAGCCCATGAAAGCGGTGGCCATCATCAACAGCAGGATCACCACGCCCAGCATCCATAAAACCTCGCGCGGGGCTTTATAAGAGCCATAATAAAGGCCGCGAAAAATATGGATGAACACCACGATAAAGAACATCGAAGCGCCATTGGCGTGAATATAGCGCAAAAGCCAGCCATAATTCACATCGCGCATGATATGCTCGACGGAATTGAAAGCCCCGGCAACGGTGGGGGTATAGTGCATGGCCAGAACGATGCCGGTGGCAATCTGAATGACCAGACACAAACCGGCAAGGCTGCCGAAATTCCAGAAATAATTGAGATTACGCGGTGCCGGATAACCGGCCCCCAAGGATCCATGAACCAAAGACAAAATGGGCAGGCGGTCATCGAACCAGCGCAGCGCACCATTTTTTGGCTTGAAGCTTCCCGTTGACATTCTTTAACGCTCCTTAGCCGATCAAGATACGGTCGTCGCTGATGAATTGATAATCCGGAACTTCCAGATTGAGCGGTGCCGGGCCTTTGCGAATCCGCCCTGCGGTATCATAATGTGATCCATGGCAGGGGCAGAACCAGCCGCCAAATTCACCGGCCTCGCCCAGCGGAATGCACCCCAGATGGGTGCACACGCCCACCATCACCAGCCATTGTTCATGGCCGGGTTTGGTTCGCTCTGCGTCGGTTTGCGGATCGCGGAGATTGGAAATATCAACGGCTTTCGCTTCCGCCACTTCTTTTTCGGTGCGATTGCGCACAAAAACCGGCTTGCCCCGCCACATCACCTTGATCGACTGGCCGGGCGCGATGGCACTGATATCCACCTCGGCAGAGGCGAGAGCCAAAGTATCCTTTGACGGGTTCATCTGATGGATGAATGGCCACACGGCATAAGCCGCGCCCACCGCCCCCATCGCCGTTGTCGCGATATAGAGAAAATCACGGCGTGTGGTGCCGTTTTCATCGCTCTGTTCAACCGTGCTCGGGTTGCTGCTCATCTTTTCGTCCCACTCCTCGCCCCAATCATGCCGTACAAAGCTTTTCAAACCAGAGACTGAAAGGCTTCGCTTCCCGTTCCGGGCCGATTTGAAGGCCCGTTTCTGGTAAAAATATCACGTCTATCTATCGTTATCCGGCACCCGCTCCTATGCGACAAGGGGTCACGCAGGGGCCGACACCGCCAAGAGACAGCCGGATCAAAGACAAGCGAGGTTTAGCCGGACCCTAGACATATTGCAATATTTAAACCCGCGATCCCTTTGGATCAGAAGTTTTTGCGTGTCCATATCGTCTTAATGCCCCCCGCCTGTAGCTGACCCGGCCCGCAGGAGCGATCCGCTTTATCTTGGCGCTCTATTCGGCAAGAATTTATGGCGCTGTGATCTTAGCTCGTGATCTTAGCGTGTGATCTGGCTGCTTCTTAGCCCGCCTTGAACAAAGCCTCTACCCGATCCGGATCGGGCAAAGTGCCCCGCCGCCCAACGCTGGCGATGCTCAGCGCCCCTTCAGACAAAAGCCGCTCGCATACCGAAACCAAAGCGCGGGCATCCACCGCCTCTATCTTGGCCACCATTTCTGCGGGGCTGATGAAGCGATCAAACAGATGATATTGCCGGGCCATATGCTCGATCCGCGCCGATGTGCTTTCAAGGGACATCAAAATCCCGGCCTTCAACTGTGCCCGGGCACGGGCGATTTCAACTTCAGGGGCATGATCGGCCATGGCCAGCATTTCTCCGGCCATAACCTGCAAAAGCTCGCCCGCCTGCTCGGGGGATGTGCCGGCATAAATCCCGAACAATCCGCCATCCACATGGGAATTGAGGAAGCTGTAAACCGTATAAGCTAGGCCGCGCTGCTCTCGCACCTCTTGAAACAGGCGCGATGACATGCCGCCGCCCAAAAGGGTCGAGAAAACCTGGCTTGCATAATAATCGGGATCATCAAATGAAACCGAAGGAAAGCCCAGAGTGATGTGCAATTGTTCCGTTTCACGGTCTTTATGATAGGCCCCGCCCTGATAGCGGGCAGGCTCGAAGGGCGTGGGGCTGCCCGTGGGGATGGCTGCGAACAGATTTTCCGCCAAATCCACCACCGCCTGATGATCGATATGCCCGGCCACGCTGAGGATGGTATTATCGCTGCGATAACGGCTTTTCAAAAAACGCTTGACCGCATCGGCCTGAAATCCCCGCACCCGTTCGCGGCTGCCCAGAATCGGTCGGCCAAGGGGCTGATCGGGATAGGCCACATCCTGCAGATAATCATGGATGATATCATCGGGCGTATCTTCCGCCTGCCCGATTTCCTGCAACACCACATCGCGTTCGCGATCAAGCTCAAGGGGATCAATCTGGGCATTGAGAAAAAGATCGGCGAGAATATCCATCGCCAAAGGCACATCATTTTTCAAAATCTTGGCATAAAACATCGTGTGATCGCGCGAGGTATAGGCATTGAGATGGCCGCCCACCGTCTCGATTTCCTCGGCAATATCGCGGGCACTGCGCCGGGCTGTCCCCTTGAACAGCATATGTTCCAAAAGATGCGACATCCCGTTTTCAGATGCCGCCTCGCAGCGTGCCCCGCTATCCACCATCAGCCCGATCGAGGCGGATTCCACCGATGGCATATGATCCGTGACAACCCGCAAACCATTGGACAAGCGGGTGAGACGGGGCGCTCCGTGATCCTGTTGGCTGCCATCAGGGTGAAATTGATTGTGAAGCACGTCTAAATCCTTGATCTTGCAATCGGCTATTTGGTTCGAAATGGAGCGAACCCTCATCCGCTTTGGGTTTTCGCCTTCTCTTTGGATGTCTCTTTGGCGCGGCGCAGTCCATAGAGGGTATAAATCACTAAAAGCGCCAAAGCGAAGCTAAACCATGTGAGCGCATAGCCCAGATGATTATTGGGCAGGGCCAAAATGGTGGTATCCCCACGCGGCCACCCCCCGGGGGCATCGTGCAGGCTATCGAGATAGACCGGCGCCACTTCCGCCAAACCCGCAGCCCGCGCCATCGCCTCCAGATCACGCCAATACCAGCGATTGCCTGCAGGATCATTCTCCGGGGTAAACAGATTGGGTTCACCCGCCATTCTGACAAGACCCTCCATGGTGATGAGGCCAGAAACCAACCCTTCGGGGCGCCGCGCGGGCAAGAGCTTTTCGCCCGGCACATAGCCGCGCACCACCAGAACCGGCGCCCCGCCATCCCTGCGGATCAGGGGGGTGATGATATGAAAGCCGCGCCCCTGATGCAGATAAATCTCGTTGGCATGATCGAATGTGCCGCGCACAATCACCGGGCGATAGCGCCAATCCCGCAAAGCTTCATCCGCACTCAGATCTTTGGGCAGGGCCACGGGCGGCGCGCTGGTGCGGGCCTCGATCTCGGCCAGCAGCGCGGTTTTCCACGCCAGCCTTTGCACCTGCCATTGGCCGAGGGCGATGAGGAGCAAAACGCCGATCAGCGTGAGCAGGCTGGGCCATAAACCGGGGGCAAAGCGATGAGACAACGACCTAGGCATCATCATCCATAGACGTGCCTTCCCCGGCCTTGTGGCGATATTGCAAAGCCACCATCACGGCCTTAAAGGGCCGCAAAAGCCCCAGCGACAGAGCCAGAATAAGCGGCCCCCATAAAACCACATGCACCCAATAAGGCGGCTGAAATTGCGTTTCCACAAAAAGGGCGGCAAAGGTCACGATGAACCCAACGATCAGGATGATGAACACCGCCGGACCATCGCCGCTATCGATGCCGCTGAAATCCAGCCCGCAGGATGAACAGGCGGGTTTGATGTTCAAAAAACCGGAATAAAGGGCCCCATTTCCGCAGCGTGGGCAGCGCGAGAAAAGTCCGGCCTTGAACAGAGAAACCGGCAGAAAGGAACTGCCGGTCTCGTTTGTTTCCTCTCCGAATCGCTGATCGGAATTTAAAGGCTCATGTTTCAATGGGTTATTGATCCTGCGCCCCAGATATAGATGCTGGCGAACAAAAACAGCCAAACCACATCCACAAAATGCCAATACCAGGCCGCAGCCTCAAAGCCAAAATGCTTTTCAGGCGTGAAATGCCCCCGATAGGCCCGGATCAGACAGATAAGCAGGAACAACGTGCCGACAAAGACATGAAAACCATGAAAGCCGGTGGCCATGAAGAAGGTAGAGCCATAAATGCCCGATGACATGCCGAAAGAGGCCACGCTATATTCATAAACCTGCAAAACGCTGAAAAAGGCCCCCAAAAGGACGGTTGCCCATAATCCCTGCTTCAGCCCCTGACGATCCCCATGCAACAAAGCATGATGCGCCCAGGTGACACTGGTGCCCGAAAGCAGCAGAATGAGTGTATTCACATAAGGAATGTGCCACGGATCAAAGGTCACGATCCCTTCGGGCGGCCATACCGAGCCCATCTGTTCGGTTGGAAAAAGGGCGGCATTGAAATAAGCCCAGAACCACGCCACGAAAAACATCACTTCCGATGCAATGAACA
Source organism: Iodidimonas sp. MBR-22 (assembly GCF_029946565.1). Taxonomy (NCBI): domain Bacteria; kingdom Pseudomonadati; phylum Pseudomonadota; class Alphaproteobacteria; order Iodidimonadales; family Iodidimonadaceae; genus Iodidimonas; species Iodidimonas sp. MBR-22. Next base: position 116,980 of record NZ_JARKVQ010000009.1, read on the forward strand.
GGATCATGCCATAGCGCAAACCGATCTGCACCACCGGCGTATGATCGCCTTTCAGGGATTCCCGAACCACATCGCTCCACCATTCATACATGGTGTAAAGCACGCCGATCAGGCCCAAAGCAAACAGATAGCCAGAATAGGCCCGATCATGCATCAGGCCAACGCCGCCAATTGCCAGCATCAAAACCGCAATCGAGCCGACCAGCGGCCAAGGGCTTGGATCGACAAGGTGATAATCATGTTTGACGTCGCCCGCCATGGTTATACTCTCTTTTGTCTGTCGGGGAGGCCAAAGGCCCCTCCCTTATTGTTGGTCACTTTTTAGATCGAACGGTTTCGTTTATTGGCGCATCTGCGGCACCCTTATCAAGAGCGGCATGAATGTCATTAGCCGACGGCTCAGGCGTTTCCTGATAAAAGAAGGTGTAGGATAAGACAATCTGCGACACCCCATCGAGATTGTTTTCTTTGGCAATCGCCGGATCGATAAAATAGGTCACCGGCATATTCACCGTTTCACCGGGCTGCAGGGTTTGTTCGGTAAAGCAAAAACACTCGATTTTCGAGAAATAAAGCCCGGCCTTATGGGGCGTGACATTGAAAACCGCCGTACCGGTAATCGCCTTGTCCGATAGATTGGTGGCTTCATAAAAAGCCAAAGCCGTTTCGCCGATCTTCACGCTTTGGGTGGTTTGCACGGGCTTGAAAGCCCAGGGAAGCGCGCTATCCACAGAACTATCAAAGCGCACCTCCATCACCCGATCGAGGATTTCCACCCCCGCCTGATCAGCCCTTTGGGTGGTGCCCCCATAGCCGGTGACCTGACAAAAAAGCTGGTAAAGAGGCACCGCAAAAACCGCGAGCGATCCAGACGCTGCCAAGGCCAGCAGAGCCAGCCCCACAGCGCGCAGATTTTTCATGGCCTGCGTCATGCCGACAGCTCCTGCAATTTGACCAAAGTCACAATGAAAAACACGATGACCATTCCCACCAGAACAAGCGCCAGACCGATATTGCGCTGCTTGCGCCGCTTTTCAAATTCAGGGTCCATCAGCCTGCCCAGCCCAATATGCTTTCGATGCCCAAAGTGGCAAAGATCAGGAACAGATAAAGAATCGAAAAGGTGAACAGGCGCTTATCACCCCCGACATCCCCGCGATAAAGCCGCCATGCCCGATAGATGAAGATCGCGCCTAAAAGGGTTGAGACCACGCCATAGGCAGTGCCTGCAAAGCCCAGAATGAAGGGGGCCACTCCGCTCAAAGCCAGCAACAGGCTATAGAGCAGGATTTGCCGCCGGGTTTCCGGCTCGCCTGATGTGGTGGGGAGGATCGGCACCCCTGCCCGGGAATAATCCATCTTCACAAACAAGGCCAAAGCCCAGAAATGCGGCGGAGTCCACAAGAAGATGATGGCAAATAAAACCAGCGAATCAATGGTCACCGATCCGGTGACAGCGGCATAGCCGATCATCGGCGGAAAGGCCCCCGCCGCCCCGCCAATCACGATATTCTGCGGCGTGCGACGCTTGAGCCACATGGTATAGACCAAAACATAAAAAACGATGGTAAGCGCCAAAAGACCTGCCGCCACCCAATTGATCGCCAGCCCCATGAAGGTGACCGACCCCACCGCCAGAACCATGCCAAAGCCCAGGGCATCGGAAGGCGTGAGCCGCCCCGATGGCAAAGGCCGCTTGGCCGTGCGCGCCATCACCCGATCAATATCGGCATCAAACCACATATTGAGGGCCCCGGCCGCCCCGGCGCCGATGGCAATGCACAACACCGCCACGAAGCCGAGCACGGGATGCAGCGATCCCGGTGCCATTAAAAGCCCGACAAGGCCGGTAAACACCACAAGCGACATGACCCGAGGCTTCATCAGCCGCGCATAATCACGCACATCCCCGCCCCATGAGGGGGCAAGTGGTTCCTCGCCCAAGGGGATTTGCATGGGAATGTGCGCGGCCAGTGTTTTGGCAGAGTCGCTCATGATGTCATCAGCCTCATTGATCGGTTAGGGATGAACGCCTCATTTGATCCGGGGCAGTTCATTGAATTGATGGAAAGGCGGCGGCGAAGCAAGGGTCCATTCCAAAGTGGTTGCCCCTTCGCCCCAGGGATTTTGCTGGGCTTTTCTGCCCGCCATGAGGGTATAGGCCACCAGCCCGAAGAACCACAGCAAGCCAGCCCCAGTGAGATAGGTGCCATAGCTCGAAATCGCATGCCACAGGGCGTAGCCATCGGCATAATCAACATAACGCCGGGGCATCCCCTGAAGGCCAAGGAAATGCTGGGGGAAGAAGATCAGATTGACCCCAACGAAGGTGAGCCAGAAATGCACCTTGCCTGCCCATTCGGGATAATCGCGCCCGCTCATCTTACCGATCCAATAATAGAAGGCGGCAAAGATCGCAAAAACCGCGCCGAGCGACAGCACATAGTGGAAATGCGCCACCACATAATAGGTATCATGAAGCACCTGATCGACACCGGCATTGGCCAGCACCACCCCGGTGACGCCACCCAGGGTAAAGAGGAAGATGAAGCCAACAGCCCACAGCATCGGGGTTTTCATCTCGATAGAGCCGCCCCACATAGTGGCGATCCAGCTGAAGATCTTGACCCCCGTGGGCACCGCGATGACCATCGTCGCCGCCACAAAATAGGCTTTGGTATCCACATCAAGGCCCACCGTATACATATGATGCGCCCAGACGATGAAGCCGATAAAGCCAATGGCGACCATGGCATAAGCCATGCCCAGATAACCAAAAACGGGCTTTTGGGAAAAGGTCGAGACGATATGGCTGATAATGCCGAAGGCCGGCAGGATCAGGATATACACTTCGGGATGACCGAAATACCAGAACAGATGCTGGAACAGGATCGGATCGCCGCCGCCCGCAGGCTCGAAAAAGGCCGTGCCGAAATTACGATCGGTGAGCAGCATGGTCAGCGCCCCGGCCAGCACCGGCAAGGCCAGCAACAGCAGGAAAGCCGTGACAAGAACCGACCAGGCAAAAAGCGGCATTTTGTGGATGGTCATTCCCGGTGCGCGCATGTTCAAAATCGTGGTGATGAAATTGATCGCCCCCAGAATGGATGAAATCCCCGCCACATGGAGCGACAGGATGGCCAGATCCACGGCCGGTCCGGGATGCCCTGCCGTGCCGCTGAGCGGCGGATAAATGGTCCAGCCACCGCCCACGCCCAATCCACCGGGAGGGCCTTCGACGAAAAGTGACAAAACCAGCAACAACAAAGACGGCGGCAACAGCCAGAAGCTGATATTGTTCATCCGGGGAAAGGCCATATCCGGCGCGCCGATCATGATGGGGATGAAGAAATTCCCAAAGCCGCCGATGAGGGCGGGCATCACCATGAAGAAAATCATGATCAGACCATGGCCGGTGATCAGGGCATTATAAAGCTGATAAGCGGCATTCATGTCACCGCCCGTCAGGAACGGCAGAAACTGAACGCCCGGTTCTTGAAGCTCGATCCGAATGGCCAGAGACATCAAAAAGCCAACCAACCCGGCAAAGCCTGCAAACCACAGATAAAGGATCCCGATATCTTTGTGATTGGTGGAAAACAGATAGCGCTTCAGGCCGGTGGGGTGGCCGTGATCGGATGCATCATGGGTGTGAGCCGTGCTGACCATGTTATCGTTCCTCGATCGTCAATATTGCATAAAACTTAGCGACCGGCCGAGGCCAGACGCTTGAAATCGGAAGCCGAGGCATATTCGGCGCGGGTCCGCTCGACCCAAAGCTTGAACTGCTCCTCGCTCACCACCTCAACCACAATGGGCATATAGGCATGGCGAATGCCGCACAATTCCGAGCACTGGCCGTAATAGGTGCCGATCTCGGTTGCCTGAAACCATGTTTCGTTCAATCGCCCGGGCACCGCATCAATTTTGATGCCGAATGAGGGAATGGTCCAGCTATGGAGCACATCCGATGCCGTCACCAGCATTTTAACCACTTTGTTCACCGGCACCACGATCCGGGTATCGGTATCAAGCAGGCGATGGGTTTCAGGCCGTGTATCGCGAACCAGAAAATCCGCCAGTCTTTGCTCGGCAATACGGCGATTTTCCTGCGATTCTGCCGACTTATCCGTGTAAAAACTTTCCGCCAGCATCAGCGCATCAAAGCTCATATTGTCATGATCGGGATATTCATAGGTCCAATACCATTGATGCCCTGTGGCCTTGATCACCAGATCGGCTTTCGGCGTTACATCCTGAGCATAAAGGAGCTTGAAGCTGGGAATGGCGATCAGCACCAGAATAAGGATGGGCACCGCCGTCCACACCACTTCGATGACTGTATTGTGCGATACCTTCGAGGGCGTGGGATTTGCTTTCCGACTATAGCGGAAGATCACCCAAGCCAGCAAAGCCGCCACCAAAAGGGTGATCACCGTGATGATCACCAGCAAAAGATCATGAAAAGATGTGAGCTGCTCCATCACCGGTGTTGCCGCCGGTTGCAGGCCCATCAGCCCATCCTCACCTTTGCGCACGACCTGCGCCATGGCTGGCGAGACGGCAAATCCCGCAAGGGCTGCGAACGCGCCGATCATGGCCAGACCGATCATGCCGAAAAGCTTCTTCATCACTCAATCCCGCATCAGGAGTTTATTTTACAGGTCTTGGCCCGAAAGCCCCGCCCTTTACCGTTTTTATCAAGCCTTATCTGCCCTTCATACGCAAAGAACCATGCTTTGCAGATGAGACAAATTGCCCGGCCCCTTCTTCCATCTCTGAACGCAGTCGCCCGCAGCCAGAAGATCATGGCGCGGACATATAGCAGGAGATTACCCAAGGGCAAACATCAAGATCACCCATTCCACCCATTTGCGGGCTTTAAAGATGCCCGCAAACATCTTAATTATAGCTCATCACCCAGACTCGCAGATTTTTAAACCAGATATCAGCGTACTTTCCAGAGCACAAGAACAGGATCATTATGAGCCTTCATCCCGATTTTTTCTACACACATGCCCAAATGGATCAAGGCGCTGTCGAACGCCTCACCGACCGCAGCCTGATGGGGCTTGATGATGGCGAACTGTTTTTGGAATACAGCCAATCCGAAGGTCTGGCTTTTGATGATGGCCGGTTGAAATCCGCCTCATTCGATACGGCTCAGGGCTTTGGCTTGCGCGGTGTGATGGGGGAAGCCACCGGCTATGCCCATGCATCCGAACTGTCGGAAGCCGCGATTCTGCGCGCCGCTGAAACCATCCGGGCCGTGAAAAACGGCCATTCCGGCCATCATGCCGAAACCATCGCCCCGCCGCCGCCGGGCACCAATCGCCACCTCTATAGCCCCGATAATCCCCTTGATGCCCATGAATTCTCGCAAAAAGTGGCGCTTTTGGCTGGCATCGATGCCTATGCCCGAAGCCTTGACAGCCGGGTGGTTCAGGTCTCGGCCTCCCTCGCCGGGCGCTGGCAGGTGGTGGAAATCCTCCGCCCCGGTGGCATCCGGGCGCGGGATATCCGCCCCCTTGTGCGGCTCAATGTTTCGCTGGTGATGGCCAATGGAGACCGTTTGGAAAGCGCCAGCTATGGCGGCGGCGGACGCCATGGCTATGATGATTTCTTCAATGAGGCGACATGGAAATATTATGTCGATGAAGCTTTTCGTCAGGGCGAAGTGGCGCTCGAAAGCGTGGATGCGCCAGCGGGCACCATGCCTGTGGTTCTGGGGCCGGGCTGGCCGGGCATCTTACTCCATGAAGCCATCGGCCATGGCCTTGAGGGCGATTTCAACCGCAAGAAAACCTCGGCCTTTTCCGGCCTGATGGGCGAGCGGGTGGCCTCCAAAGGCGTGACGGTGGTTGATGATGGAACGCTCGACAACCGGCGCGGATCGCTCACCATCGATGATGAAGGCACGCCCACCAGCCGCACGGTTCTGATCGAAGATGGCATCCTTACCGGCTATATGCAGGATCGCACCAATGCTCGTCTGATGGGGATGAGCCCCACCGGCAATGGCCGCCGCGAATCTTATGCGCACCAACCCATGCCGCGCATGACCAATACCTATGCTCTGGCGGGTGATCGCGATCCCGGCGAGATTCTGGCCAGTGTCGCGGATGGGCTTTATGCGGTCAATTTCGGCGGCGGGCAGGTGGATATCACCTCGGGCAAATTCGTTTTCTCCTGCACCGAAGCCTATCGCATCCGGGGCGGCAAGATTGCCGAGCCGGTGAAAGGGGCGACGCTGATCGGCAATGGACCCGATGTTTTGACGCGGGTAAAGATGATCGGCAATGATCTGGCCCTTGATAATGGGGTGGGCACCTGCGGCAAGGCCGGGCAATCGGTGCCTGCGGGCGTGGGCCAGCCAACCATGCTGATCGATGAACTGACCGTGGGGGGCACCGCCTGATCATTTTCGGTGGGCTTTGCCACTGATTTGAGCTAAATTGAAATGGATGTTAACAGAGTGTTAAAGCATCTCTGTTAAGAATAAGGGTCAGATTCAGGTAGACTGAGTCGTTTTAAAGGTTTTGGAGAGCAAAATGGCCATCATTGGTGACAGCGGTCTTGCGGGGCTGGTTTCCGGGAATGCGCAGGCAAACCAGACCAATGCGCCGCAAGCGCGGGACAATACCGGCACTGGTGGTGCCAATGCCCGGGGCGGTTCATCCGACCGTGGTGAGGGTGTGATCATTGATCTGTCTTCAGCTGCCCGTTCGGTTGTGGAAGCGCCGCGTGATGGGGTGAACAGCGCCCCCGCTGATGCTGGCCCCGGTGATCGCGATGTGCAGGCTGATCGAGCCGAAGCGCGCGATGAAACCGCTGACGTGCGCGCCCAAGAGGCGGATGCCCGCCGCGATGCCAGCGCAGAACGCCGCGAAAGTGTGGATCTTCAGGTCTAGGCTCGACAGTTTCGGGCGTACCGCTTCGCTCGGCCCTGATCGATCAGCCTTTCTCGCCCCGGTCCTTCAAGGCCGGGGTTTTTCATACCAAGGCCCTGATCCTCAAGCTCAACCCCGCCAATAATCCGGATCAAGCAGCACCAGAACAGTGAACAGCTCCAGCCTGCCCAGTAGCATGGCGGCGGATAAAACCCATTTGGCTTCATCCTGCAATGATGAAAAATTCCCCGCAGGCCCGATGATCTCCCCCAAGCCCGGCCCAACATTGGCAAAAGCCGTGGCCGAGGCCGACAAGGCGGTGACGAAATCAAGCCCCATCGCCGCCAAAAGCACAGTCGTGATGGAAAAAGCCCCCACAAAAACCGCGAGGAAGGCCAGCACCGATGCCTGCACATCCCGGGTCACATGCAGCCCGCCATAATTAAGCACATCCACCCGATGCGGGCTGATCAATTGCCGCACATAAGCCTGCACTGCTGTCCACAAGATTTGATGGCGATAGATCTTGATCCCCCCCGATGTCGATCCGGTGCAGCCGCCCACAAAGGTCAGCGCAAAAAACAGGCCCACCGCCAAACTGCCCCATAAGGTATAATCCGCCGTCGCAAAGCCGGTGGTGGTGACGATCGACACCACATTGAAGGCCGCCAGCCGCAGCCCTTCCTCCAAGGATTGCGCCTGCCCGGTGCTGGTGAGCCATATCCCCAGACTGATCGACACAAAGGCCAGAAAAGCCAAAAAGGCCTTGATCTGCACATCATTAAATAGAGCCGTATGCTGTCCCCGCACAAAACGGATATAGGCCACGAAAGGAATCCCCCCCGCAATCATGAAAAGGGTTCCCGTCCATTGCAAAGAAGGTGATTGAAAATAGCCGAAGGAGGCATCATGGGTTGAAAAGCCACCGGTCGATACGGTCGACATCGCATGGCCCAAAGCATCAAAAGCACTCATCCCCAAAAGATAATAGATAATCGCGCAGGCGAGGGTGAGGCCGGAATAAATCAGGCTGATATAGGCCACAAACTGCCGGGCCCGGGGGACGATCCGACCCGAGCGCTCAGAGCTTTCCGTTTCAAAAAGCTGCATCCCGCCCACACCTAAAAAGGGCAGCATGATGATCGCCATCAGGATGATCCCCACCCCGCCGATCCATTGCATCAACTGACGCCAGAGCAAAATGCCCGGCGGCTGCTGTTCCAGCCCCGAAATCACTGTAGACCCGGTGGTGGTGAGACCGGAGATGGATTCAAAGACCGCATCGGGTAAAGACAGGGCATTGCCATAAAAAAGAAAAGGCAAAGCCCCCGCCGCCGAAACGAAAAGCCAGGCAAATGTGGTGAGAGCAAAGGCCTGCCGACGCGAAATCTCCGCCGGGCTGCCGCTGCGGGTAGCCAGATAAAGACCACCGCCCACAAAAGCGGTGAGTGCCGATGACGAGAAGAAAACGATCCAATCGGGATTGCTGTTGATCACATCGGCCAGAGCTGGAAAAATCATGGCCACGGCCATCACGATCAGCAACATGCCGCAAATATTCAGAATCGGCCGAAAATCAATCATGGATTTTGCTGCCTTGGCCGGCGATCAGGCAAAAGACCATGGCTCAGGGCTTTGGGCCGAAGGGCAGCCGGAAAACGGCCCCGCTGATCATAAAGGCAGACCAAGGCGCAGCAGATCCTGCTCCAGAGTTTCAGGACCTGTGAACACAAGGCCTTGCAATCCTCGTTCAATCGCCGCCTCCACATTATCTGGCCGATCATCGATGAAAACGCTGTGTTCGGCACGAACCCCAAATCGTTTGATCGCCAGATCGTACAGCCGTGGATCGGGCTTGACCATCCCTTCAGCGCCTGAGACGACGATATCGCGAAAACGGTCGGAAAATCTGAACCGGCGGCGAAAATCGGGAAAGGTTTCGGCGGAATAATTGGTCAGCGCAAAAACCGGGATGCCGGCATCATCAAGCTGTTCGAGAAGAGCCACCGATCCATCGATGGGGCCCTCGATGGTCTCGTCCCAACGCTCATAAAACAGGGCAATGAGATCGGCATATTCGGGGAATTGCTGCTGACGCGTCTTGATGTTTTCGGCAAACGGCACCCCCAGATCATGCTGAGTGTGCCATGAAAGCGGAACCACCGTTTCAAGAAACCAATCGAGTTCCTTTTCATCTTCGATCAATTGGCGATAAAGCCTGCGGGGGTTCCAGCGAACCAGAACATTCCCGATATCGAAAATGACTGCGTGCACCGGCGCTGACATAGGCAGGACCCCGTTTTGCTCAAGATGTTGCAAAAAGCCAGACATGAAGGCGCCGCGCCAGAACCCCTGATCGGGAATCCCAACACGGCGATTTTTCTGTCTTGCCCGCAAGGCAAAGCACGCGACAAAGCCCAAGCCCCACCGCAATGCTTGCTGATCAGCCCTGGCGTGCCTTGAAACGACGATTCGTCTTGTTGATCACATAGGTGCGACCTTTGCGACGAATAACCCGACAATCGCGATGGCGCGATTTCAGTGATTTGAGTGAATTTCTGACTTTCATAACGTCAACCCGTCATCGCCACAGGAACCAGCATGATGACATGCCGAAACCGGGATCATTAATCTGATTAGAGCGCGCGACCATATGGGCACAGCCATGGACTGTCAAGCACCCTGTTGGTCGCTTTAATGGCATCAAAATCCAGAGAAGGCGGCCCCGCGCCTGCATGAGTGGGATCAAGGCCGGGTCGCCTTCCCTTTTCCGCGCCTTGTAAGGTGCGGTGATATGCCGGCACTTTCGAGCGACCGGTGCGCCCATCAGCGTCGGTGATAGGATTATACATGAAATCACGGCTTTTCGCACCCCGATTTTAAGCGCAAAAATGCACCATTGGCCTGAAAAATCGCTATCATCCATCGCCATGATGAGAGGAGAGCGCGGATCGAAGGCTTGCAATCAAACCGGCTCCCTTGGTAATTTGTAGAGATGATCATGAACACACGCATAATGAGAACTCTGGCGCTCATCTTCCTCATGGGGATGGTGGGGGCCTGTGCCGGGCCGCAATTCAAGGCTGAGGTGGTGCGCTTCCACACGGCACAGATTGATGTGGACAGTGGCCAAACCATCACCATCAAGCCCGCCCGTAAAGAGCTTGAAACATTGGAATTTGGCGCCATTGCCGCAATGCTGGGAGCCGAACTTGAAAAGCACGGCTTCAGCCCGGCAGGCGATCAGCCCCCCGAGATTATCGCCGAACTTGATTATATCAACAGCCCGGCGGCGGCAGCGCCCAAAGATCAGGGCACGATCAGCATCGGTGGCGGCAGCTTTGGCCGCAGAGGGGGGATTGGCGGTGGTGTCAGCTTCCCCCTTGGCGATGATGAGCCTGAAACCGTGTTTCGCCGCCGCCTTGAACTGGTTTTGATCGATGCCGCCAGCGGCAACAGGATCTGGGAAGGCCGGGCCCTATCCACCGGGCGGGTGGATGATAAAACACGCATCATCCCGCTTTTGGCACGGGCCCTTCTGCAGGATTTTCCCGGCCCTTCAGGCCGCACGACACAGGTCACCCTGAACCCTGACCCCGGTTCCTGATGCCCCGATTCCTGAAAACCCTATTCCGAAGTTTTCAATCTTCCTCACCAACATGCCCGGCCACGGCCCGGCGCTTCATCATCACAGCAACCCTTTGAGAAACACAGCATATGGATATCACCAGCAATTTCGACGGCGGGAATATTGAAGTTCTCGGCCCCGGCGGACCCCACAGAATTCGTCTGGCCATCAAAAAGGACCATCAATCGGATTTTTTCCAGTGGTTTTATTTTCGCGCCACCGGTGCCCTGCGGGCCGATTGTCGCATTCTGATCGAAAATGCATCGCAAAGCGCCTATCCCGATGGCTGGCACAATTATAATGTGGTGGCATCCTATGATCGCCAAACATGGTTTCGCGTGCCCACCGAATATGATGGCACAAGGCTGATCATCAATCATCGACCGGACTATGATGTAGTCTGGTATGCCACCTTTGCTCCCTATTCCATGGAGCGTCATGCCGATCTGATTGCCAGTGCATCGGTCAATCCTTTGGTCCGCATCAGATCCATTGGCCAAAGCCTCGATGGCCAGGATATCGATATGATCGAAGTGGGCAGCGGCGGCGGACAACAGGGCAAGAAAATCTGGTTCATCGGTCGCCAGCATCCGGGGGAAACCATGGCCGAATGGTGGATGGAAGGCCTGCTTGATCGCCTTCTTGATACCGATGATCCGGTCACCCGCAGCCTGTTATCGAAGGCGCGTTTTTATATCATTCCCAATATGAACCCCGATGGATCACGGCGGGGGCACCTGCGCACCAATGCCGCCGGGGTCAATCTCAACCGGGTGTGGAATGATCCCGATGAGAAAACCAGCCCCGAGGTTTATTGGGCGCGCCGCAATATGGAACGTCTGGGCGTTGATTTTCATATGGATGTGCATGGCGATGAAGCCCTGCCCTATAATTTTCTCGCCGGTTTCGAGGGCATCCCTTCGATCAATGAAAAGCAGTTGCGCCTGTATCATCGCTATCAGGCAACTTTGGCCCGCTTGAGCCCGGATTTCCAAACCGAACATGGCTATCCCAAGGATGCCCCCGGCACATCCGATCTCAAGAAATGCACCGATTGGGTGGCGGAACGATTCGGCTGCCCGGCGATGACATTGGAAATGCCCTTCAAGGATAATGCCAATGATCCCGAGCCCACATTCGGCTGGTCGCCCGAACGATCAAAGCATCTCGCCCGCCATTGTCTCGATGCCCTTCATGAACTGATTGATGATCTGTGAGGATCGGCATGAAAAAGGGCTGAGCATGGATTTCGATTGGGCGCTCAGGATCATGGAGCATCTGGCGGGCCAGCCATTGCTGTTCATCGCCCTTGCCATTGGGCTCAGCTTTATATCTGAAGATGCGGTGACTGTGGGTACCGCCCTTCTGGCCTCACAGGGCCTGATCGGCTGGCCTTTGGGCTTTTTGGCCGTGAATATCGCGATCATCGTCGGCGATGGGGCCCTTTATGGCGCGGGGGCCCTGGCGGCGCGCTATCGCTTCATGCGCCGGTTGGTGGCCACGCGCCGCATCTATCAAACCAAACGCTGGGTGGAACAAAGGCTGGGGCCTATTCTGCTGGCCACCCGCTTCATGCCCGGCACCCGTTTTCCCACCTATACGGCCAGCGGCTTTTTCGGTTTCTCCTTTCCTTTTTTCATCGCCATCCTCAGCCTGGGCTCGGTTTTATGGACCGGCCTTGTGTTCATCGTGATCTTTTATGCCGGGAAGCCCTTTCTCGATGCCCTTGGTCCATGGAAATGGCTGGGGGCGATCATCATTTTATTGTTTGGCTTGGTTGTTCCGCATTTTATTGGCCCCATATGTGCGCGGATATTCGGGGTTCGCCCCCTGCCTGAGGATCACCATAGATCATGACTGCACCCCTGATGACTGTCCCTGAAAAGTCTGAGACTGAACGCCCCATAGCGGCCCCCCATGCCAATATGCCCGCCCTTGATGAAAGCGCGCAAAAGCTGTCGTTTTTTGAATTCTGGCCCCAGTGGCTCTTTTATACTCCGGTAATCCTTTGGTGGCTTTGGCTCAGCCTGCGCTATGGCGGCCCCGCCTTGCCCACGGCAGCCAATCCGGGCTTTCCCAATGGCGGCTTTGTGGGAGAAAGCAAGGCGCAGGTGTTCTCGCGCTTTGGCGACAGGGCAAAAGCCGCCCTCGCCCCGTTCATCTGCTTTTGTGCCGATCATCAGGCCAAAGATCAAAGCCTGAGCGTGATGGCAAAGGCGCGGGCATCGGGCCTTGATTATCCGCTGGTCGCCAAGCCCGATATGGGCTGCCGGGGGGCGGGCGTGCAGGTGGTGCGCAATGATCGCGATCTTGACCGCTATATCGCAAGCTTTCCCGATGGGGCCTTGATCATCTTGCAAAAGCTGGTGGATCAACCGGGCGAGGTGGGGCTTTTTTATGTGCGGTCGCCATCGCAAAAACAGGGGCGGCTGTTTTCCATGACCTTAAAATATTTTCCCACGATCATCGGCAATGGGCGGGATCATCTGGAACGCCTGATCATGGATGATCCCCGTGCCGGGCAATTGCCCCATCTTTATCTGAAGCGGAATGCAGCCCGGCTCGATGAAATCATCCCCAAAGGCGAGCCCGTGCGCCTCGCTTTTGCCGGAAGCCATTCAAAGGGCGCGATTTTCCGTGATGGCCGCCCCTATATCACCGAAGCTTTGACCCAAGCCATCGACGCACTGGCCCGCGATATCGATGGCTTTTATATCGGTCGCTTTGATGTGCGCTTCAATGATTTCAAGGCCCTGCAAGAGGGCCGCGATTTCACCATCATCGAGGTCAATGGCGCGGGCGGCGAAGCCACCCATATCTGGGATTCGCGGATGACCCTTAAAAAAGCCTATGGCGATCTGTTTGAGCAATTCTCGATGCTGTTTGCCATTGGCCGGGACAATCGCAGGCGCGGCGCACCGCCCATCAATCTATTGGAATTTTATCGGGCATGGCGCCACGAAGCCCGGCTGGTGCGCGGCTATCCGCCCACGGATTGATTGACGCCCATTTCCCACGCCCCCAAAAGCCGGGTGGCCTGTTCATCGCGATAGCCCGCCCGGCGGATCAGCTTCAGCACATGGGTGGCGCTATGGGCGCTGATAATCCGCTCGATAGTGATGATGTCGATCCCGGTTTTATAGGCCATCACACTTTCAAAAAAGCGCAATCCGCCGCGCTTGGTAATATCGACCAGATAGCGATCGGTCAGCGCCCCGCGCTGTTCAAGCTGCCGGATATGTTCATTGAGCGCCCCCCGGCTTGCCCCTTCCAACCATTTCAAAACGGTATCGGCCCGGCTTGCGGCGGCCAAGGCATCAGCTTTTTCAGCCGACAGATCATAATGCACGACCAAGGCATCGCGGCAGGCCTGCGACACATGATCCACCAGCCGCTGAACGATTTCGAGGGGTAGATCCCCCCGGCGGCTGAGATGATCCATCATCGCCCGATTGCCACTGAAGCGATTGAGAATGGGGCCACAGGCGCGTTCGATTTCAGCGCCGGGATTGCGGATCAGATAGGTCACCGGCCGTTCGCCGCCGGTTTCCGCTATGGCCACCGCCACGATATCGGGCACATGGGATCGCCGGGCGATGGCAATCTGCGCATGTTCATCCAATTCACGGGCCAGCCGCGCCAGATCGTCATCTTTAAAAACAGAAACATGCTGCAAAAAAGGCGAGGATACATCATCGACATCGCGGGCAATTTTCTCGGCCAGATCAAGGGGCAGATAACCGGCCCGGCGCAATTCAAATGCCAGAGTTTGGCGCACTTCCACGCTCAGATCATGGGCAAGGGTGCGGGCCACGTCTTCCACGACCTGCCGCTCGCCCGGGTCGTGCTTTTCAAGGAGAAACAGCCCGACCTTGCGCGCCAGAACAACTTTTTCAAGCTGTGCGCGGCTCGATGACGGGGGCAATCTCAATCCCTTGAACTCCATAAATTGACGCCTGCTTTGAATTTCATAAGGTTGATTTTACGATAGTTAGCCTTAACAGGGTCTATAGAAGCATGATTAATCGGAGGTTACGGCCTCTTTCCACTTGGCCGCTGCAAAGCCTTATGCGCCCTCAAAAAACGGCCATGCCCGGCCTTGCGCCAGAGATGTGCGCCAGAACACATTTTCGTGTGACCATCACATACCAGGGCAAAATCCCTTGGCGACCATGAAAGCCCACATGCCCGCCGCCCCGGCTGATCGCCACCTGAACATGGCCCCCATCGGGCCAATCGGCTGCCTGATAAGCATCAAGGGGAATCCAGGGATCATCATCCCCATGCAGGGCAAGAACCGGCAGGCGGATCCGTGAAAGCCCGTGGATCGCCGAAGCCCGGTGATAATAATCGTCGGCATTGCGAAAACCATGGGCAGGGGCCACGATCCGATCATCAAAATCGCGAATACTGGCAACCGCCCGCAGACGTTGTTGCAGATCATCATCCGATGGGGCCCATTGCGCGCCATCCCGCTTCATCCAGCGCAACAGGGCCTGATGATAGATGCGATTGCGCGGCGCGGCAATGCGCGCCCCCGCCGCCGCCAGATCCAAAGGGGCGCTGATGCTCATGATCGCCAAGGGGTGCGGGGCTTCAAGCTCAATCTCGCCCGCCCCCAATTGCCCCGCCAGGCGCAAAAGCATATGCCCGCCCAAAGAAAAGCCGATGGCCAGCACCGGCTGACCCGGCCTTTCCGCGTGAAGCCACGCCAGCACATCGCACAAATCATCGGTCAGACCCCCATGATAAGGGCCCGCGCTGCTGGCCGCCGATGGCCCCGCCCCGCGCAGATTAAGGCGGATCACCTCAACCCCGCAGCCTTCAAGCCCAAGCGTGCCGAGGCGCAGATAGGCGCTATCCTCGCAGCCGCCAAGGCCGTGCACCATAAGAACGATGGGTGAGGCCCCCGGCATTTGCTGTTTCGCCTTTGCCAGATCGGAAGGCGCATTGGAAAGCGCAGATAAAGCCCCCAAAGATGGGGATCGCAAAGGGATCAAAAGCCGCCTTTCCACCCCCCATAAAGCTTTGGGGGGTGCAACAAAGCGATTGCGCAGGGTTTGCAGATCACCGCCCATCCAAGGCCAGCGTGGCTGAAAATCCGGCACATCCGCCCAAAAGGGCGCGTGCGGGCCACCGGCCAGAAGCCTGAAGCCACGCCCGCTGTTCATCCCCATGCGCGATGCTTATTTTTTCGGGAGCGGCAAAGGCACCCCGGGCACCCGCTTTGACGAGCGGATGGTGAGCGAGGTTTTGACACTTTCAACATTGGTCGAGGAGGTGAGTTCGGAAGTCAGAAAGCGCTGAAATTCAGCCAGATCCCGGGCTACAATTTTGAGAATGAAATCAATTTCGCCATTGAGCATAAAGCATTCCCGCACCAAAGGCCAATCGGCGACTTTCCGCTCGAAAGCCTGCAAATCGGCATCCGCCTGACTGCGCAGAGAGACAAGGGCGAAAACAGTGATCCCAAAGCCCAGGGCTTCCTGATCGAGATCGGCATGATAACCACGGATGAAGCCCGATTCCTCCAGCGCCCGCACCCGGCGCAGGCAGGGCGGCGCGGTGATCCCCACCCGTTCGGCCAGATCAACATTGGTCATCCGACCTTCATCCTGCAGGGATGTGAGAATTTTCATATCCACTGCATCAAGCTTCACTCTGGCCATCGTCTTTCGCTCCATCTGCATGTGACAGACGCATTTCGCGCCTTTTCCCCAAAAAATATTATAACAATATAATAATCAATGGTCAGGATATTTCCAGCCCTTCCCTGCTGAAATTTAGAGGGTTTGCGTTCTGCGAACAAACAGTGCAAACTCCGCGCGGAACAAGCGCGGGGGCGCTTTCGGGAACGGAACAGGGCAAGACGACCATGCATCAAGAGGAAACGGAACTCGCTGATCATCAGCGCAGAACCGGCGCATATGCTGAATTCAGCGATGGGACCCGGAATGAAACCAAGAATTTCAAGACGGGGCGGACTTTTGGGCTGAACAATGATTTCACGCCAAATATCGGACATCAGCATCAGGATGTCGCCTTGGAGCACGCGGAATTGGAGCAGGCGGATAACGATCAGGAACATACCGAGCTTTTCATCGCTCTGGCCCGGCGTTTGCTGCACGAAGATCGTGAAGACGAGCCGGAACGCCGGGGCCATCTTTTGCGGATGCTGGAAAGCCTGATGCCCCAGGCCGCCCCCACGGCCCGGCGCAAAATGGTGCAGCATCTGACCAGCCTGCCCGCGCCGCCAAAGGATCTGGCCAGCCTTTTGGCCACCGATGAGGCCCGCATCAGTACCCCGCTTTTGCGTCAGGTGCCGTTCAGCCCCCCTGAATTGATCCAGTTGATTTCCAAAACCGGCCCCGATCATCATATCGAAATCGCCAGACGTGCCGATCTCACCCTTGATGTCTGGCTGGCTTTGGCCCGGGTCACCGCCCGGCATTTGCAACAGCCCAATAAAAGCGCCGCCAGCCCGAAATCCGCTGAGGCCAAAGCCCCCCCATCACCGCAATCAAATCCAAACCCTGAACCGCTTGCCCCCCAAGCTGCGGCCAAGCCTGCCCCTAAGCCCGCCCCTAAGCTTGGGCCCCAACCCAATCCAGAGGCTCAACACAATCTGGAATCGGCGAAAAATCTGGAGCCGCAACTGAACACGACGCCCATCCCTGCCCGCCCCAAACATCTGGAGCCTTTGGTGGATCAATCCGATGATAGCTGGCAATTTGAAACCGCCCGGGATGGCCGGATCACCCGGCTTTCCCCCAATGCGGTGCAGGCTTTTGGCGCATCGATGCCTGCGCTTTATGGCGAATTTCTGACCTATGCCCTTGATCTGCACGCCGCCGCCCCAACAGCCGATGATATTGCCCGGGCGATGGCCCGCCATGTGCCTTTGCAAGATCTGGTTTTTCAAACCATGCCAAAAAATCAGCCGGCCCGACGCTGGCGTTTGCGGGCCCAGCCGCGCTTTTCCTTTCCCGAAGGCCGATTCGAGGGGTATATCGGCACCGTGCGCGATCTTGATCGCCTCACCAGCCCCGATGCGGGCGTGCGTCATCGCAGCCCTGTTGATCGCGCCGATGATCTGCTTGATCGCATGGCCCGGGCGGCGGATCGTTTGTCGCAATCCACCACCTCGCCCGAACTGGAAGATTATGCCAAAACCATGCGCGATTGTGTGAAGGCCCTGAAAGCCCTGCCCCTTGGTTCGGCGCAGTCCCGCCCTGATCGGCGCGCCCATCATCTCGATTGAGGCCCATGCTTGAACCTGCGCGCGTCAATCCCCTGATTAAAGCCGCATCTTGCGCCCATGGGTTTTGAGGATTAAATAACCGAAAGATCAACGCATCGCTTTGGCGGTGCTTTTTGTTATGACCCATCCATAAAAACCCGCCCCACCCGGCGGGCAGCCGGAGAAACCCGATGCCCCAGAGCCAAGTGCCCGCCCCCCATCACAGCAAAATTCTGATCATCGGATCGGGGCCTGCGGGCTATACGGCGGCGATTTATGCGGCACGGGCGAATTTAAGCCCCACCATCGTTGCCGGGCTGCAACCGGGCGGGCAATTGACCATCACCACCGATGTGGAAAATTACCCCGGCTTTGCCGATGTGATCCAGGGCCCGTGGCTGATGGAGCAGATGAAGGCCCAGGCCCTGCATGTGGGCACGGAATTGATCGAGGACATCATCACCGATATCGATCTCGACAGCCGCCCTTTCCGCGCCACCGGCGATAGCGGCAGGCTTTATACCACCGATTCTGTGGTAATTGCCACCGGCGCGCAGGCCCGCTGGCTGGGCATCCCATCCGAGGAAAAATTCAAGGGCTTCGGGGTCTCCGCCTGCGCCACCTGCGATGGTTTTTTCTATCGCAACAAGGAAGTGATCGTGGTGGGCGGCGGCAATACCGCCGTGGAAGAAGCCCTTTATCTGACCAATTTTGCCTCGAAAGTAACGCTGGTTCATCGCCGCGATCATCTGCGGGCGGAAAAAATCCTGCAAGATCGCCTGTTTGCCCATGAAAAGATCGAGGTGATCTGGGATCATCAGATCGATGAAATCTTAGGGGATGAAAATCCCCTTGGGGTCACCGGAGCGCGGCTGGCCCATAGCCGCAGCGGCGAAACCCGGATCGTGCCCGCCCATGGGGTGTTCATCGCCATTGGCCATGTGCCCGCCACCAGCCTGTTCAAGGGCAAGCTGAGCATGGATGGCCATGGCTATATCAAAACCGCGCCGGATTCCACCGCCACGGATATTCCCGGGGTTTATGCGGCGGGGGATGTGACCGATGATATTTATCGTCAGGCCGTAACGGCGGCAGGCATGGGCTGCATGGCCGCGCTCGAGGCGGAGCGTTGGCTCGCGGCCGAAGCCGCCCAAAGCACCAAGGCCGCAAAAGGCAAGCAGGCGGCGGAATGATCAGGCCAGATAATCAGGCCAGATAATCAGGCGAGCGGCCGCAAAACCCCATCATGAAAGAGCAGGGCATTGGCCGTGCGGCTGATCACCTGCTCCACCTGCCCCACGATGATCTGGTGATCACCACCGGGATAATCGGCATATTTGCGGCATAAAAACACCGCCACCGCGCCTTCGGGGATGGGAATATCCTCGCCCAAAGGGTGCCATTCCACATGGTGAAAGCGGCCATCCTGAAAGCGCTTGTCTTCCGGTCCGGCAAATTGCCGCGCCAGTTGGCCCTGATCTTCGGCCATCACGCTGATCACAAAATGTTCGGCCCTGATAAAATCAGCAGCCCGCGAGGCTTGATGATCAACGCTCCACAAAACCAGCGGCGGTTCCAGGCTCACCGATGAAAAGCTGTTGATGGTGATGCCGATGGGCTGGCCTTCTGCCCCCTGCGCCGTCACCACCGCCACCCCGGTGGGAAAGCGGCCCAATGCCGCGCGAAAAGCCCGCCGATCATGATCAATGGGCAATCCATGGCTTTGGTCAAAGGCAAAGCGGCTGTGCCCTTCATCTGGCTTGTTATTCTGTTCGGTCATGATCGGCGGTCTGTTCCGTTTATGGGTGGGTCATAGATATGGGGATTGGTGCCGGGGTTTTAACATGGATAGAGATTAATGCGCCGGGTTTTTAAGGCTTTCATAAACAGCGCGCAAAAAAGCTTCGGGGTTGATGAAACCGCTGCCCCATGCCTCGTCATAGGCGGCCATCGGGCGGGCGGCAATCACGTCTTCCAGGCTTTTACCATCGGCGATCATCGGCCGCACCCGATCCCGCGCGGTTTCCAGCACATTCAGATAGGCCCGCACCCGTTCGCGATCCGCCAGCGGGCCGTGCCCCCCGATGAACGTGGTTTTTTCATCGGCCAAAGCCATCGCCTTGATCACCCCATCGATGACGCCCAAAAGATTGCCGCCGCTTTCGATATCGATGAAGGGATAGCGATCGACGAACAAAAGATCGCCCATATGGATCACATTGCTTTCGGGAAAATGGATGATGCTGTCGCCATCGGTATGGGCGTGAGGCATGTGATAAGCGCGGGCATCTTCGCCCAGATGAAAGCTGAGCTGATCATTGAAGGTCAAAACCGGCAAAGCGGCTTTGGGCCGGGCTTCGGTATTGCGGCGCTCATTGCTGAAACGTTGCGGCTGGGCCAGCCTGCGATACACATGATCATGAGCCACGATCACCACGCCCCCTTCGCCCAGATTTTCATTCCCGCCGGTATGATCGCCATGCCAATGGGTATTGAGCAGGAATTTCACCGGCCCGCTGTCAAGGCTGGCGATGGCCTCTAAAATCCGATCGGTCAAGGGCGCAAACTGATCATCGATCAGAATCACCCCGTCATCGCTGGTCAGGACGCCAATATTGCCGCCCGCCCCATAAAGCACATGCACATTGCCCGCCACCGGCTCGATCTTGATCTCCACATCGGAAAAATCGCGCTGGGCTGCGGCCGAATGGCTCAATCCTGCGGCCAGCAAAAGCGCGGCCAAAGCCCGCTTTCCATCAAATCCTTTTGCCATTGAAATCCCCCTCATTCAGAAGTTTTATCACCATCGGGCTGATGATGTTTGCCATGACCAGCATAAAGCCCTTCGATACGGTTGCGATAGACTTTCGAGATCACATGCCTGCGAATTTTCAAGGTTGGGGTCATCTGCTCATTTTCGATGGAAAAGGCTTCATCGGCCAAAGCAAAGCGGCGCAGTTTCTCGGGGCTGGCCAGCCGCTTGTTCACCCGGCTCACCGCTTTATCCAAAGCCGCGTGCAAATCCTTGTTATCCGCCAGAGCCTTGAGATCGGGGGCGTGGCCTGCGGCTTTCGCCCATGCCGCCATCCATTCGGCATCGGGCACGATCAGCCCCACCAGATAGGGCTTTTCGTCGCCAAAGATCATCACCTGCGCAATTTCGGGTTCAAGGGAAAGCATCCCCTCCACCCTTTGCGGGGAGATATTTTCGCCTTTGTCGGATACGATAATATCCTTTTTCCGATCCGTGATGAATAAATGGCCATCCGCATCGAATTGGCCGATATCGCCCGTATGCAGCCAGCCCTCGCGCAGGGCCAGTTTGGTGGCGCGTTCATCACCCCAATAGCCGGCCATCAAAAGATCACCGCGCACCAGAATTTCGCCATCCTCGGCAATTTTCACCTCCACGCCCTTCATCGGCGGACCCACGCTATTGATTTTGGCATGATGGGGCCGGTTAACGGAGATAATCGGCGCGGCTTCGGTTTGGCCATAGCCCTGCAATAAAGGCAGGCCCAGCCCGATGAAAAACGATCCCACCTGACGGTTCAGCGGCGCGCCGCCCGAAACCAGCGCTTTCAATCGCCCGCCAAAGCGCCGCCGCACCTTCACCCGCACCAGCCGATCCAGCAGCCGATCCATGATCTCATCAAGGAGATCCAGCCTGCCGCCCTGCTCATGGCGTTTCACCCCCAAGGCCAGGGCCTGATGGAAAAGTTTTTCTTTGAGGCCGCCCTCTTTTTCCACCTGCCGCAAAACCCGCTGACGAAGCATTTCAAAAAGCCGGGGCACCACCACCATGATGGTGGGGCGCGCCTCGGCCATATTGGCGGCGAGCTTATCCAGCCCTTCAGCATAAAAAATCTCGGCCCCAATGGCCACCGGCAGGGCCTGGCCCGCGCTGTGTTCATAAGCATGGCTGAGCGGCAGGAAGGAAAGGAAGCGATTACCGGAAAGCCCGATCTCCGCCAAAACATCGCAGGCGCCCATGCAATTATGCAAAATCGCTTTATGGCTGATCATCACCCCCTTGGGCGCGCCGCCGGTGCCCGATGTATAGATCAAACAGGCGATATCATCGGGCTTGATCTGCCGCGCTGCTGCCTGCATCCGCTCCACACACGCGCTTTGCTGGGCCAGAATATCCTCAAGGCGCAAAATCCGGGCATTGATGCTTTGGGCCAATTTTGTGTCATCGATCGCGATCACAAATTCGGCATGATCGCTTTGATGCACGGCGGGCAGCACCATGCGGGCGAGCTTGGGGCTGCTGATGATCACGCCCTTCGCCCCGCTGTTGTTCAGGATATGCTGATAATCGGCGGTGGTGGATGTGGTATAGGCGGGCACGCTGATGGCCCCGGCGGCCATGATCGCAAAATCCGCGATCAGCCATTCCGGGCGATTTTCAGAAACCAGCATCACCCGATCCCCACGCCCGATCCCCTGCGCCATCAGGGCGGCGGCCAGCCTCGCGACCTTGTCGGCCACGTCAGTCCAGCTTTGGGGCTGATAGCGGCCATCACGCTTGGTATATAAAAAAGACTTTTTACCGTTTTTGTTTGCTTGATCAAAAAGCAGGGAAACCAGATTGGCGGGTGCGTCCAATGTCATTGATCTTTATCCTTTTATCATCACTCCCCGCTTTTTTCTTAGCCCAATCCTGCCGCCCAAACCATCGCTAAAAATGACCTTCTTTTCCTTCTTCTCTCTCTTTTTTGATCTCGCGCCAGTTCGCTGCGCTCACGGCTCCGATGGGGCGGCGCAACAGCGCCGGCGCTCAGTCGCGCTGGCTCCTTCTTCTCTCGGCCACTATCAACGTCACCCGGCCCTTTCTCCCTCTCGTCACCCCGCATCACCCCACCCCCTCTTTCGTCATCAACTCTGTTGTTGGAGTTTCATATCTCTGATTTTTGCGTTAGCGATGACGATGATTTTTCGCATGAGAGCGGTTATGGCGACGATCTTGCGTTTTCCTCTTTCGACGAGGTTTCTGTAGAAGTCTCCGAGCCGGGATTTGGATCG